>JARLGQ010000313.1 GCA_031292675.1 Acidimicrobiales bacterium
ACCCTCGAAGTGGAGCTGCGGGTCCCGCTCCCGGGGTTCATCAAGCGCCGGGCCCAGAGCCGCATCATGCACACCGCCCTCGAGGAGCTCAAGGCACGCGTCGAATCCTCGCTCACGACGTGAGCGAGGCACCGTCTCCGGACGTCGGGCCCGTGCCGAGGAGGTCGGCGTGGCGAGGCAGGTGACCATCGGGATCGACCTCGGGGGCACCAAGGTGCTCGGCCTGGCCGTCGACGACGAGGGTGTGGTGCTCGCGGAACTGCGGGTGCCGACCCCGGGGCGCCCCTCGCCGTCCGCGTCCGACGGCGGCGTCACCGATGTGGGCGGGCCCGAGCCGGTGATCGACGTCCTCGCGGCGGTGACCCGGCAACTGCGCGACACCGTCGACACCGAGGTGGCGTCGGTGGGGGTGGGGGCGCCGGGCCTCGTCGACAACACGGGGGTGCTGCGCTTCGCCCCCAACCTGCCCCGGGGCAGCGGGCTCGACATCGCGGCCGGCCTCTCGGAGCGCCTCGGCGGGCTGCGGACGGTGGTCGACAACGACGCCACCTGCGCCACGGTGGCGGAGTGGGCCTTCGGGGCCGCCGTCGGCGTCACCGACGCCGTCATGGTCACGCTCGGCACCGGGATCGGGGGTGGCATCGTCGCCGGCGGGAACGTGGTGCGGGGGGCCTCGGGGTTCGCCGGTGAGATCGGCCACATGGTGGTCGACCCCACGGGACCGCCGTGCCCGTGCGGCAAGCGGGGCTGCTGGGAGCGCTTCGCCTCGGGCAGCGGGCTGGGACGCCTGGCCCGGGAGGCGGCCCGTGCCGGGCGTCTGTCCGAGGTGGTGAACCTCGCCGGTGGCGACCCGGAGTCGGTGAGGGGGGAGCACGTCACCGTGGCGGCCACGGCAGGCGACCCCGGCGCCCTGGCCGTGCTGGGCGAGCTCGGGTGGTGGCTGGCGCTGGGTCTGTCCAACCTGGCGCTCGCCCTCGACCCCGCCGTCATGGTGTACGGGGGCGGCCTGGTCGGGACCGTGAGCCTGGTGCACGACAAGGTGCACACGGCCTTCGACGAGCTGCTCGAAGGACGCCCGTACCGACCCGAGGTCAGGATCCTCGCCGCCCAGCTCGGTGAGCGGGCCGGGGCCATCGGAGCCGCCCTGGTGGCCCGGGCCGGGGACCGCTACCGGGTCGACGTGGCCTGATCGCCCGGGGGCCGGTGCGGTGAGGGTCGGGGTGACCCTTCCGACGTTTCGCGACGACACCGCCGCGCTCGGCGCGGCGCGGCGCGCCGAGGAGCTCGGCCTCGACGGCGTGGTCGTGTTCGACCACCTGTGGCCCATGGGCGCGCCGCAGCGCCCGGCCCTGTCGGCGTTCCCGGTGCTGGGGGCGGTCGCCGCCTCCACGCGCACCGTCTGCTTCGGCCCGCTCGTGGCGCGCGTCGGGCTCGTGCCCGTGGAGGTGCTGGTGGCCGAGCTCCTGTCGTTGGACCGGATGGCCCCGGGGCGCCTGATCGCCGGGCTCGGGACCGGGGACCGCAAGAGCGCGGCCGAGAACCTCGCCTTCGGGATCCCCGTGGCGGCTCCCGACGGGCGCCGGTCGGAGCTGCGCCAGTGCGCCCGCCACGTGCTCGGGGGCGGCGTGCCGGTGTGGGTGGGCGGCGGGACCCGGGCCACCACCGAGCTCGCCGTGGAGCTCGGCGCCGCCGTCAACCTGTGGGAGGGCCAACCCGCCGCGTTGGCGGGTCTCCGGCCGCGCTGCGAGGTGACCTGGGCCGGGCCGGTCTCCGGCGACACCCCCCGGATCGCGCAGCGGCTGCAGGAGGTGGCGGGTGCGGGCGCCACCTGGGCCGTGTGCGCGTGGCCGGAGTCGATCGAGGCCGTGGCCGAGGCCGCCGCCATCGTGCGCGGGGCCTGATGCCGTTGTCGTCAGCCGTGTCGGGGGCGAGGGCTAACCTCGCGCGATGGAATTCCGACGGATCAACGGCCTGCCCCCGTACGTTTTCGCGCACATCGAGGCGCTGAAGCTGGCGGCCCGTCGAGCCGGACGCGACGTCATCGACCTCGGGTTCGGGAACCCCGACCTGCCTTCCCCCGACGCCGCGGTGGAAAAACTGGCCGAAGCCGTCCACAACCCCAAGAACCACCGGTACTCGTCGAGCAAGGGCATCCCCAAGCTCCGCCAGGCGATCTCCTCGCTCTACCTGCGCCGCTTCGGCGTGGAGCTCGACCCCGAGACCGAAGTGGTGACCACCATCGGCGCCAAAGAAGGGATGTCGCACCTGATGTGGGTGCTGCTCGCCCCCGGTGACAGCGCCCTGGTGCCGTCGCCTTCGTACCCCATCCACATCTACGCCCCCCTCTTCGCCGGTGCCGAGGTGCGCCAGGTCCGCCTGGAGCAGGCCACCAACATCGACGGCCCACCGGCGTCGGAGGCCTTCTTCGACAACCTCATGGAGTCGTGGGGATCGGCATGGCCCAAGCCACGCGTGATCGTGCTGTCGTTCCCCCACAACCCGACCACGGCGTGCGTGGACCTGGCGTGGATGCAGCGCATCGTCGACTTCGCCCGCGAGCATGAGGTCGTCCTCGTCCACGATTTCGCCTACGCCGACATCTCCTTCGACGGCTACCAGCCGCCGTCGATCCTGCAGGTGCCCGGGGCCAAGGACGTGGCCGTCGAGCTGTACTCGCTCACCAAGTCGTTCTCGATGGCGGGATGGCGCGTGGCGTTCCTGGTGGGCAACGCCGAGATCGTGGCCGCGCTCACCAAGCTCAAGAGCTACCTCGACTACGGCACCTTCCAGCCCATCCAGATCGCCGCCATCGTGGCCATGAACGAGGTGCCCGACTACCCGAAGTGGGTCAACGAGAACTACCTGGCGCGGCGCGACACCCTTTGCGACGGGCTGAACCGCATGGGGTGGAGCCTCACCCCGCCCCAGGGGACCATGTTCGTGTGGGCACCCATCCCCGAGCCGTACCGCGAGATGGGGTCACTGGAGTTCTCGTCGTTCCTGGTGTCGGAGGCCGAGGTGGCCACCTCCCCGGGGGTGGGCTTCGGGCCCGGCGGCGACGGCCACGTGCGCTTCGCGCTCATCGAGAACGAGCAGCGCATCGGCCAGGCCGTGCGCAATCTGCGGCGAACCCTCACCAAGTTGCACTGATCTCACCAAGTTGCACCGATCTCACCGAGTTGCACCGATCTCACCCAGTTGCACCGATCTCACCGAGTTGCACCGATCCGTCTCGGTCCGGCGCCCCGGGTGGGCCGTCCGATTCTCCCCGGTCACCGGGCCAGGGCGGCCACCAAGGCGTCGGGGTCCTCGAGGCTGAGCGTGAGCACGCGCAGGCTGACGGGGAAGCCGATCACCGCGGCCCGGACGGGGGGGTCGACGGTGATCGCCACGAGCCCCGTGGTGGCGCCGTTCACGAGCCAGCGGCCCCTGAAGCCGTGCACACCGATCCCGCCGGCGAGCCCGCTGCGGGGCTCGACCGCGGTGATCTGGTGCACCGGGATGGAGGTGCCGAACGCCCACCCCATGCGCACGCGCAGCGTGCCGCTCTCGAGCTCGACACGCGAGAACATCGGTCCCATGCCCAGGAGCGAGAGCAGAGGCCGGAAGACGCCGTAGCTGAAGCGGAACGTCGCACTTGTCGCCATAGAGGGTCAGTGTGTCACCGCTGCCCCAGGCGGCGCTGGGCGGCGGTGGGGGAGAGGATGCCCTCGAGGCAGAACGCCACCGCCGCGTCACCGGCCTCGTCGGCGGGCCGCCCCTGCTCGAGCACGAGCACGCGAGCCAGGCGGTCGGTCACGCCCAGGATGGCGTGGGCCAGGACCAGGGGGTCGTCGCGCCGGATCATGCTGGCGGCGATGCCCGCCTTCACGTGGGGAAGGGCGTCGGCCACGGCCTGCTCCTCGCCCTGGCGGATGAGCGGTGCGAACCGTTCCTCGGTGCGTGCGAACTCCAGGAGGACGAAGAGATGGCGGTTGGCGTCGAGCCACGCCACCGACGCCCTGATGCCGGCTTCGATGCGGCGGACCGGATCGGGTTCGTCGGCAATGGCTTGGCGCTGGGTCCGGCGGAGGTCGCGTTGCGCGTCGGTCAGTATCTGCCGCAGGAGCTCCTCTTTGGAGGCGAAGTACCAGTAGAAGACGCCCTTGCCCACGCCCAGGCCGTCGACGATGTCGGTGACCGACGTGGGGTGGTATCCGTTCGTGGCGAACTGCCGGGCGGCATAGTCGAGCAGCTCGAGGCGACGTCGCTGCCCCCGTGCGGTCAGGCGGCGGGCCATCGGACAGACGCTAGCGGCGGGGCTGGCGCGCATGGCGGGGTGGGAGTCCAATTCGCGGTGTGGCGCGGCGCGCTACCGTGGGGCCGTGACCTACTGGGTGCTGAAGGTCCTGCTCAGCCCCGTCTTCTTCCTGTTGTGGCGGATCAAGGTCGAGGGCCGTGAACACGTCCCCGCCAATGGCCCGGTGATCCTGGCGCCCAACCACGTGGCGTTCCTGGACTCGATGTTCCTCCCCTTGGTGTTGCGCCGGCGCGTCACGTTCGTGGCCAAGGCGGAGTACTTCGACTCGTGGAAGACGGCGTGGTTCTTCCGTGCCGTGGGCCAGATCCCCATGCGGCGCGAGGGCGGCAGCGCCTCGGAGCGGGCACTGGTGGCGGCCCGCGACGTCCTGAAGTCGGACCGTGCCCGCGGGATCTACCCCGAGGGCACGCGCTCGCCCGACGGTCGCCTGTACCGGGGGCACACCGGCGTGGTGCGTCTCGCCCTCGGGTGTGGCGTGCCGCTGATCCCGGTGGGGATGGTGGGGACCTCGGCGGTCCAACGCCCGGGCTCGAACCTGCCGCGCCCGTTCAAGAAGGTGACCGTGCGATTCGGCGCTCCGCTCGACCTGTCGCGCTTCGAGCGTTCCGAGGCGAGCGACCCCCTGACGCTGCGGGCGGCGACCGACGAGCTCATGTTCGAGATCAGGAACCTGTCGGGCCAGGAGTACGTCGACCGCTACGCCAAGCGCCACGGCGTGGTGGGCGGCGCCGATGTGGCCCAGGTCCGGGCATCGACCAACGGGGACGGCTACGAGCCGACCCCGGTCCCCCCGCTCTCCCCCCAGCACGCCGGGGCGACCTCGGAGCCCGCCGCCTGAGCTCCCCGCGGCGCCGTCTACCAGCCGACGGAGCCGTCGACGAGCTCCCGGATGAGGTCGGCGTGGCCGTTGTGCCTGGCGTACTCCTCGATCATGTGCGTGTAGATCCAGCGCAGTGAGCACGGCTCACCGTCGCGCACGCCCGTGTCGTCGAGCGAGCGCGCCGCGGCCGTCGCCCTGCTGTCGTCACACTCGGCGTGCCACGCGGCCAGGTCCGAGTCCCAGTCGGCGTCGTCGAGGGGAACGAGCTCGCTGTCCTCGACGGCGGGGTCGTACCAGATCGGCACGGCGTCGGGCTCCCCGAGCAGTGTCCTTCGGAACCAGTTCCGTTCCACCTCAGCCATGTGCCGGAGCAGGCCGTGCAGCGAGAGCTTCGAGCTGGGCACGGGCCTCGACTTTCGCGCCGCGTCGTCGAGGCCCTCGCACTTGAGCACCAACGTGGTGCGATGGAATTCGAGCCACCCTTCGAGCATGGCCCGTTCCGTGGCGACGTAGGGGGGCTCTGCACGACGAGGATCGGACAGGTCTTCGATCATGTGCACACGTCCTTTGTCGCGTCATCCCGATGTCGACGCGGCGAGGTGCCCAAGCTAGTGCCGGGTGGGGCCGGAGGGCGGTGCCCGAAATTCGTGTCAGCCCCGGTCAGCGGGAAGCTCGGATCTCCCAGAGGGCTGAGCGCGTCGAGCGCGCGGCCAGGACGATCCCGTACACGGCCGCCGCCATCGTGACCCCCTCGACGAACAGGGCGGCGATGCCCAGAGGGTCGTTCCAGTTGCCGACGTCGGAGTGGTCGAAGGGGAGCCCGACAGTGCGCGTGAGCACGTAGGCAGCCACTGCGCTCGCGGCCAGGGCGGCGGGGAGTGCGAAGCGCCACAGGGAGGTGGCGTGCACCAGCCTGAAGGCGGCCACGAGGCTTCCGGCCATCAGCACCAGGTAGAGAGTGCCCTGGACGGGGTCCGGCCCCATGGTGCCGGGAAGATCGAGCAGATGGATCAGGGCCATGGCGAGCAGGCCGAGGATGGTTACGACCCGCAGCGCCGCCACCGGGTCATGGGCCGTGGCTGGCCGGTCGGCAAAGGAGAGGCGCGCCGCTCGGGAACGGAACTCGGACAGGGTCTGGGACGCGTTGGTCATGGCGCACCTCGTGGAGCGGGGTAGGGGTGAGGGCGTGGGTGCCGTCGAGCGGCGCGGTCAGGAGACGGTGAGGATCCCCACGATGCCGTCGGCGTAGGCGGTCGGGCCGGCGCTGAAGATGACCGATCTCGTTCCGCCGAACACCGAGTCTCCAGCTTTGAGACCCCACAGGCCGTCGACGACGATGGGGTGCCCGCTGGTGTCGGCCAGGGTTCCCATGAACTTGCCGTTCTTCGGGTTGAAAGCGTTGATCATGCCGTTGCCGAGATTGCCGACCAGCAACTTGCCGCTGAAGTGGCCGAAGTGCTTGGGCGCGATGGCGAGTCCCCACGGCGCGTCGAGAGGGCTCTTGGCGCCGCCGGCGACGAGATGCTTCACGAGCGCGCCGTTCACGGTGAAGATGTCGACATAGCCGAGGCCCGCACCCTGGACGACGTCGGTCTTCAGGGCGTTCTGCAGGCCGTAGGTCACGACGATGTCGCCCTTGAGCGCCTCGATGCCGAACGGCGTGTAGCCGGCGGGGACGGCGTGGTCCACGAATTCCGTGGGGGTGTCCATGGGGGCGAAATCGTGATTGAAGACGTCGACGCGGCCGTTGGCCACGTCGGTGGCGAACAGCTCGGGACCGGCGGCCGTGTCGGCGATGGCGAGGCCTTTGAACACCGCTCCCGCCGGCGTGGTCCCACCGGGGCCCCCCGTGGGGCTGTCTTCCGCGACGAACGACGAGCCGCCCGACCACGCCGCGATCTCTCCGGGGGACTGGGCGGGGCCGATGGAGTCGGTGGCCACGATGAACGACGACGTCATTCCGCCCACGCCACCCACCGGGAACCCGCCGGTCGCGTTGTAGACCTGCCCGGTCGGGTTGCCGCCGGGTACGGGCACGGTGAGCTCGAGCGAGACCGGGCCGCCGTTGACTCCTCCCCCGTACACCGTGGCCTTCCCCGAGTTGTTGTCCGAAACCCAGATGGGCCCGCCTGGGAAGTACGCCAGGCCCCACGCGTTCGTCAGGTTGCCGTCGACCAGCTTGGGTGCGGACGACGAATTGTCGGCGACCAGGTTCGTCACACTGAAGAGATTGGACCTCTTGGCGGCTCGGTGAGCCGAGGCCGGCGCGGGGCGGATCACGGTTCCCAGTGCGATCGTCGCCACCGCCACGACGAGGACAGCGGCGTTGCGACCCCGGTGCAGGACCGGTCGGTTCGTACCGTCTCCTCGCTCGCAAGGGTTTGGCCCCAGACGCAACAACCCACTCATCGTGGCTCCTCCCATCCCGCCGGACGACCGACAACGGCTGACCGGCGGTATACGTCCGGAGCGCCCCCCGTGTTCATGAATCGTGGAGAGAGAGATCGACAAGCGGGGGAGACGTGACGAATCGGTGACAGTGACGAATCGGTGACAGCGACCGATCAGCGACAGTGACGGATCAGCGACAGTGACAAATTAGCGACACTGCGCGCGCGTGAGCGGGGCCGGCACGGCCGGGCCGAACCGTGTCAGCCGAAGGTGAAGTCGTAGGCGTCGACACCGGGGGAGAAGCTGAGCACGAGGGTCTCGGACTCGAAGGTCGGTGACGACACCAAGGCGTAGAGGCGGGGGATGCCCGACACCCCGAGGGTCTCGGTGTGCGGGCCCACCGTGGCGCGCACCGTGCCCGTGCCCCCGAGCACCAGGTACACGTCGTTGGCCTGGAAGGCGAGCTCGAGGCGGGCACCGGGGCCCGAGGTGATCTTCTCGGCTCCCACGGTCCAGGTCCCGGCGAAGGCCAGGTAGTCGGGGGGGAGCGACCCGGGGAATTGGTACACCGCCGGCTTGTCCTCGGTGATGGTCGAGCCGTAGAGGTTGGGCAACCCGTAGTGGTAGCCGAGGTAGGACTCCGGTGTCTGGGCCACGGTGGGCGTCTTGTCGGGCACGTCGGTGCGCGGCGGGAGCTTCACCGTCGGGTCGGCGTCGACGAGCAGCGTGCGGATGAGCGATTCGGTGCCGCCGTAGTCGCCCTCACCGAACTCGGCGTGCCGCACCTGGCCGGTGGCGTCGACGAGGTAGTCGGCGGGCCAGGACTCGTTCTGGTACGCGTCCCACGTCTTGTAGGCGTCGTCCACGGCGACGGGGTACCGCACGCCGAGCTGCTTGGTGGCCTGGGAGACGTTCGACACGACGTGCTCGAAGGCGAACTCCGGGGTGTGGACGCCCACGATCTCCAACCCCGCGGCGTGGTAGCGCGCGTACCAGGCCTCGACATGGGGCAGCGACCGCTGGCAATTGATACACGAGTACGTCCAGAAGTCGACCAGCACCACCTTGCCCTTGAGCGACGCCAGCGACAGCGACCGGTCACCGGGGGTGTTGAGCCAGGCGGTGATGCCCTGGAAGTTGGGCGCGGCACCGCAGTCCTCGAGCGTCGACAGGCCGGGCGCGCAGCTGCCGAGCTGTCCGCCCGTCTTCTCCCGGGTGATGTCGGCCAGCTGCTTCTTGGCGTAGGAACCGCCCTCGACGTGGCGCTGCAGGAAGGTCGTGTACCCGGGCACGACCCGTTGCAGGCCGTCGGTGACGTTGAAGGCGATCAGCAGCGTCATGGCCAGGAGCACCATCCCGCCGACCCGCCTGGCCAAGGCGGCGTGGGAGCGGAAGGCCGAGACGCGCTCCGCCACGCGCTGGCCCGCCAGGGCGAAGACGAGCAGGGGGACCGCCGCGCCCAGGGCGAAGTCGACGGTGAGCACGACCGACGTCAGCCCGACGTGGTGATTGGCGCTCACCACGGAGATGGCGGTCAGCACCGGGCCGGCGCAGGGCACGAAGAGCGCGCCCAGCCCGAGCCCGAGGACGAACCCGCCGGCGTCCCCCTTGGGCTGGCGCTGGGCGACACGGGCGAAGGGCCGTTCGAGGAGGTGCCCGAGGGGCGGGACGATGAGGCCGGCCGCCACCACTCCCAGCACGACGAGGCCGGCGTCGCGCAGGAAGTCCTGGGGGAGGCCGATGGCGCTCAGGAGCGACGACCCCACCAGGGTCACGATGCTGAAGCTGAGGACCAGTCCCGCCACCACGGCATAGGCGCGGTAGCTGCGCGCCCGGGACGGGGCTCGGGACCGCAGGGTGGTCGACCTCGAAGTGCGCACCGCCACCCGCAGGCCGTCTCCCGAACCTCGCGTCCCGGCCGGCCGGCGTGCCGCGGGCGTGCGCGGCGGCTCGTCGGGGTCCGACGTCGGGTCGGAGGTGGTCGGCACGGTGGCCCCGGCCACGAGGACCACGGGCAGCACCGGCAAGATGCAGGGGGAGATCCCCGCGATCATTCCTGCCACGAATCCGATGACGTACAGCAGGAGCACTGTCGGGGCGTCCCTCCTCCCGGGGCCCTGCGGCGACCGGGTGGTGCTCATGGTACGAAGGCACACGACGAAAACGGCGTCGGGCCCGAGACGTCAGCGCCCGGGCACCGCCCACCCCAGGGAACGCTCGACGGCGCGGCGCCAGCCGCCGTAGGCCCGGTCGGCGGCCAGCGCCGTGGCCCGGGGCGTGAACTGGACGTCGAGCGACCAGATCGTCTCCAGGTCCTCGAGATTCGCCCACACCCCTTCGGCCACTCCCGCCAGGGTGGCGGCCCCGAGGGCGGTGGTCTCGGTGGTGGTGGGACGCGACACCGGCACGCGCAGCTGGTCGGCCTGGATCTGCAGCAGCAGGTCGAGCACGGCCGCGCCGCCGTCGACGCGCAGGGCGGCGACCTCCGTTCCCGTCGTCGTCATGGCGTCCACGACGTCGCGCACCTGGTAGGCCATGGCCTCGACGACGGCACGCGCCATGTGGGCCGCCCCCAGCCCGCGCGTGAGGCCGGTGATCGTGCCCCGGGCGTAGGGGTCCCACCACGGGCTGCCCAGGCCCGTGAAGGCGGGCACGACGAACACGCCCTCGCTGTCTTCGACCTGCTCGGCCAGCGGTCCGATGCCGGCCGCCTCTTCGATCAGACCGAGGCCGTCCCGCAGCCACTGGACGGCGGCCCCGGTGACGAACACCGCTCCTTCGAGCGCGTACGTCACAGGTGACGAGCCGCCGTGCTCGCCGAGGTCCCACGCCACCGTCGTGAGCAGGCCCTCCGAAGGCGGCGGGCACTCCTCACCGACGTTCAACAAGACGAAGCTCCCCGTCCCATAGGTCACCTTCGCCATGCCCCGCGCCACGCACGCCTGGCCGAACAGGGCGGCCTGCTGGTCGCCGGCCACTCCGCTCACCGGGACACCCGCCACCGTCGGCGCCGCTTCGCCGAGCTCGCCCCGCACCACCCCGAAGCGCCCGCACGACGGGCGGACCTCGGGCAGGGCGGCGCGTGGGACGCCGAAGACGTCGCACAGCTCGTCGGACCAGCGGCGGTCCCTGATGTCGTAGAGCAAGGTGCGCGAGGCGTTGGAGGCGTCGGTGGCGAGCACCCCGCCGGCGCCGGCGCCCGTGAGGTTCCAGATCAGCCAGGCGTCGACCGTCCCGAGCACGAGGTCGTCGTCCACCTCGACCCCGCCGGGACCGAGCAGCCACTCCATCTTCGTGGCCGAGAAGTAGGGGTCGAGGACGAGCCCGGTCCGGGCGCGCACCAAGGGGAGCCGTCCCTCCCGGCGCAATTGGTCGCAGCGCTCGGCGGTGCGCCGGTCCTGCCACACGATGGCCCGGTGCAGAGGACGGCCGGTCGACCGGTCCCAGGCGACGACCGTCTCGCGCTGGTTGGTGATGCCGATGGCGGCGACCGGGGCGTGGGCGGCGTCGAGGCGCCCGGCCACCTCGGCCACCGTGCCCACCACGGACTGCCAGATCTCGTCCGGGTCGTGCTCCACCCATCCCGGACGGGGGTAGTGCTGGGTGAGCTCGCGGTACGAGACGTCGACGACG
>JARLGQ010000314.1 GCA_031292675.1 Acidimicrobiales bacterium
CCGGAGCCTACGCGCGCGCCGCGAGGCGCTCGACGACGTCGACGACCCGGTGGAGATCGGCATCGGAGAGCGACGAGCCGCTCGGGAGGCACAGGCCCTGCCCGAAGATCCCCGCCGCCACGGCTCCCCCCACCACCGGCGTCTGGGCGAACAGGGGCTGGAGATGGAGTGGCTTCCAGGTGGGCCGCGCCTCGATGTCCTGCGCTTCGAGCGCCACCCGGATGTCCTCGCGCGAGTACCCGAAGCCTTCGGGGTCCACGAGGATGCACGTGAGCCAGCCGTTGGGCTCGCCGTAGGGGGCCTGGGGCATGAAGCTGATCCCCGGGGTCGAAGCCAGTGCTTGGCGGTACGCCTGGTTGATGGCGCGCCGACGCTGCACGCGCCGGTCGAGCCCGCGCAGCTGTGCGACCCCCAACGCGGCCAGCAGGTTGCTCATCCGGTAGTTGAAGCCGAGGTCGACGTGCTCGTAGTGGACCTCGGGCTCCCGCGCCTGGGTGGCCAGGTGCCGGGCGCGATCAACGAGCTCCTTGTGGCGCGACACGAGCATCCCACCTCCGCTCGTGGTGATGATCTTGTTGCCGTTGAACGAGAACACCGCCGCCTCACCGAATGAACCGGCCGCCGCACCGCGATGCGTCGCGCCCAGGGCCTCGGCCGCGTCCTCCACCAGAGGAAGCCCGTACTCCTCGCACAGCGGCGCCAGGCGCCCGTAGTCGGCGGTCTGCCCGTAGAGGTCGACGGTCATCACCGCCCTCGGCAGCGTTCCGAGCCGGGCCCGGTCCTGCAGCTCCTGCGCCAGGAGGTCCGGCGCCAACTGCCACGTCTCGGCGTCGCAGTCGACGAGAACCGGCCGGGCACCGATGTAGGTGGCCGCGTTGGCCGTGGCCACGAAGGTGAACGTGGGCATGAGCACGTCGTCGCCCGGACCTACGCCCACGAGGAGCAGCGCCAGGTGGAGCGCGGCTGTTCCACTCGACATCGCCACGGCGTAGGGAACACCCACGCGCCGGGCGAGGTCGGCTTCGAACATGTCGACGTGGGGCCCGAGCGGGGCCACCCACCCGGAGTCGAGGGCTTCGAGGAGCAGCGTGCGCTCCTCGTTGCCCACGTCGGGGGGCGAGAGGTACACGCGGCTCATGCCGGAGCCCGGGGCCCGGGCGACAACGCCCCGCACGCGGCGGCCGCCGTCACCACGACCGCGGGGGCCACGACGACGGCGGCCACGGGCCCGGCGAGGGTGTGTGCCTTGGACGCGCCCACCGCCGCCAGCCCCAGCAGCGCCTCGCCCCCGATGTAGGCGAGTGCGGCCGCGCCGCGGGACCACCCGTGCGCCACCACGAGGTCGTAGGGGTGGCGGCGGTCGCCGGTCGTGACCGACTGCCGGGCTCTCAGGCGGCGCACCACCGCGAACGCCACCTCTGCCACCGGGACGGCGACGATCACCAGGCTGGCCACACCGACCGGCGACGGCGTCCCCGGGGCCCACGCCCACGAAAGGAGCAGCGCCAGGGTGGCGCCGAGCAGGTAGGCGCCGGCGTCGCCCAGGTAGACGCGCGCCGGGGGACGGTTGTAGAGGAGGAACCCCGCCAGGGCGGCGGCGCCGGCCACGGCGAGATCCCTGCCCGGCCCGTGGAGCACCACGGCGAACGCCACGCAGGCGACGGCCACCACGCCCCCCGCCAACGCGTCGAGGCCGTCGAGGAAGTTGGTCCCGTTCATGAGGAGGACCGAGACGAGGACGACGAGCACGCCACCGCCCGCACCCCCGATCCGGGTGGGGACGACCACGGCGATGCCCACGCCGATGGCGATCTGTCCCAGCAGGCGCAGGGGGGCGGGCACGTCGAGCCGGTCGTCGAGGACCCCGAGGGCCACCGCACCGGCCAGAGGCGCGACCACGGCCGGATGTCCGACGGCTGCCCCGACCAGTGCAGCCAGGAACACGGCGACACCGCCGAGGTACGGCACCGGCGCCGCCTGGGGTTTGAGCGGCCCGGGGCGGTCGACGATCCCCGTGCGCGTCGCCACCGCCATGGCCACGGGGGTGAGGACGACCGCGGCGCCGAACGCCACGATGCTCACCACGATGACGCGCGTCACGAACCGGGCCGGCGGCTCGGGACCGCCCTGACCGGGACGTCGGTCTCCATCACCAGGGACCGGGTGCCGGGGTGCATCTCGAAGGTCCGCGTCGGGGCGAAGCCGGACCGGCGGTACATGGCGATGGCGGCCTCGTTGTCGGCGCCCACGACCACGTGCGCGCCGCGCACACCCCGGTCCTCGAGCTCCCGGAGGAACCCCTCGACCAGTTGCCGACCCACGTGTCGGCCCCTCCACTCCGGGTCGACGGCCACGGCCAGCAGCTCGCCGCCACCGGCACCGCCGTCGTCGCGTCCGTGTCGCAGGGTCTCGAGCACACGGGGCAGCGCCGTCACGAGGCGAAGCGGAGCGCTCAGGAAAGCCGCCACACCGTCGCGCCGGAGAAAGCTCCGATACAGCCGACCGGTCGCCACCGAGCCGGCGATGAAGCCGACGGCGGTCCCTCCGGCCTCGGCGATCAAGAGGAACGACTCGTCCGAGCGCACGATCCGGCCGTAGAGCCGTCCGAGGAAGCGAGGCCCGAGGCTCGACAAGAAGCCATCGGAGATGAGCCGGGTGTGAAGCGTGGCCGCCGAGGCCGCGTCGGCCGGGCCGCCGACACGCACGACGCTGGGGTCGCCACCGGGCCCGCCTGCCGCCGGGCCGCCCCCACTGCCACGCATCGCCGCCCCTCTCCCGCGATCCGCGGAGCCAGGTCGCCCCCCGTGCGAGGCCAAAGTCTACGTCGGCACCCGCGCCAGCAAGGACGCCATGAGGCGCGACTGCAGGCCGGGGTCCCGACGTCGGCGCCCCGCCCGGACCGCGGCGAAGCTGGATGCCAGCAAGAAGCCCACCCAGGCGGCGTCCCGGGACGAAGCGCCACCGGACGGGCCAAGGGCGCGCAGCATGGCGGGACGCCCCTGCTCGTAGCCGGCCAGGACCGTCTGGTGGAAGAGCCGGCACGAGGCGGGCATCGCCGCTCCGTGCTTGGCCAGGAAGTTGCGCCTCCCCGTGATCTGGGCCTCGGGGGTCCTCGTCACCCTGCTCCCCCCGTGCTGGGTGTAGAGGTAGCCGACGTGGGGCACGGTGCGCACCAGACCCTCCTGCGAGCACCGCAGCCACAGGTCCCAGTCCTCGCCGGTAGGGAGGTCGGGGTCGAAAGAGACGTCGAAGCTGAGCGCGTGGCGGCGTACCACGGCAAAGGGGAGCGCCACGAAGTTCTGCCACAGCAGATGTCGGCTCGGGTACTCGAGCGGGCCCCGGAAGACCGCGGCCCCCCCGCTGTCGGCGTGGAGCACGACATGCCACGACGACGCGGCGGTGACGTCGGGGTGCTCGCCCAGGAAGTCGACGACGACCGGGCCCACTCCGGGAAACCAGGCGTCGTCGTCGTCGCAGAACGCCACGAGCTCGCCTTGGGCCACCTCGAGCCCGCGATTGCGGGCCACACAGGGCCCGACGGGCTGCTCGTTGCGGACGACGCGCACGCGGCGGTCCTGCGCCGAGAGGCGGTCGAGGACGTTGGCGGTGTCGTCGGACGAGCCGTCGTCCACGATGACCAGCTCGAGTGCTTCGACGTCCTGGGACAGCACCGACGCGGCCGCCCGTCCCACCTCCCGGGCGCGGTCGTGCGTCGGCATGACCACGCTCAAGAGCACCGGCACAACCTCCCCAGTATACCCGCCGCACCCCCGAGACCGGCGTTCGTGAGACCGGCGTTCGTGAAGCCCGGCGGTGTGTCAGCGGCGACGCCGCACACGGTCACGGACCGCGGCGTAGACCTCGCGGGCCCGCCAGAACGGGCTCGCCTGCATCGACGCCACCTGCAGCCGCGCCTTCTCCAGCTCGGCGTTCAGCGCGACCTGCTCACGCCGCAGCCGCGTGACCAGGTCCGCCAGCGCGCCCGGGCGCCCCGTGGAGTCGGCGACCGGCGCCTGCGCCGGTGCGGGCTCGTCGGGCCCGGCCCCAACACCGACGGCGTCGGACCCGTCGATCAACCAGGAACCGATCGACGACAAGTTGGTGTGGACGGGGAGCATCTTCTCCCACTTCCGGGCCAGGACGCGCTCGCTCTCGCGGTATCTCCAGGGGACCCGTCCGGTCAACGAGTTGTGGTGGCACAGGGCGTCGACGACGACGGTACGCAGTCCCCGCTCCTGCGCCTGCAGGGCGAGGTCGGTCCCGTAGAGGTGCCATCCCAGCGCCGCGTCGACGCGCAGCGGTGTGCCGCGGGGGACCACCATGAGCAATTCGTCGAGGCCGTCGACGTCGGCGGGAAGGGCCCGGTGCGCGAGCAGGCGGTCCCTGTGCACGACGTGCCCGACGGCGTCGAAGGGGACCCGGCGATCGAGCACCCCGAAGACGCCCCCGATGCCGATGGGCCCCCCGTGGCGCTCGGCGAGGCGCCATTGCGACACCATGCGCGCCGGCCACCCCGCGGGGAGATAGACGTCCTGGTGGACCAGCACCACGAACTCGTGGCGCGCCTGTTCGATCCCGGCATTGAGCCCCTCGGCCGCCGTCGCACAGCCCCGGAAGACGAGCAGCTCGTGGGGGCTGCCGTCGCGCAGGCACGGTGAGCGCCGCAGGTTGGCGTCGAGCTGGGCGTCGTCGTTGACACAGGCCACGAACGTGATCGGGACCTCGGCGCGGCTGTCGGGCTGCGCCAGTGGCGAGCCTCGCACGATGAGCGTGGCGGTCCGCAGGTCGCGCGCCGCGTCGCGTGCTCCTACACCGAGGAGCTCGAACAAGGGCGCTCCCGCGCTCACCATGGGCTCCGCTCCGGTGTCCTCGATCCTGTCCGCGGTGTCCGGTGCGTACCCGGCGTCCAGCAGAAGCTGCACGATGCTCGCCGAGGTGAAGAGCCGGCGGCACGACGATTCGGGAAACGTCGCCCCGGAGAAGGGGGGGACGCCGCGCAGGATCCCCGAGACCACCTCGTGATGCTGGAGGTTCGGCACCGAGCACGAGATCGTCCCCGACTCCGAGAGCAGAGACCGGTGCCGGTCGAGCACGTCGAGGGGGTCGGCGAGCCGGGGCAGGACATCCGCGTACACGATGCAGTCGACCGACCCCCGGTCCAGGGGCGGAAGGTCGCTGTCGAGGTCGAGCGCGAAGAAGCCGTCGAGACCGGCGGGTGCCTCCGAGCCTGGTGCGGCAGGGGAGTCGGCGCCGTAGACGGCGGGCGGGGATCCCCGCTGCTTCAACCACGGCGCCACCCACCCGTCACCCGCGCCGACCTGGAGGACCGTCCGTGCCGTGGTGGGCACCGTCTTCGCCAGGCGTTCGTTCGGTGTCGGCGTGTCGAGGTGTCCCTGGCCCCCCTGGTGCACGCCGTCGAGGCTAATGGGGATCGACCGCGACACCGGGTAGCGGCTGACCCCGACCAGTGACGATCGGCCCGGCGCCGGGGTCCGGTCCTATAGGTTTGGGCGGCGTCGCCGCCGAGGTCGCCCCGACATCGAGCGCCGGCGCACCGTCGAGCTGAGCAGCGGCTGAGAGGGTGCGAGGGGCGTTGGCCAACACCGTCGGACGAGGATTCCCTCCCGGACCGTGGGTGCTCGTGGTGGGCATGCACCGAAGCGGAACCTCGGCGCTGGCCGGCGTGCTGGGCCGCCTCGGGCTCATGTTGCCCGCCCCCGACGACCTCGTGGTGGGCCGCTACGACAATCCGGTCCACAACGAGAGCAAGGCCCTGACCGACGTCGACGACGAGATCCTCGCCGCGCTCGGAGGCACGTGGAGCGCGCCTCCTGTCGTCGCTCCCGGCTGGGAGCGCTCCGACGCCGTCCTCGGTGTCACCGGTCGCGTCCCGGGCGCGGCCCGGCGGGCGTTCCCTGTCGACGGCCCGGTGGTGTGGAAGGACCCGCGCCTGTGCCTGCTCCTCCCGTTGTGGCGGTCGTTGCTCCCCGCGCCGGTCGCCACCGTGCTCCTGTGGCGCGCGCCGCTGGCCGTCGCCCGCTCCCTCGGATCCCGTCAGGGCTTCTCCGTGAGCCTGGGGCTCGCCCTGTGGGAGCGCTACAACCGGGACGCTCTCGCCGGCCTCGCCGGCGGCGCGGTCTTCGTCATGCGCTACGAGGGGCTGCTCGACGATCCTCGTGCTTCGGTGACGGCGTTGGCGCGATGGCTGACCGCCACCGGGCATGTGCCGGTGACCGCCGACGAGAGCGCCATTTCGGCGGCGGTCTCCTCGGTGTCGGAGGCCTTGGCCCGCCACGAGGGTGAAGGTGAGCTGCCCGAGGTGCTGAACCGAGCCGTCTCCACGATGACCGACCTCACCGGGGGCCATGACCGGCTGCCGGGCACCCCGACGGAGGTGCCGCCCCCGTGGATGGCCGACGCCATCGCGCAACGCCGCGACTACGAGGACCTCTACGCCCGCTACATGCGTTACGTGAGACTGCGGAGGCGGATCCCCTTCGTAGGAGGAAGGGGCCGGCGCTGAGCGGGAGCGGGGACCTCAGCTCGAGCCGCGGTGCCCGGCGCCGAGCACCTCGTCCCACAGCGCCTCGAATCGTCGCACCATCTCGTCGACGCCGTAGCGCTGCGCGGCGCGCTGGGCGGCGGCGCCGAGAGACGCACGTTCCCCCGCGTCGTCGAGCAGACGCCGAAGCGCCGACGTCAGGGCTTGGACGTCCCCGGGCTCGACGAGCACGCCGCTCACGCCGTCCTCGATGAGCATGCCGGGCCCGTCGGTGCCCGCGCCCACCACGGGCTTGCCCGCCGCCATCGCCTCCAGCACGGCCAGGCCGAAGGACTCGGCGTGTGACGGGTGCACCACGACATCGGACGCGGCGACGAGGTCGTCCTTGAGCGGGGGGCGGACGTCGCCGGGAATGACGAGCCGTTCCTCCAGCCCGTGGTCACGGACGAGCCGTTGCAGGGTGCGCCAATACTCGGATCTCTGGTCGGCAGGCCCGCACATCACACCGTAGAGGCTCGGATAGTGCACCGCCAGGCGTCCCATGCTTTCGACGAAGTCGGCC
>JARLGQ010000039.1 GCA_031292675.1 Acidimicrobiales bacterium
GATGCCGTCCGGCGCCGTCGCCCTCCAGATCTCGACGATCACCACCTGGATCGAGGCAGCAATCGGGACCGCGAGGAGTACGGCCACGAAACCGCCGAACAGGCCGCCCAACCAATTCCCGATATCCGCACCGACAAGAACGGCCGCGAAGACGAGGAGTGGATTGATCTTGACGGTCCGAGCCATGACGACCGGGTTCAAGAAATGGTTCTCCAAGAACGTATAGGCGAGGAAGACGACGAGCGTGACGAGCCCTGCGGTGAACGAATGCGCAAGGGCAAAGAGCACCGTCGGGATGCCAGCCAGCGCCCCACCGATTTGCGGAAGGAAGTCGACGAGGGCAACCCAGAGCCCGAAGAGGAAGGCGTAGGGCACACCGAGGACGGCGAGGGTGACGAAGATCACCGTGCCCGCGATCAGAGAAGTGAGGAAGTCCCCTAACACGAACCCGGAGATCGATGCGCTCACTTTGCCGCCGATTGCCGCGTATCTGGCAGCCCGTTCGGGGGCCATTATGCCCAGAAGACCGGCACGGATCTTCGGAGCCTCGACGAGGAGCAAGATGACGAACGCAAAGGTCGCCGCCAGCTCAGCCAGGATCGCAAACGCGCCCTTGCCCAGGGCCAAGGCCGGTTTGCCCAGGCTCTCCGCGAAGCTGATGATCTTGGGTGAGTTCTTCTGCACCCAGGCCTCAACGTGGTACTTGCGAACGAGATGACCGATCCAGCCCTTCCCGTGTTGCGCCTTGTCCACATAGACAGGCAGCGCATTCGCAAAATGGGTGAGGCCGTTGACCAGGGGGTAGCCGAACGCGAAGGCCAGACCTCCGAAGATGAGTAGGGAGAAGATCGTCACGATGGCGACGGCAGTACCCCGACGCCGTATTTTCCACCGCTGCAAGCCCACGACCGCAGGGTTCAGGACGAGTGCCACGAACGATCCGACCACCGCGAGCAGCACGACGTCGCGGAGGCGGTAGAGGAGTTGGCCCGCCAGATAGACGGCGACGACAATTGCAACCGTCACCAGGATCGTGCGCAACGGAACGACTCTCAGGTCTGCCCATCGGATAATCCGCGCCCATCTGGAAGACGTGCTTCCAGAAGCCGGGCTCGACTCCTTAGATGGCATTGATGCCTCGCCCCGGTTGGAGACCAGCAATTGCTTGCGGGGACATTTCGTCCCCACGATTCATGATGCCGGCATGAGCCCGGATGTACCCGTCTGTGCTCCTCGATGGTGCGATCAACTCGGGTCACCTTCTAAGAGAATTGCTCCCAAAAGGTTAACTCTCCCTCTATCACATCTGTGTGATCCGCCAGCGCGCAGATCAAGCGCGTGGGGTCTCGAACCGCCCGTGAGCGGCGAAGCCGTCGTGGCGACGGATCCCAGCTTGAACGTGAAAGATGCATGACGCACGCGCCGGATCGTTATCGGCATCGTCGGCTCGGACTGCGCCTGCATACTGTCCGGTGGTAGTGCCGCGCGATGAGGGCTAGGGACAACACCAGGGGAGGTCTACGCCGAAGCACATGAGGCGATCGATCAGCTCGGACGACTCGCCGACGTCAGGTGCTGCACCTGAGTGCCCCATATTTCTGTCTGCCGAAAGCCCGGAGTTGCTACTACCTTGCTACTCAAATCAGTGGACTGGGTTGTTCTCAGCCGAACTGGGCGGACGACTCATCTCACCGGAACAGGGCCTATGGATCCGGGCGGATTGTCTGGACAGCAGGTATCGCTCTTTTAATCCCAAGGTGCCAGGATCGAGACCCGGGCGGCCCACTTGCTGGCTCAGGAGAGCGCCGTGGCTGCGTCATCCGCCCAGGGCCCTTGCCCGGCGTCCCGAGCGTCAAGGCAGCCAGGCCGCCTCGAGCCAGGCTGAGCCGGCCGTCGATGCAATGCTCTCGTCACGTTCGAGACCCCCGGGGGTGGTGGTCATGGCAAAGACGGTGTTCGGTGGAAAGATCCGAGACGACTGGCGCACATCGGAGCCGTGGTGGCCTCCCGTCGCGACGCCTCCTGAGGGCGCGCCCAACATCGTGCTTATCGTCCTCGACGACGTGGGGTTCGCACAGCTCGGCTGCTACGGGTCCGACATCGACACTCCCGTGATTGACGGTGTGGCTGCCGAGGGAGTCCGGCTGACAAACTTCCACACGACGGCGCTGTGCTCGCCAACTCGCGCCTGTCTCCTCACGGGCCGGAACCACCACCGAAGTGGCATGGGCCGCGTCGCCGACCTGGCGATCGGCTTTCCCGGGTACTGGGGCAGACCGCCCCGGGAGAACGGCTTCCTCTCCGAGATCCTCAGGGCGAACGGGTACGCCACCTATGCCGTCGGAAAGTGGCATCTGAGCCCAGAGGGCGAGACCAACATGGCCGCCTCGCGTGCTACGTGGCCCCTCGCACGCGGGTTCGACCGATGGTACGGGTTCCACGGCGGGGAGACGCACCAGTTCGTGCCCGCGCTCTATCACGACAACCACAGCGTCCGGCCGCCGCGTGCCATGGAGGATGGGTACCACCTGAGCTCCGACATTGCCGACCGCGCCATCGAGTTCCTCGGGGACTTGCGAGCTGTCGATGCCGAGCTGCCCTTCTTCCTCTACTTCGCCACGGGGGCGTGCCACTCGCCCCACCACGCGCCTGCCGAGTGGATTCGGCACTACGAAGGCCGATTTGCCCAGGGGTGGGATCGCTGGCGCGACCAGACATTCGAGCGGCAGCGCGCGCTCGGAATCGTCCCCGAGGCGACGGAACTCTCACCACGCCCACCTTGGGTCCCGAGCTGGGACAGTCTCGACGACCGGCAGCGGGCGCTGGCCGAGCGCTTCATGGAGTGCTTCGCCGCCTACCTGTCGTACACGGACCAGCAGATCGGGCGCGTGCTCGACTTCATCGCCGACCTCGGCGACGCCGACGACACGGTGGTGATCGTCGTCTCGGACAATGGCGCCAGCTCAGAGGGCGGCAAGGAGGGCACCATCAACGAGGGTCGGCTGTCGAACTTCGAAGGGGCCAGCGTGGGTGAGATGTATCGGCGCATCGACGAGATCGGCGGGCCGCTGAGCCACAGCAACTACCCATGGCGATGGACCATGGCTGGTAACACACCTTAAAAGCGCTGCAAGCGCGAGCTACACGACGGAGTTGTCGCCGACCAC
>JARLGQ010000315.1 GCA_031292675.1 Acidimicrobiales bacterium
CGACGGTGGTTAAGGTGGTGGCCGCTGGAACAGTCGTCGGATTCATGACCGGCTTCTTCGGTGTGGGCGGCGGCTTCATTATCGTTCCCGCCCTGGTGCTCGCCTTGGGGTTCGACATGCCGACCGCCATCGGCACCTCGCTTCTCGTCATCGCCGTCAACTGCGCCGTGGCGTTGGCCTCGAGACTGGCCACGACCGGCGTGGACTGGCACGTGGCTCTGCCCTTTACCGTCGCCGCCCTGGCCGGGGCGGTCGCCGGGAACCACCTGGCGAGCCGGACTCGGGCATCGACCCTCCTTCGCTGGTTCGCTGTCTTGCTCGTGGCGGTGGCCGCGTACACGCTGGCCCGCTCCCTCGCGTCGCTCTGATCCGGGTGCTGCCCGACCTAGGGGACTTCGTCAGTGGCCACGACACGACCAACCTGACCGGCGGCTAATGCCGCATCAGGCAAAGTTTGCCCCGTTCGACCGGGCTCACCACAGCCTGGTATCCCCGTTGGGCTCAACCGAGTACCGCCCGCCCGAGTATCCTCGCTGCTCTCACTCAGACCACGGTCGGGACCTGCACCTCGCCCGGTCGGTGTGGTGACGGGCCAAGCTTAGGTAGGGCCGCTCTTCGTAAATATCGTCCAGATTGCGTCCTGGACCCGATCGGAATCCTTCTCGGCTTCGTCAGCGCGTCGAATCTCATCTACCGATGAAGGCTTCTCGGGAACGGGTTCCGGCTGATCGAGGTAAGGGGTGTTCGGCGGTGGGTCCTTGGAAGTCACTCCGGCATCCCGAACGAGCGCAGTCGGCGTTCCGTCAGAGAACCAGCGGGCGTCGTGTAGGCGGTACGGATCGGTGTACCAGCCCTCTTCCTTCACGATGTCTCCTTGGCGGCTTAGAGCAAAGGATAGGGCGTCTAGGCCACGGAACTGCCAGATGCAGGCCAGCCATGGATCCGGCACCACCGACCGGGGGGACCCGCTATCACCCGGACTTTGGCGGCCGATCTGTTGCGGGCGGCCGTCCAGGATCCGATTATCGGGCGACTCATACAACAACGCGTCCCGGATCAACGGCCCAACCGCAACCGGCACTCGTTGCGGATGGGGCTTTCGACCCTGGTCGGCCAGCAGAGAAAGATCGACACTTGTCAATGTGATCTCTCTTCGTGAGGCGTCAGAGACGTCTGAGCCACAAGGCCCGGTCATCGGCCAGCTCTCCCTCCTGGATCGCTTCTTGCCAGTGTGGATCGGGGCCGCGATGGCCTTGGGCATCGTGCTTGGCCGGCTCTTCCCTCACCTCGACACCTGGCTTTCGAGCGCAACCCTGGCGGGCACCAGCCTTCCGATCGCCATAGGTCTGCTCGTCATGATGTACCCGGTGCTCGCGAAGGTCCGCTACAGCGAGCTGGGCCGGGTCACCTCCAACCGTCGGCTCATGGTGCCGTCGCTCATTCTGAACTGGGTCATCGGTCCAGCGGTCATGTTTGCCTTGGCCTGGTTGATGCTTCCCGGCCTGCCTGCCTATCGCACTGGCCTCATCATTGTCGGGATCGCCCGTTGCATCGCCATGGTGCTCATCTGGAACGACCTGGCCGGGGGGAACAGAGAGGCCGCCGCCGTGCTCGTTGCTCTGAACTCGCTATTCCAGATCGTTGCCTTCGCCGCCCTCGCATACTTCTACCTGCACCTGTTGCCGAGTTGGCTGGGGCTGTCCACCGCCGCCGTGCAGGTCTCGATCTGGGCTGTGGCAAAGAGCGTCCTCATCTTCCTCGGTATCCCACTCGCCGCTGGCTGGACGACTCGCAGTCTCGGAGAGCGCTACCGAGGCCGACAATGGTACGAAGAGCGCTTCATCCCCCGCATCGCACCGGTCGCCCTGTACGGCTTGCTGTTCACCGTCGTCCTTCTCTTCGCTTTGCAGGGAAAGGCGATCAGCCAGCACCCCGGCGACGTGGCCCGCATCGCCTTGCCGCTGCTTGCCTACTTCGCTCTCATGTGGGCAGGATCGTTCGCCATCGGCTATCGGATGCACCTCGGCTACCCCTCCACCGCCACATTGGCATTCACTGCTGCCAGCAACAACTTCGAGCTGGCGATTGCGGTCGCCATCGGGGTCTTCGGCGTGACCAGCGGGCAGGCCCTTGCCGGTGTCGTCGGACCGCTCATCGAGGTCCCGGCGCTGGTGGGGTTGGTCTACGTCGCGTTGTGGGTCCGTCGTCGCTTCTACCAGAACGAGGAAATCACATTATGAACTGTTTCGACTGTTCGTCTCTGGGCCGCTGCACGGATGCAGTGGCTGTGTGTGGTGATTGTGGTGCGGCTTTATGTCATCACCACGCACGCGTTTCGCCTCATTGGCTTACCCGGACCGCAGTGATCAATCGCATCGTGACTGTGGAGCCACCCGGGCGCACAATCCGATGCGGGGTGTGCCAGGCAGCTCACGACGCAGCGGCGCCTGGTTCGCACTATGGGGCAACTGGCTGAGCGCCGTCTAGGCTGGTGGCGGTGCGAATCGGCTGTGCCGAGTGCGGCTGCGTCATCGAATCGGGCGTCCGAATTGTCGTCTGCGGCGACGATTGTTGCTGTAGCAATGTGCTGGTGAGCGAACAAGCCACTCGAGAGGCGGGACCAGGAAGAACGGGTTCAGGTCCTGCCGCGATCATTGCGGAACCTTCAGTTGGCAACTTCTGCCTCCAGCCACGGCCGTGCCACATGCAATGGCATCCCCCGACCGTGACTGGGAGGTGAAATTTGTCGTTTAGATCAAAGTGGCTGGCGACAGAGGTAACGACCAACCCCCGAACGAGCGGGTCGAACGAGCGGGCGACGGGAATCGAACCCGCATGACCAGCTTGGAAGGCTGGGACTCTGCCATTGAGCTACGCCCGCGGAACGCCCGAGGATATCCGGTTCATTGACCCCCGGTGACGTGGTCCCTCGAGATACCTCTAGGCAGCTCGTGGTCGGTGCGGAGGCGGCCGACTGCGGATCGGATGAAGCGATCTCGAGCTCGATGTCACTCTCGAGCTCGCCACCTGGGATGACTCCTCCGGCTCGCTGGCCGGCGAGTTGGACGAAGCGCTGAGCTGCGGGGTAAGCCCCTGTGCCCTGGCATCACCGGTGCGAGCGTCTCCTCATGGGGCAGACGATGACGGCTGCCACCGCGGCCCAAAACCACGGGTCCTTGTAAAACGGTCTCTCGGGGCAAGATGGTGGGACGGGCCCATCATGGCGGTTCCACTCATCGGACGGAACAGGTTGAGCCGTCTTGATTTCTTCCCGTGAAGCAGACTGGCGCACCGGTGGCGTACTCGACGTGGGGAGACGAGTAGCCGGACCGTGGGTCGCGAGGCAATTCGGATGCTGCTCGGGTGGATACCAATTGTCATCCGAAGCCTGCCACCAATCCGAAGGTGGCGACAGTGGGGCAGGAGCAAACTCCGAAAGATGCACTTCCGGCTGTCGGGGTTCGTCATAGGGGTCATCGCCGCCATCGTTGACGAGCCTCGAGAGGTGACAGAGAGCCTCGACCTCGACCATTGACTGAACGGCGATGTTGCTCCAGGTCTCACCGTCCCAATAGCGAAGGCCTTCGCCCAACGGGTCGTTGTACCAACCTGCTGGTGATGTGAAGGACGGGTTGCTCTCCGTGGACGCTACGGCTTCAGCCGTGATCGACACGTCCGTCTTCGCCTCCGGTGGTTCGTCGTAAGTCTCCGCGCCATCGTCTATCACGAATCCGGTGGGAGGGTTGAGGGACATGCGACCCGGTCGATTCGTGGTTCCCGGGGACCCAGGTGAAGCCAAAGGAGCTGGGTAACAGACTCGGGATCCGTGCCCAGGTGACTGACCCCAGGGACGATTCTGTCTCCGGTTCATCAATATGGACGAGGCGCGGAGCGGCGAGATTCTCATAAATTCGCGTATTGGAGGTTGCGATGCGTCCTTTCAGACGCGAGAAGTCCCTGGTCACGGTCAACGACGCAGAAGGTCCTGGTGACCGTCGCGACGAGACTTTGCCCTCCCCGGCGCCCGCCGTCTCGGTTTCGCTTGTCGCGGACGGCAACGCCGCCATGCCAGCGGCGTGGTATCCGGATCCGGTCGATTCCGCCAGTTTCCGATACTGGGACGGAGCGGCATGGACCAGGCTAACGAAACTCATTCCTCCGCCCGCACCATTGCCGGTCGACGAAGCACCCACGGCCCTGTCCGACGATGCCGGTCCATCCCTTCATTCTGAGGTCACCCGGGTCGAGATCGTTGCCCTCGAAGCAGAAACCGAGGGAGCCCGGCTCAGTGAGGGTGATACGCCAGCCGATGAAGAGTCCGCTGATCACTGGGTCAAAGAGGCCGACAGGGCCGTAGCAACAGCGGTGAACGTCGGTACTCCCGCTGCCTGGAGGAGCGCGGCACAAGCCGCTGTTGTTGTGGCGGAAATCGCTCAAACGATGCGAGTGACCGCTCACGCTCGTCAGATTGCTCAGCAGTTGGCCTCTGCGGCCGAGGATGCAGCGACGCACGCCCATTCGGCTCAGGAAGCGGTCGACGACGCGATGCGGACCGCAAGTCACGCGACCCAGGCTGCGGAAGAGGCAGCAGAAGAAGCCCGAGTCGCTGCAGCAATCGTCGCCGACGCGAGGCAGAAAGCTGAGCAAACCGCCCAGGAGGCTCCGAAAGCCGCTGCAGCGGCCCAGATTGCGGTTGAAGCCGCGGCCAACGCGAAGGCCAAGGCGGACCGCCTCGACCAGATCGTCACCAAGGCCAGAGAGTCGAATACTCCAGAGGCTTGGAGCGAAGCGCTGCAGGTCGCCGCGGCAACATGTGGCGATGAAGGCCGCCCACACATCGTCTCAGCTCGCGCAATCAGGAGTGATCCAGGCACCCAGACGTGACCGACCAAGGACTGGGATATATACCAAGTCCATGGCCAACGGGTACCAAGGCCCATCTTTCGTCGAGAGACCCGATGGAGACCTACGGTGGCCTTTAGCCCTTGTTCGAAGACGGAATGTGGAGGGCCGGGAACCAAGATCAAGACTCGCCCCTCATATCTGCCCATGAGTGAGGGAGATGACGCCCCTGCGTCTGGCCGGCGCCAACCTCTTTGGATGTTCGAGCGACAACGTCGATTTCAATCGTGTGTCGAAGAGTTCATCGCCTGTTTCCTTGCGCGGCAATAGGAGATGGTCCACCCTGGATACAACCGGAGTCTCGTCTGACTCTCGGCGTGACCCTTGTCATGCTCCCCCGAGGGACAAGCATTCCGAGGCCGCGCTCCAGCTTTCCCCTCGCCCCGGAGCGGGAGCGCGTGTTCTGCACAGCGATGGGACACACCTTGAAGAGTACTCGTTCCGTCTCCAGAGGTCCTTCGGCAGGTTGGACATCTTGTCTTCATCCACCTTTTTCACAAATCCGTACAGGCCTCTAGCCAACGCAAGAAAAGAGGACCGGCGGGTTCGCAGGTCGGGATGACTTCATGATGACGCGTGGGTTTCGAGCCCGTCTCAGCATCAACAGACGTTTCATTTTGCGATTGCCGTTCCGTTACATCGTGTTCAACTTGTACTACTACGATGCGTCATGTGGCCCGTGACAGCCAGTCAACCCAGCTGCGGCTAGTCGAAGGCCGCGCCGTGCGGGCGCACTCGTCACGCAAGTCCGCCCGCCGTAATCCCATTCCGGTCCAGTCAAAGCGAACGATCCTGTACATCGGCGAGGAAACGTGATTGCCGGATCGTGTGTTCTCGTGTTGTTCAGCGGTTTGATCGTGTCGACCTTGTGATCGCCGACAATGGGCGCAAGGGTCGACTCTTGGTCGTTTCACTCACACCGAGCTTGATCTTCCTCGATGCTCAGCTATCGAACAACGAAGCTGATGACTTTGTGCTCTACCTCGGACGCTCTTCCTTGACCGCCGCCATTCCGTTGGCGGTCTTGTCCAACAATGAGATCGAAAGGGCACGGTTCTTCCGAGCTGCGGCGGCCGCCTGTTTGACGAAGCCTCTGAAGATTGCCGAGGTCGAGAGGGCGGTGATCGGTCTCCTCGAACTGGCGGCCGTTCGCTGAGAGAGCCGTGTCAGTGCGTGCGAAGCCTGGATCACCCGTCTGGCGTCATTGATCATCAATGGTCGCTGCAGGAGGAAGACGCATCCGGGGCCGCGTCATGAGTGAGTCGTGGGCACCTACACAGTCTGATCGATCACAGCGCGAGCGACCCAGAAGCCTGGTGTCGTCTCACGCCACACGACGCTCGGCGCCATCTCCTCGACGGCACACATGGCATCCTCTATCGATTTGTATGGGAGTGTGAAATCACTTCCGATCACAGTGCAGGTGTTGTCTGCACACTCGATGATGACGGTGAGTCTCTTGCCGGCGTTGCCTGGCTTTCGGGCTATGCGGACATTTCGTGGCGGTCTGGCCTCGATGGTTGTGACCGAGTGCGAACCCATACGCGGACCGTCGCGACGCAGAATACGGACTTGAATCTCGCCACTCAGTGTCATAGCAAAGATCACTAATCGCGCAGATCGTTCAATTCGAACTCGTTCCGGTCACGGAACTGTCACATTCCGTTCAAATGTCTTCGACACAAAACGCAGACACGGGCGTGTCTTCAGCCGTCTGGTGGTGACCTGGAGTGGTTCACCTCGAGTGTCGGGTTGGGTTCAAGGGTCCCGCCGCGTGAGCCGGCCCCGTGAGGTTGGGTTTCGGTTTGGCCCCGAGTGGCTATCGCGTTTTGCGACGAGTGAGTCGGCTCCAAAAGCCCAAACTCAGAGGAGGCGTGTCACCAGGACCACTCATGTCGAACACGTCGAAGGCCCGACGCGATGCCAGTTCTGGGCCACGGGTGCCGCTTCCTTCGGCACCGTCGATCCGCCGAAGGCTTGCACCGCCCGACGCGCTGACGTCTTCTCGATCCTGACTGGCGCGACGGCGTATGGTTCGTCAGGGGCAGGGTCGTGCCCTTCGACCCTGCCGTCCCGGACCAAGGCTGTGGGCGAAACCCCCCGACATCCATCGGGCATCGTGCCGAGCGTATGGGTCGGTGTACCAACCCTCCAGAGCTTCGTCCGGGTCGCGATCGTATTGACCGGGTGCCCTGTCGCTGGGCGCAAGCCGTAGGGGCCTGCGCTTTGTTTCTCCGCTCGGCGAGAGCAGGGAGCGTCTGCTACGCAGAGGTCGGCTCCGTTTCAGGGACCCTCGATCCCGCGCTGGACTACCACACGCAAGCTCTGGGCTGGACCTCTACGAGGTCGTGACAGAGGAGCTTGCTGACGTTCGGGCAGATGACGCAGTCGGGGAGGGGGTGTCGGGAACCACCACATAGTGGACGCCCTCTAGCGCGACATCGTGGACACTTCTCGGGGGTGTTCCGATGGATCTGGCTCGCTACGTGGTCGATGCGGTGGTGGTGGAGGGGCGGGGCGTCCGAGAGGTGGCTCGGAGCCACGGAGTTTCGAAGAGTGGGGTGTCGGTCCTGGTCAACCGGTATCGCGCCGGCGGCTACGAGGCCCTCGCCCCTCGCTCGAGGCGTCCCCGGACGAACCCTCGGCGGATCCCCGAGGCGCTCGAGGACGAGATCATCGCCCTGCGCAAGCAGCTGGGGGAGATCGGATTCGACCATGGCCCGCGCACCATTGCCTGGCACCTCGAACGCCGCGGTGTGGGCGTCCCCGCCGAGTCGACCATCGCCCGGGTGTTGCGCCGCCGGGGCTTCGTCACCCCCCAGCCCGCCAAGCGGCCCCGGAGCTCCTACGGGCGATTCGAAGCTCGGCTTCCCAACGAGTGCTGGCAGATGGACGTCACCCACTTCGGCCTGGCCTCAGGTATCGAGGCGGAGATCCTGAACGTGATCGACGACCACTCCCGCTTGTGTGTGGCCGCCGTGACGAGGACGACCACCACCACACACGACGTGGTCGACACTTTCCACCAGGCGGCCGCTCAGTGGGGATATCCGGCCTCCGTGCTGAGTGACAACGCCGCCATCTTCAACGCTCGTTTCCGGCGGGGTCGCAACGTCTTTCAGACAGAGCTCGACGTCCGAGGCATCGTCCAGAAGAACTCGAGGCCCTACCACCCACAGACGTGCGGCAAGATCGAACGCTTTCACCAGACCATGAAGAAGTATCTGGTCCAGCAGCGTCGGCCCCGGACGGTGCGGGGACTCCAAGCCCAGGTCGAGCGCTTCGTGGCGTACTACAACGAGAGTCGGCCCCACCGGGCCCGGGAGCGGATGACCCCCCAGGAGGCCTTTTTCGCTCGAGAACGAGCCCATCCGGGCTCCCCGCTGTTCGCCACGCACTTCCGGGTGCGCACCGACCGAGTCGACAACGACGGCAACGTCACCCTGCGCTACGGCTCCAAGCTCCTGCACATCGGGGTGGGCAGACCGCACAAGGGCGTCCGCATCCATCTCTATGTGGCTGACCGCGACGTCCGGATCGTCACGTTCGAAGGCGAGCTTCTTCGTCACCTCGAGATCGACCCGTCCCGGGTCTATCAGGGCCGCGATCGGGAGGTGCAGTAGCGTCCCTGGGGGTTCGCGCGTCCAGGATGTCGCGCTAGATCACAGTGTCGGGGAGGGGGGATTTGAACCCCCGACCTCCTGCTCCCAAAGCAGGTGCGCTGCCAGGCTGCGCTACTCCCCGGATTCTTCC
>JARLGQ010000316.1 GCA_031292675.1 Acidimicrobiales bacterium
GGCCGCCTCGGTGCCCGCTCGCCGTGCGACGTGGTCGGTGCCGACCATGCCGGGCTCGACGTGTCGGACCGGGGGGCGGTGCTCGGCGTCGTCGAGGGCCTGCGCCCCGATGTCGTGGTCCACGCCGCGGCCTGGACGGCGGTGGACGCCTGCGAAGGCGACCCCGACCGCGCCTTCGCCGTCAACGCCCTCGGGACCCGCCACGTCGCCGAGGCGGCCCGCCGCTTCGGGGCGCACGTGGTGTACGTGTCGACCGACTACGTCTTCGACGGCACCTCGACCCGCCCGTACCGGGAATGGGACCGGACCAACCCTATGTCGGTGTACGGGCACAGCAAGCTGGCCGGCGAGCAGGAGCTCGACCCCGGGTCGACGGTGGTGCGGACGTCGTGGGTGTGCGGCGCCCATGGCGCCAACATGGTGCGCACCGTCCTGCGCCTGGCCGCCCAGCCCGGCCCGCTGCGCTTCGTGGACGACCAGCGGGGGAGCCCCACCTTCACCGCCGATCTGGCCGGGGTGCTGGCGGTGCTCGCCACCGACCGCCTCCCGGGCACGTTCCACGTCACCAATTCCGGGGTCACCTCCTGGTACGGGTTCGCCCGGGCGGTCCTCGAGGTCGCCGGCCACGACCCCGGACGGGTCGAGCCCGTCGCCACCGCCGAGCTGGACCCGCCGCGCCCCGCACCGCGACCGGCCAACTCCGCCCTCGACAACGCCGCGCTCCGGCTCCTGGGGATGGCGCCAATGCCCGAATGGGGCGACGGCCCCGAGCGGCTGCTGGCGGCGACCGAACCGGTGGCGGCTCCGGCGGAAGAGCCGCGGTGAGCGACCACGGGACACCGCCGCACGAGGTGACCACGGCGGTCATCGGCGCCGGCTACGTGGGACTGACCACCGCGGTGGTCCTCGCCCATCTCGGGTACCGCGTCGTGTGCGGGGAGTCGGATCGCGCCAAGGTGCAGAAGCTGGCGCGGGGGGAGCCCACCATCGTCGAGGAGGGCCTCGGCGACATGCTGGGGGCCGGGCTCGACTCGGGCCGGCTCGAGTTCGTCACCGGCGCCGCCCCGGCGGTGCGCGGCGCGGAGTTCGTGTTCCTGTGCGTGCCCACCCCCCAGGGAGCCGACGGCGCCGCCGACGTGAGCTTCCTCGAGGGTGTTGCGCTCGAGATCGCTCCCCACCTCGGGCACGGGGCCGTGGTGGTCAACAAGTCCACGGTCCCGGTGGGATCGACCCTCCTCGTCGAACAGCTCCTCGACCGTCCCGACGTGGCGGTGGTGTCGAACCCGGAGTTCCTGCGCGAGGGGACGGCCATCCACGACGCCCTGCATCCCGACCGCATCGTGGTCGGGGCCGACGACCGGGCCGCCGCGGCCCGGGTGGGAGCGCTCTTCGCCTCGACCCAGGCGCCGCTGATCGTCACCGACGCGGCGACGGCGGAGACCATCAAGTACGCCTCCAACGCCTTCCTGGCCACCAAGCTGAGCTTCGTCAACGCCGTGTCCAACCTGTGCGAGGCCGTGGGCGCCGACGTGCGCGACGTGCTGCTGGGCATGGCCTACGACCACCGCATCGGCTTCGACTACCTGCATCCGGGGCCCGGATGGGGAGGCTCGTGCCTCCCCAAGGACACCAAGGCCCTGATCTACATCGGCGAGCAGTCGGGTTACGACTTCTCGTTGTTGCGGGGGGCCATCGAGACCAACGAGGCGCAACTGGCGTCGGTGGCGTCCAAGGTGCGAGAGGCGGTGGGAGGCTCGCTCCGGGGACGGTGCATCGCGGCATGGGGCCTCACCTTCAAGGCGCTCACCGACGACCGGCGAGACTCGCCCGCGGTGGAGATCGTGCGCCGGCTCGTCACCGAGGGCGCCACGGTCCGCGCCTTCGACCCGACCGTGCACGGGTCGATCCCCGAGTTCCCCACCGGCGTCGAGATCGTCGCCGACGCCTACGCGGTATGCGAGGGGGCCGCATGCGTCGTCGTGCTCACCGAATGGGAGGAACTGCGGTGGCTCGACTTCACCAAGGTGCGTGACCTGCTCGCCGAGCCCAACGTCGTCGACGCCAGGAACCTGTTCGACCCCGCCGCCATGCGGCGCATGGGCTTCACGTACGTGGCCATGGGCCGTCTGTGAGCGACGGCGGGCCGGCACCGGTCACCGGTGGGCCGACCGGACGCCGGGTGGTCGTCACCGGCGGCGCAGGTTTTCTCGGCTCCCACCTGTGCGAGGCCCTCGTGGCCCGGGGGGAGCGCGTCGTGGCCGTCGACGACCTGTCCACCGGGCGGCGCGACAACGTGGGCGCCCTGGAGGACCACCCCGCCTTCGAGCTCGTCGTGGCCGACGTGGCCCGGGGGATCCCGGTGGCGGGGCCCGTCGACGCTGTCATGCACTTCGCCAGCCCGGCGTCGCCCCCCGACTACCTGGCCCGACCGCTGCAGACGCTGGCGGTGGGGAGCGAAGGGACGCGCCACGCCCTGGCGCTCGCCGCCTCGCACGGGGCGCGCTTCGTCCTGGCCTCGACCAGCGAGGTCTACGGGGACCCCGAGGTGCACCCCCAGCCCGAGACGTACTGGGGCCACGTCAACCCCGTGGGGCCGCGCAGCGTGTACGACGAGGCGAAGCGCTTCGCAGAGGCACTCACCATGGCGACGCACCGCGCCGAGGGCGTCGACGTCGGCATCGTCCGGATCTTCAACACCTACGGCCCCCGGCTGCGACCCGGGGACGGCCGCGTGGTGTCCAACTTCCTGGTGCAGGCCATGGAGGGGCGCCCCCTCACCGTGTACGGGGACGGGTCCCAGACCCGGAGCCTGTGCTACGTGGACGACGAGGTGGCCGGGATCCTGGCCCTGCTCGACTCCGCGCTCACCGGGCCGGTGAACATCGGCAATCCCGACGAGCTGTCGGTGCTCGAGCTCGCCCGTGCCGTCGTGGCGCTGACCGGGTCGTCGTCGACGATCGCCTACGAGCCGCTGCCCACCGACGACCCCACGCGCCGTCGCCCCGACATCACCCTGGCCCGTGGCGAGCTCGGCTGGGAGCCGGTGGTGCCCCTCGAGGAGGGCCTGCGCCGTACGGCCGCCTTCTTCACCGCCGGCACGCCGCGAGGGACCGGGGGTCGGCCATGATGGACGAGGTGGGTGCA
>JARLGQ010000317.1 GCA_031292675.1 Acidimicrobiales bacterium
CCAGGGTCTCGACCTCTCCGTGCTGGCGGGTGCGGCCCCCCGCCTGCGCGGGGTGGTGGCCATCGGCGAGGCCGCGCCCGAGGTCGCGGCGGCGTTCGAGGGAGTCACCCCGGTGTCGCCGGCGCCGTCCATGGGCGCGGCGGTGGAGGCCGCCCTGGCCATGGCCGACCCGGGTGACTCGGTGGTGCTCTCGCCGGCGTGCGCGTCGTTCGACTGGTATCGGTCCTATGCAGAACGAGGCGACGACTTCGCCCGGTGTGTGCGCGCCCTGCCCGGCTTCCGCGCCCCCACCCCTGGAGCGCCTCGGTGACCACGGGCGCCTCGTCCTCCCCCGCAGCGCGGCCCGGTCGGGACGGCCGGCCGCCCGCGCACCTGCGCCTGGTCGAGGGCGACAGCGTTCGGCCCCAGACCCCGGCGCCGGCCGTCGGGCGCCGTGACACCGTCTCGACGCGCACCGCCCTCCTCGGCGTGGTGATCGCCCTGTGTGCCATCGGGCTCGTGATGGTGCTCTCCGCGTCGGCCTACACGTCGCTGCAGTACTACGGCTCGGTGTGGTACATCTTCGAGCGCCAGGTCCTGTGGATGGGACTGGGAGCCATGGCCTTCGTCGTCACGCTGCGCATGCGCTACGACCGATGGCGCCGTCTGCGGGTGGTCCTGCCCCTGTTGACGGTGGGCCTGCTCGTGGCGGTGCTCGTGCCGGGGATCGGCGTGGTGTTGGGCGGGTCGAGCCGGTGGATCGGAGTCGGGTTCCTGCGCGTCCAGCCCTCGGAGCTCATGAAGCTGGCCATGGCGGTCTTCGCCGCCGACCTCCTGGCCCGGCGCGCCGATCGCCTGGAGAAGCCGACCGCGGCGGTGGTCCCGCTGCTCGGTCTCCTGACGGTGTCGGGCCTGCTCGTGCTGAAGCAACCCGACATGGGCACCGCCATGGTGCTCGCCTTCATCACGTTCGCGTCGCTCTACGCCGGGGGAGTCCCCTTGCGTCCCGTGCTCAAGGCGGTCGGGGTCACGGCCGGCATCGGGCTGATCGCGGGGCTGGCCGAGCCGTACCGGCGTGCCCGGCTGCTCTCGTTCCTCGATCCCTTCGCCCACGCCAAGGGATCGGGGTACCAGGTGGTCCAGTCCCTGGTGGGGCTGGGCTCGGGCCATCTCTACGGCCTCGGCCTCGGAGGCGGGCGGGAGAAGTGGGGACTGCTCCCCAACGCCCACACCGACTTCATCTTCTCGGTCATCGGCGAGGAAGGGGGCCTGGTGGGGACGGTGATCGTCCTCTGCCTCTTCGGCGCGCTGGCGTGGTACGGGCTGCGGGCCGCGGACCGGGCGCCGGACCGTTTCGGCTCGCTGCTGGCGGTGGCGGCCACGTGCTGGATCACGAGCCAGGCCGTGATCAACATCGGGGCGGTCATCGGCGTGCTGCCCGTCACGGGCATCCCCCTGCCCTTCATCAGCTTCGGGGGTTCTTCACTGGTCATCACCCTGGTGGCGGCGGGGATACTCGTCAACGTGGCGGCGCACGAAAGGCCGGGGGACCAAGCGGGCGCAGCCCGAGCGGAGGGCCCGAGCCGGGCCGTCCCCCGGGTCGTCGACACACTGCGTCGCCGCGACCGCTGGTGAGCACCCGGCGCTATGCGCTGGTGGCGGGGGGAGGTACGGGAGGACATCTCGTTCCCGCCCTGGCGGTGGCGCGCGCTCTGGGCGAAGGCCGGGGGCCCGGTGCCGTCGAGCTGGTAGGCGCACGCCGGGGCCTCGACGCCGAGCTCCTGTCGGGGGAGGGGGTGCCGGCCACGCTGCTCCCCGGGCGTGGCATCACCCGGCGCTTCGGCCTCCGTCCGCTGGTGGCGAACCTGGGCGCGGTGGCGGGCCTGGCCGCGGCCTTCGCGGCGGCTGTGGTGATCGTCGCCCGTCGCCGGCCCTCGGTGGTGGTGGCGATGGGCGGGTACGCGTGCGTGCCCACCGCGCTGGCGGCCGCCGTCATGGGCATACCGGTGGTGCTGGTGAACGTCGACGCCGTTCCCGGTGCCGCCAACCGCTTGGTGGGACGCTTCGCCCGCTGCGCCGCGGTGGCGTTCGAGGGCACCGCCCTCCCGCGGTCGGTGGTGACGGGGGCCCCGGTGCGAGCGGTGATCGTGCAGGGCGCCCGTCCCGGCCCCCGAGACCGGGCCTCGGCCCGGGACGCGCTCGGCCTCCCCGGGGACCGCCTGGTGGTGGCGGCGGTGGGCGGGTCGCTCGGGTCCGAGCGGCTCAACACGGCGGTCATGGGGCTCGCCGAGCTGTGGGCGTCGCGCCCCGACGTGGCCCTGTACCACGTGGTGGGCCGGCGCGACTGGTCGTGGGCGGCACAGGCCGTGCCCGGGTCGCGGCCGGGACCGGGCCCCGGCGGGCTGCGGTACGTCCAGGTCCCCTTCGAGAGGCGGATGGCGCTCTTCTACCAGGCGGCCGACATCGTGGTGTCCCGCGCCGGAGCCAACACGGTGGCCGAGCTCGCCGTGATGGGGGTGCCGTCGATCCTCGTCCCGCTGCCCGGAGCGCCCGGAGACCACCAGCACGCCAACGCGGCGGTGCTCGAGCGGGTCGGCGCGGCGGTGGTCCTCCCCGACGACCAATGCAGCCCGGCGCGGCTCGCCCACGAGATCGACGCGCTGGTGTCGG
>JARLGQ010000318.1 GCA_031292675.1 Acidimicrobiales bacterium
CGACGATCTGCACGGCCACCACGGTGTCGGGTCCGCCCTTGTGGAGCTGGCCCGTCGAATGGAGGAAACGGGGGCCGTATCCGGCTGTGGTGGCCATGCCTCCGAGGTGGTCCCGGACCTTGCGTCGTAACGCTTCCAAGGCGGCGTCCTGACCGAAGGGCACATACGCCTGGATCGAGACGTAGTCGCCGGGTTTCACGATGGAGCTCAGCCACGGCAGGACTTCGTCCGGCGCGGCGGTGTCGACCGGCGGCAAGGGGAGCTTGGCGAGGACGTCGTTGGTGTTCTTCTTCGACTCCGCCACGTTGGGCTCGTCGAAGGGGTCGATCCCGAGCACGTGCCCGCACAGCGCTGTGGCCACCTCCCAGCGGAAGAACTGCTCGCCGAGATCGGCGGGGCCGTCCTGATGGAGCGGGACCACATGGCGGTCGGGGCCGGTCTCGGGCTCGGTGGTGGGGACCGGTACGCAGCCGGTTCCCCGTTTGCCCGTGGACTCGGCGATGAGCTGCTCGACCCACAGGCCGAACGACGCGTACTCGGGGGGCACCACGATGGTCACCTTGTCGCGGCCGGCCCGGGCGTCCTCGCCCATGGCCATCCCCAACCCGGCCGCCTCCTCGAGGTCGGTGCTCAGGGCGCGCCCGCAGAGCTCGGCGACGTCGTAGCCGATGAGCGCGGCCGGCACCATGCCGAAGTACGACAGCACCGAGTAGCGGCCCCCGATGTCGGGAGGGTTGGCGAAGCAACGGTGAAAGCCGCGCTCGGCGGCCAGCGTGGCCAGAGGGGTGCCCGGGTCCGTGATCGCCGCGTAACGCGTCGGGTCGGGAAGCTGCGCCCAGGCGTGGGCGAGCAGCGCGTTGGGCTCGAGGGTCGTCCCCGACTTCGACGACACCAGTACGAAGGCGTCGGACAGGTCGAGCGAGGAGACCGTGGCGGGGTGGGTGGTGTCGCACACGACCAGACGGCGCCGTCCCCGTCCCGGTCCGCCCGGTGTGCCGGTGGCGGCGAGGACGGCCTCGAGCACCGCCGGTCCGAGCGAGGAGCCCCCCATGCCCAGGAGCACCACGGTGGACTGCTCGATGCCGGCCGCCCACGCCCTCAGGTCGTCGGCCTCGGCGGCCATGCGGCGGGGGACGTCGAGCCATCCGAGGCGGTTGGCCGACACGTTGCCCTCGGGCCAGAGCCCGGGGTCCCGGGCCAGCAGCCGGGGCACGAGGGCGCGGGCGTCGTCGACCACGCCGCTGCTCAGGCGCCTGCCGACAGGGCGTTGGCCTTGTCGGAGAGCTTCTGGATGAGCTCGTCGAAGGACTTGGCGAAGCTCGCCACCCCTTCGTCCTCGAGGGTGCGGCCCACATCCACCATGTCCACACCGGCGGCCTCGACGCGTTCGAGGGCACGGCGCGCGCCCTCGGGATCGGCGTCCACCGTGCGGGCCGGAGTCCCGTGGTCGAGGAAGGCGGCGATCGTGTCGTCGGGCATGGTGTTCACGGTGTCGGGGCCGATGAGCGTGTCCACGTAGGCGAGGTCGGGATAGGCGGGGTTCTTGGTGGAGGTCGACGCCCACAGGGGTCGTTGCACCTTGGCCCCCATGGCCGCGAGCGCCTCCCACCGCGCCCCGGAGAACCGCTCGACGAACAGCGCATAGGCGCGCCTGGCCTGGGCCACGGCGGCCGTGCCCCGCAGGGCCAGGACCTCCGCGGCGCGTGCCGGGTCCACCTGGGCGGCGAGGGTGTCGAGGCGGCGGTCGACCTCGGTGTCGACCCGGCTGACGAAGAACGACGCCACGCTCCTCACCGACGACAGGTCGGTGACGCCGCGGGCGACGAGGTCCTCGAGACCCCCGAGGTAGGCCTCGATGACGTCGTCGTAGCGCTCCAGGCTGAACAGCAGGGTGATGTTGATGTTGCGTCCCTCACCGAGCATGGCGCGGACGGCGGGCACACCCTCGGTGGTGGCGGGGATCTTCACGTAGAGGTTGGGCTCGGCGACGAGCTCGTGGAAGTGGCGGGCCGCCTTGATGGTGCCTTCGGTGTCGTGGGCCAGGATCGGGGCCACCTCCAACGAGACGTAGCCGTCGACGCCGTCGGAGCTCTCGTGCACCGGCGCCAGGACCGCCAACGCGTCCCGGATGTCGGTGAGGACGAGCTCCCAGTACGCCTCCTCGACGGTGTGTGAGCCCAGCAGGTCGCGGAACTGCTCGTCGTAGTCGTTCCCGGCCTCGATGGCCTTGGCGAAGATGGTCGGGTTCGACGTCACCCCGCGGATGCCCTCGTCCACGAGCTCGGCCAGGCGCCCGTCGCGCAGGTAGTCGCGTCGGAGGTTGTCCAGCCACGGGCTCTGGCCCTGCTGCTCGTAGAGGTCGTGGAGCTTGGTCATGGTGCTCCCTTCTCGCCGGGACCGACGCCTTGGACCGGGCGTCACCGGCGGTGAGTTGGTGTCAGCGCGCCCGGGAACCACCGGTCCGGGCCAAGAGCTCCCGAGCCCGGGCGGCCACGTTTTCGGGGGTGTACCCGAAGTGCGCGAGCACCTCTTTGCCCGGGGCCGACGCCCCGAAGTGGTCGATGGCCACCACGTCGTCCGCGTAGCGCTCCCAGCCGAAGGACGCGGCGGCCTCGACGGCGAGGCGTCTGGTGCCGGGGGGGATGACGGCGTGGCGGTAGGACTCCGGTTGCAGGGCGAAGAGCTCCCAGCTCGGCAGCGACACCACCCGGGCCCGGACGGGCCCGTCGTCCGAGGTGCCGTCGTCGCCGCCGGCACCGGCCAACAGACGCGCCGCCTCTACGCACACCGACACCTCCGAGCCGGTCCCGATGAGGACGACCTCGGGGTTCCCGGCCGGTTCCACGAGTACGTAGGCGCCCCGGGCGACGCCCTCGGCGGCCTCGGCGGTGCCCTCGAGGACAGGGACGGACTGGCGCGACAGCACGAGCGCGGTGGGCCCGTCGGAGTCCACCGCGATCCGCCACGCGTGGGCGGTCTCGTTGGCATCGGCGGGGCGGATCACGCGCAGCGACGGCATGGCGCGCAACGAAGCCAGGTGCTCCACCGGTTGATGGGTGGGGCCGTCCTCGCCCAGGCCCACCGAATCGTGGGTCCACGAGTAGATGACGTGGCTCTCCGACAGGGCGGCGAGGCGGACCGCCGGGCGCATGTAGTCACTGAAGACGAAGAAGGTCCCGCCCACGGGCAGCACGCCGCCGTGACGCGCCATGCCGGTCATGGTCGCCCCCATGGCGTGCTCGCGGATCCCGAAGTGGATCTGCCCGCCCTCGGGGTGCTCGGCGGACTGGTTGACGCCGTTGTCGAGCTTCACGCCCGTGTTCCCGGTGAGGTCGGCGGACCCGACCATCAAGGCGGGGATCACTTCTGCGGTGGCGATGATGCAGCGGTTGACCGCCACCCGGGTGGCGAGGCTCGTGCCGGCCTCGAAGACGGGGAGCTTCTCGGACCAGCCCTCGAGTCCCCGGCCCTGCTGGCACGCCTCCCACACCGCCCGGTCCCCGGTCCAGGCCTCGAGGCGCGCCCTCCACTCGCCGTTGAGCTTCTCTCCGCGCCCCGCAGCGTGGCGGTAGAAGTCGATCACCTCGTCGGGGACCCAGAACGTCTCGTCGGGAGGCAGCCCGAGGATCGCCTTGGTCTCGCGCACCTCGTCCTCGCCGAGGGGGGACCCGTGCGCGTCGGCGGTGTCGGTCTTGTGGGGTGAGGGCCAGCCGATGTGGCTGCGGAGGATGATCATCGACGGCCGGTCCTCGACCGCCATGGCCCGGTGCACCGCTGCCTCCAGGGCATCGGTGTCGTTCGCCACCTCACCGATGTTTTCGGTGTGCCAGCCGTAGGCGTCGAAGCGCCCGGCCACGTCGTCGCTGTAGGCGAGCTCGGTGGGACCGTCGATGGTGATGTGGTTGTCGTCGTAGACGTAGACGAGCCGGCCCAACCCGAGATGCCCGGCGAGCGATGCCGCCTCGTGGCTGATCCCCTCCATGAGGTCCCCGTCGCTGCAGATCACGAAGGTGTGGTGGTCGACGAGCTCGGGACCGAAGCGCGCCCGGAGCCAGCGCTCGGCGATGCCCATGCCGACGCCGTTGCCGAACCCCTGGCCCAGGGGACCGGTGGTGACCTCGACCCCTTCGGTGAGGTGCACCTCGGGATGCCCCGGTGTCTTGCTGCCCCACTGGCGGAACTGCTTGATGTCGTCGAGGGTGAGGCCGTACCCGGTGAGGAAGAGAAACGAGTACAGCAGGATCGAGGCATGGCCGTTGGAGAGGATGAAGCGGTCACGGTCCGGCCAGTGCGGATCGGCCGGGTCGTGGCGCATGATCCTGGTGAACAGCACGTGCGCCAGCGGCGCCAGCGCCATGGCCGTGCCCGGATGGCCGGAATCGGCCTTCTGAGGGGCGTCCATGGCGAGGCCCCGCACCACGTTGATCCCGAGCTGCTCCAGCTCCGCTTCGGTCACAGGGAGAACCGTACCCTTTCGGTCGGCGGCGGCAACCGGGCGCGTGAGGACATGTTCGACCCGATACCCGGCCCCACGTCCGGCACGGCGCTCCACGACACGGTCACCCCGGCGCTCCCGGGTCGCGGCCCGGGTCGCGGTCCGGGTGGTGGTCGCGGTCCCGGTCCCTGCGAAGCGGGATACCCGAGCGGTCGCTGAGCAGGGCCACCGACGCGGTGAACCCGTGGACGAAATTCCGGCCACCCACGGGTCCGAGCTCTCCGGCCGCGAAGAACCCCGCCATCGGGACCGCGCCCAGATGTTCGGTCAGGACGCGCACGTCGTGGTGGGGCTCGCCGAACAGCCGCGTCCCCCGGCCGTTGCACGTGAAGACGAGAGCGGCGTCGGCCCGGCGTCCTGTCACCAAGGCGTGGAGGTCCTGGTCCGCGGAGGCGGCGTCGCGCAGATGGAATTGGACGGTGGTGCCCACCGCGATGGCGTCGCCCACCGCGATCGCCCCCGTGGCGCGGTCGGCGCCGAGCACGTTCCGCACCAGGAAGTCGCCGCGGCCGAAGCGCTCCTTGTGCTCGTCGATGACCTGGCCCAGATGCAGGCCCCCGGACTCGAGCAGGACGACCTCCGCTTCGCTCAGCGAGTCGCGGGCCTGGGTCACCACCTGCTCGAGGGCGGGGCGCCCGGCCAGCTCGTAGAGGAGGTTGTGCTCGGCCTTGGTCACCACCAGGGGGTCGCCGAAGGGCCGGCAGCCCTGGGACACCAAGGTGGCGATCTCCGCCCCGGGGCCGAGGAACGCGCCCACGGCCCCGCCGGTGCCGACGTGGGTGCCGAGGGCGAGCCGGTTGCCGCCCGGACCGCGCGCCGCCGAGGCCATGCCACCCACCACCCGTAGGCCGGGGTGGTGGGCGTCGACCAAGTCGAGGAAGGACTCGGCCGGGAAGCTGTAGGGGTCGCCCAACAAGACGAGCGCTTCGGGAGCGAAGGAGAGCTCGGGGGGCCAACCCCGCAGGACGAGGCCGTCGCCCGAGTCCGAGGGCACGGCGTCGAGCGCCAGCGGCATGAGCGGGCCGACGTGCCCTGCCAACAGCGAGACGGCGGCGCCGTGTTCCACCTCGCGGTGGGGCCCCAGCACGGACTCTGCTGCACATCCGAGCGACACCAAGGGATGAAGCACCTCTTCGACGGTGCGCATGACGTCCTCGAGGGCGCCGGCGTGGGGCGGGGTGACGAACACGGTGGCGAAGTCGGGTCGCTCGCCGATGCGCTCGAGCACCTCCCCCGTGACCTCGCCCACGGCGTGGGCGGTGAGCGGGTGCTCGCTCAGGGCGGCCGCGAAGGGCATCGCGCTGACCCTACCGCCGCCCCCGCGGTGTCACGACGGCGGCCACGCCGACGCGCCGGCCACCCACACCGACGCGCCGGCCACCCACACCGACTGCACGCGCCACCCGCCGGCCCCGGTGGGCTCGAGCGCGACGAGATCGGCTCGCCGTCCCGGCGCGATGGCGCCCCGGTCGGCCAGCCCGAGCAGTCGGGCCGGGGTGGTGCTGGCCGCCTGCACCGCGTCGGCCACGGAGACCGCACTGTGGTTCACGACGTTGGACACCGCTCCGTCCATGGTGAGGACCGAGCCGGCCAGGGTGCCGTCGGCAAGGCGCGGGGGCTCCGCCCCCGCCGTGGTGGCGACGGCGTCTGTGACCAGGGCGACGTGGCGCCCCCCTTTGGCGGCGAAGGCCATGCGCACGAACACCGGGTGCGTGTGCACGAGGTCCGCGATGACCGACACCGACAGGCGGTCGTCGGCGAGGGCGGCTCCGAGGAGCCCCGGGGCGCGGTGGTGGAGAGGCCCCATGGCGTTGCCCAGGTGGGTGACGAGACGCGCTCCCGCCGCCGCGGCGTCGGCCGCGACCTCGGCGGTGCACGCCGAATGGCCCAGCGCCACGAGCACCCCACGCCCGCTCAGCGCGGCGATGGCGTCGAGGGCTCCCGGGAGCTCGGGGGCGAGGGTGACCACCCGCACCAGGCCCGCCACCGATTCGAGCCAGGCCGCGTCGACCTCGGCGCGCACGAGCTCGGGGCGATGCGCGCCGCGGACCGCCAGGAAGGGGCCCTCGAGGTGTGCCCCGGCGATGTCGGGGCGCACCTCGCCCCGACGCCGTGCCGCCCGGGCCACGCCGGCCAGGGAGGCCTCGAGGGCCTCGAGCGGCGCGGTCACGACGGTGGGGCACCACGTGGTCACCCCCTGGGCGAGCAGGGACCGGTCCAGCGAGTCCCAGTCCGCTCCGGCCGCGTCGGCCACGGCGACGCCACCGATGCCGTTGACCTGGAGGTCGACGAAGCCCGGGACCAGCACCACGGGGGGGACGGCGCCGGTGGCGGGGCGCAGCGCGGCGACGAGCCCCCCTTCCACCACGACCTCGGCGTCGGCGACGGGCCCGTCCGGGGAGATCACCGTGGCGGCCCGCACGATGGCGCTGGTCGGGGCGGCGGGCGCGGGGTCTGGTCGTGGCGAGGGCACGGGAGCCGTACGGTACCGTCTCGCCGTGGCCGATCCCCGGGTGCAGGTGCCACCCAACTGCGACCTCACCCTCGGCATGGTGTGCGTCGACAAGTCCGAGCCGGGGACCACGGTGTGGCAGATGCGCGCCGACGAGCGCTTCACCAACCCGGTCGGCGTGCTCCAGGGCGGGTTCCTGGCCGCCTGCTGTGACTCGGCCATGGGCGCCGCCACCGTCACGTGGGCGAAGGGGCGGAAGGTCTTCTCGGCCAACGCGGAGATGAAGGTGAGCTTCATGGCCCCGGTTCCCCCCGGCGGCACCCTCACGTGCACGTCGAGGGTCGTCTCCGGCGGCGGCCGGGTGGCGTTCGTGGAGGCCGAGGTGACAGACGGTGAGGGGCGGCTCCTGGTCAAGGCCAGCTCGACGTACCTGCTCACCCCCCGGGCCTGACGGGGTGCGGTGCTTGCGGCGGCTCACCCGGGCGGGGGAGGATGGCTCGCTCCGGAGGAGGCTCGGTGGCACGTGAGGGTGGGCGGACGGGACGCGGCGGCGGGTTGGGCGCCGCCGGGGGCGACTTCTTCCAGCTCGTCGTGGACTACGCCAAGCAGGAGACCCTGGGGCCCCTCAAGAGCCTGGGGCGCTTCGTGGCGTTCGGGGTGGCGGGGTCCATCGCCCTCACCGTGGGCACCGTCCTGCTCCTGTTGGCGGCGCTGCGCGCCCTGCAGACCGAGACCGGAACCACCTTCACCGGCAACCTCAGCTGGCTGCCCTATCTGATCACCGTGGCGGGAGCCCTGGGGGTCATGGTCCTGGCGGCATGGCGGATCAAGAAGGGGCCGGCGGCCAGGGCGGGCCGCGACCAGGACGGGAGGCGCTGACCATGGCGACCACGGCGAGGATCACCCGCGACGACCTCGAGGCCAAGCTCCGGGAGATGTCGGGGGGCGTGGAGGAGACCGTCGAGGCGGTGCGGCCCAAGCTGATCAGCGCGGCCGCGGCGGGTGTCGTGCTCGCCGTGCTGGTCTCCTATCTCCTCGGTCGCCGGCGCGGTCGGGCCCGCTCGGCCGTCATCGAGATCCGCAAGGTCTGAGGCGGGCGTCATGGACCGGATCCTGCGTGTCCTGGTCACGCGGGCCATGCGGCGCGGACGCGCCGGCGAGCCGATCTGGCTGGCCGTGGCCGGCGCGGCGTGGCTGGTCCGGCGCAGCCTGAAGAGTCGGGACCAGGTCGCCTGGAGCGGGCGTGTGCACCCGGGCGAGAGGCTCGTGATCTCGGTCGGCGACGCCGTCACGCCCGCGCCGTCGAGCGCCGGCGGGGAGTGACGACCGAGGCGGACGCGCCCGGTGGCCCGCTGTCGGCCGGCGAGCGCGTGCTGCTCGTCGACCCCAAGGAGCGGCGCTACCTGTTGACGTTGCAACCCGGTGCGGTGTTCCACACCCACTCGGGCATCGTCGCCCACGACGACGTGATCGGTCGCGTCGAGGGGTCGACGGTCAACGCCACGACGGGGCGTCGCTTCGTGGCGTTGCGCCCCACCTTGGCCGAGGTCGTCCTGAAGATGCCCCGTGGGGCGCAGGTGATCTACCCCAAGGACCTCGGGGCCATCCTCATCGCGGCGGACATCGGCCCGGGCATGCGGGTCCTCGAGGCGGGCGTGGGGTCCGGCGCGCTGTCCATGGCCCTGTTGCGGGCGGGCGCCGAGGTGATCGGGTACGAGGTCAGGGCCGACTTCGCCGCCGGAGCGCGCGCCAACGTGGCGGCGTGGGCAGGGGAGGGGGCGACGTACCGGGTCGAGGAGCGCGACGTGTACGAGGGGATCGAAGAGCGGGGCCTCGACCGCGTCGTGCTCGATCTGCCCGAGCCGTGGCGCGCGCTGGGCCCGATCACCGAGGCACTGCGCCCGGGGGGGATCGTCCTGTCCTACCTTCCGTCGATCACCCAGGTCGCCACCCTACGTGGCGCTATGGCGTCGAGGCCCTTCGGCATGGCGGAGACCTCGGAGGTGCTGCGCCGCACGTGGCACGTGGAAGAACGCTCGGTGCGCCCCGACCACCGCATGGTGGCCCACACGGGGTTCATCACGACGGCGAGGCTGCTCGTCCCCGCACCGGGGCCGGCCGACGTTGCCGGTCGCTGAGCTCGCTCAGCCCTGCTCGATGAAGATGCACTCCCCGGGGCATTCCTCGGCCGCCTCGGTGACGGCGTCCTCGAGATCGTCGGGCACCAGGGCCAGGCCGGCCGAGCCGCCGGGCTCGTTCTTGACCTCGTCGCCCTCCTTGACGTAGGCGAGGCCGTCGTCGAGCAGCGTGAAGACGGCCGGCGCGATCTCTTCACACAGGCCGTCGCCGGTGCACAGATCCTGGTCGATCCAGACCTTCATGGGCTCGCTCTCGTCTCTTCACGGTCAGTCGGTCGGCCGGCGCATTTCGGAAGGTAACGACGCCCCGCTCGGGGTGTCAATTGACCCGGTCACGGTGGCGACCAGGCGCGCCACCCGAGGTGCCGGGCCCACCTTTTGTCACTCCCACACGAGTCTACCGGGGCCCCGGACCGTAACCCGTGCTCCCCGTGCCGAAGCGCCAGTTTGGCGCCAGGGCCGGTGTATGGTCCCAAGAGGCGCCCGGACATGCCAGGAGGTGGTTCCAACGGCCGAGCCGGAAGAGGAACGACAGCTGGCGCAGCGCGAGGAGCTCGACCGGCTGCGCGATCGGTGCCGCCAGGCCGACGAGGAGGTCGCGGTCCTGCGCAGGCGCCTGTCGGAGGGGCCCGGACGTGTCCAGTCCCTCGAGGAGCGGCTGCTCGAGACCAAGGGGCAGCTGGCCCAGGCCGTCTCGCAGAACGAGAAGCTGACCTACACCCTGCAGCAGGCGAAGGAGCACATCGCGGCGCTGCGCGAGGAGGTCGACAAGCTCACGCAGCCTCCCAGCGCGTACGGCACGTTCCTGCACGCCAACGACGACGGGACCGTCGACGTGTTCTCCGGGGGCAGGAAGATGCGCGTGGCCGTGCACCCCGAGATCGACGGGGTCGAGCTGCGACGGGGCCAGGAGGTCGTCCTCAACGAGTCGCTGAACGTGATCCTGGCCCGCGAGGGCGAGGACTCCGGTGAGGTCGTCACGCTCAAGGAGCTTCTCGAGGACGGGCGGCGCGCCATCGTGTACGCCCGGGCCGACGAGGAGCGCGTCGTCGAGCTCTCCCACGACCTTCTCGGCGTGCACCTGCGTGCCGGTGACGCCGTGCTCATGGAGTCGCGCTCGCAGCTGCTCGTGGAGAAGCTGCCCCGTCCCGAGGTCGAGGAGCTCGTCTTGGAGGAGGTTCCCGACGTCACCTACGCGGACGTGGGCGGCCTCGACAGCCAGATCGAGGCCATCACCGACGCCGTCGAGCTCCCCTACCTGCACCGCGCCCTGTTCAACGAGTACAAGCTGCCGGCGCCCAAGGGCATCCTGCTCTACGGGCCGCCGGGGTGC
>JARLGQ010000319.1 GCA_031292675.1 Acidimicrobiales bacterium
CCGGAGAACTCCATGACCGGCGTCTCGTTCACCCGCGGGGGCTATCACCGCATAGGTCGCAATGTGACCGCCGGTCTCGGTGGTTACACCGTGCACCGCGCCGATCACTGGATCTTCGACGGCACTGGGCTTGGCTACGGCGACGTGCTCGGTACGGGCGCGACCGTCGTCGGCTACGAGTGCGACGGGTGCGCCTTCACGTACCGCGACGGGCTGCCGTATCCGACCGGCGAGGACGGCACGCCGTCCACCTTCGAGATCCTTGGCACGTGCCCGACACAGCACTTCACACGCGAGACCGCGCCTCGTCCGCCCAAGCCGGACGAGCCGAGCGAGTTGGAGTACATCGCGTCACGCGTGTTCGGGACGCGTGGGCCTGAGGCGATGGAACGCATCCGTCACGGCCACGCGGTCCTGGGTACGTACACCAACGACGCGGGTGCAACGGTGTTGACGTCGGGGTCGACCGACTGGGCTCACGGGCTGGCGGAGCGAGACCCACAGATTGAACAGATCACGCGGAACGTCCTGACGAAGTTGGGCTAGAGCTGCGAAACGCTTGGGGCGGCGGTGTCGTTGGGCAGTGGTTGTCGACGATGGGATACTCGGGAGATGTCGTGGTCACCAGACACCGTGTACGTCGAGGGGCACGGATTCTTCTCGGCTTCAGTGGCGCTGTTTCGAGATCCTGACTGGCAGCGGCCATCACCGTGTTCAGGGTGGACAGCGCTCGATGTTCTCGGTCACGTCGGCACCGCCACAGGGTTCGGAACCGAGCTGCTTCGTGGTGAACAGCCCGTGTGGTCGCCGGGGAATCCGCCTGGTGCCAGCGTTGAAGGCGACCCCCGCACTTGGTGGGACACACTCGTCACGCCTGCCCTCCAGGCTGTAGCAGGCGTCGACCTGACCATGGTGGTGGAATCGCCTGTAGGCAGGCGCGCTATCGGCGATGGGTTGAGCTACCCGGCCCTCGACCTCTTCATCCACGCCTGGGACTTGGCCCGCAGTCTCGGCATGGACGTCGTGATCCCCGCCGAGGTGATCGAGTTCGCCCATATCGTGTTCCGCCCCATTCCTTCCGATCAGATGCGCAGTCCGCGGGTCTTTGCGGATGCGTTGGCCGCTTCGCCCGATGCCACCGCCACCGAGGCGTTCATCGCCTGGACCGGTCCGGACCCACGATGGACATCTGCGACAGAAGGTTCCGCGTAGCGATCTGCCCGCCGACATGTGTCCAAATGGCGCGCGCGAAGAGTCCCGCTTGTTCGCACTCAGGCCCGGTGGCCGCCCGACCGGTAAGAGGATGCGGAGCGACCCGGTTGAGCGGCGCCCTCGACTCGAGCGCCTGGCCGATCACTCTCAGTTGATCTCGAGGGCTGATTGAGGTAAACGACATCTTCGAAGTCAGGCTCGACGAGGAGGGCTGGTCATGGCGGGACTGGAGCGCAAGCGGTTCGACAACCCTGATGACACTCGACCGTTTCGGGACAAGGGTCACGTAAAGATCGTCGACATCGGCGACGGTGTCGTGGGCCTTGCCACATTCGAGCCAGGCTGGAAATGGTCCGACCACGTGAAGCCGATCGCCGGGACACCGAGCTGCCAAGCGGCCCACGTCGGGTACGTCCTGTCCGGTCGCCAGGTGATCCTCATGGACGACGGCACCCAACTCGAGATCGGCCCTGGTGACGTCGTCTCCATTCCGGCTGGGCATGACGGCTGGACCGTCGGTGACGAGCCATGTGTGGTCCTGGACTTCGCCGGAATGGCCACCTACGCCAAGCCTGACTGAACTGCGGCCTCCTCGATCAGCAGAGGTCACCCCGAGGGGTCGGCTCGGCCCCGAGATCCCGTCCGTAAAGTGCCAGTGAGCGGTCAGGGCGCGGGGCCGAAGCGCTCAGTATTCCGCGGTGATCAGTGATCGCAGATGGTGGGGCCCGGCCCTGGCTTCGAGGGGCCGTCCCGAATCGCCGTGCAGTGTTCTCCTGGCTGCACATCGGTCCATACCAGCTATGGGATATCCCATGTATGATATATCCCATAGCTGGTATATCCCAGATCTGGTATGACCCGCCGTCCTTGACCGACGGCCGGACCGGGAATCCCGACCTCAGGCGTTTCCGGTGATGGGGGCGTAGGCTGCCGATGCCGCCGGATGGTTGCTGCCCCCTCGATGAGGGGAAAGCCGAGCTCAAGCATCTCCTCCAGCACATGGCGACAGAAGGAGAATGGAAATGGGCGCTGTCCCTGGACATTCGATCGGTCGCGCTGGTGAGGGAAAACGCTTCCTGCCAGGTCGCGCGCTGATCCTGGCCTGTGCAACGGTGGTCGTCGGGGTCGCCACCATTGGGATCGCGACGTCACCGGCACAGGCCGCTGCTCGTCGGCATCACGATTCGCTGTCGGGAGTGTCCTGTGTGGGCTCTTCCTACTGCGTGGCGGTAGGCAGTTACCAACACGCCGGTGTCGCGTACACCTTGGCTGAACGCTGGAATGGACTCTCGTGGTCATACACGAGAACTCCAAATCCGCGGTCCGCGTATTTGTCGGGAGTCTCGTGCATTGCGGTGGGGAACTGCTGGGCCACCGTTAACGCAGACTCAGAACCATCCTTCGACCATCTGGTGGGAAGCGCTTGGCAGGGAATCGGTGGTGCGGGTGCAGGCTTGGGAACTCTTTACGGAGTCTCCTGCGTAGCCACCGCCTGCTCGGCCGGCGGGACACTTTATTCCGGCATGGGCGAGTTCAGCGCCATCACCGAGCAGTCGAACGGGCCTGGGACCTGGTCGCTCTCGGGCTCCTATCCATCGTCCGACACATCGCCGCTGAACGCCCTCGTGGGGGTGTCGTGCACGAGTGCCATCGATTGCGTCGCAGTCGGGTACACGGAGTACTGGACACTTCCCGGCCCGACCCTCCAAGCCGAGCCGCTCATCGGGACCTGGGACGGATCAACCTGGGTCATCGCGCCGATCCCCGGGACACTGAGCGGCCTTTCCGGTGTCTCGTGCGACGGCCCGTCGGATTGCATGGCTGTCGGAACGACCGACCATTTCGGCGGGGGGAGCGGGCTGATCGAGCACTGGGACGGCAGCGGCTGGTCTGTCGTGTCCACGCCCCCCTTGGCTGTCCTCAACGCTGTCTCGTGCGTCAGTCCGTCGGACTGCACCGCCGTCGGAGCCGGTTCTGAGATCGCCCGTTGGAACGGAGTTGCGTGGTCGGTGGTCTCCAACCCCATTCCGAGACGATCGACCAGCAGCGTTCTCACCGGCGTCTCTTGCACGAGCACATCGA
>JARLGQ010000320.1 GCA_031292675.1 Acidimicrobiales bacterium
GATTTTTTTGGTATGGTGCACATGCGACGTCGGCGTGGGTGGCGACGGCTAGGACCCGCGCCGGCGCCCCGGCGGTGACGTCTCCGAGGCCACGCCGCAGATCCGGGACGCCATGGCCCAGAGGATGGCTGCCTGGCCGTCGGCCATCACGGTTGACACCTCGGGCCGTACCCCGGCCGAATGCGTCTCGTGGGCCCTCCGGGAGCTCGCCGCCCGCGCGTGAGGAGGGACTTAGGTCCCATGGAAGAGGAGGCGTTCGGCCCTACAAGCCAGGACCCGGGCGCGGTCCAATGCGGGAGGCGGCATCCGGTCGCCCGGAGCACAGGAGAAGGGCATGCATCATTCCACGACACGCCGGACCACACGCACTACGCACCGCACCCAGCGCCCGTCGCTCAGTCCGTACGTCCTCGAAGACACCGCACTGACTCTCTCGGACATCCGCCAGGCGCGTGCCGAGGGTGAGGTCGCCGCCTGTCGGTAGCGGCGGAGAACGGCCACAGGTGGGACTGGGGACGTTCGGCCCTATTTCCGGACCGGTACCGGGGACACGCTGAATGTGGGCATGAGGCCTGATCCCATCGGCAGAGAAGGAGGATCGTCATGTCGAACGTGACGGCAGACCCTGGCGGTACGGCAACCGCCCCGGAGCAGCAGAAGTTGGAGGTCGTCGATTCGATGACCGGGACCGTGGACCAGTGGAAGGCCCGGATCGACGAGCTCAAGGTCCAAGTGGACCTGGCCAAGCTCGATGCCCGCGAGCGGGCGACCAAGCAGCTAGACATTGCGCAGAATGCTTGCCTCGCCGCCTACTCGAAGCTCCGGGACGCCGGCCATGACGCGGCAGTGAACGCGGACACGCTCCGTGACGGTGTGCAGAAGCTCCTCCACGACGTCAAAGAGGCCTTCGAGGCGGCGCAGGCTGTCATCTCCCGGGGCTGACGCGAGGAGATGAGGTCAGCTGGCGGGGCGACCAGTGTGCTCGACCGTGGCGTCGCTGCCGGGGAAGAAGAGTGTCTCGTGCCCGATGTCGTCCCACCGAACGAGGTACGGCGCCCCACCGCCGGAGCCCCGCACCTCGAGGACCTGGCACGCCCGCACCGGCTGGCCCACGTGATGACCGCGCACGATGATCCGGTCTCCGACCTCGGCGTCCATGGCTGCTCCTTCCCCGCCCTCTCATCATCGAGCCACCGTGGATCCTGAAACAGGGCCGAAGGTCCCACCCTGCGCCAGGTCGGCTCTGGCCGTGGAGGAGGTCGGATGTCGCTCGCGGCTCTGATCTTCAAGAACCTGTGGTCCAAGAAGACGCGGTCGGCCGGCATCGCGTTCGCCATCGGCGTCGCGGTTATGACCGTCGTGACCCTCACCGTGGTCAGCAGCGGGCTCGAGGCATCGGCGGCGGCTGTGCTGACCCTCGGCCACGCCGACTTCACGGTGGCACAGAAGGGCGTGTCGGAGGTGCTGTACTCCAGCCTCGACGAGGGCCAGCTGCGGCAGGTGCAGGAGACCCCGGGCGTGCAGAGCGCGGTGGGCGTGCTCCTCGAGACCCAGCACATCAACGCGGACAACCCGCTCTTCATTGAGATCGGGATCGCCCCCGACAAGCTGCGCCAGTTCGGCGTCACCGTGGTCGCCGGTCGGTCCTACGGGGCGACGGCAAGCCACGAGATGATGCTTGGTTGGCGGGCCGCCCAGGTCTTCAGGCTCCACGTCGGCGACCGCTTCGACGCCAACGGCACCTGGAACACCGTGGTGGGGATCTACTCGACGGGCATCTCCTACGGCGACCTGGGCGCGATGTTCCCGCTCCCTGCGCTCCAGGCGTACAACCGGGTCCCGAGCTCCGTGACCCTGATCTTCGTCAAGGTGGCGCCGGGGACCTCCGTGGCCAAGGTGGAGAGGGCGATCACTGCGCACCCGGAGATGACCACGATCCGGACCGCCTCGCAGTTCGGCCGGGCCGACACCAACCTTGTGTTCCTGCAGGCGGCCGCGACGGGCAGCACGATCCTGGCCATCCTGATCGGAGCGGTGATCGTGGGCAACACCATGCTCCTGTCCCTCTTCGAGCGCACGAGGGAGTTCGGCCTGCTGCGGGCCATCGGCTGGACCCGCAGCCGCGTGGTGTCGCTCGTCGTTGGCGAGGGCGTGGTCCTCGCCCTGGTCGGCGCCATCGTCGGAGTCGCGCTCTCCTTCGCCGCCACCGATGTGCTCGAGCACCTGCCGCAGCTCCGCGGTGTCCTGCACGCGAACTACACGAAGGATGCGTTCTGGCGGGGTCTCTACACGGGGCTGGGGATGGCCATCATCGGTGCGCTCTACCCCGCGCTTCGCGCCGCCAACCTCGCGCCGCTGAAGGCGCTGAGCCGTGAGTGAGACCGGCGCTGGCCCGGTGCCGGCCGTCGAGGTGCACGGGCTGGAGAAGACGTACGACGACGGGCTCATCCGGGCGCTGGACGGCGTGGACCTCACCGTGGCCGCCCAGGAGTTCGCGGCCATCACCGGTCCCTCCGGCTGCGGGAAGTCGACGCTGCTCCACCTGCTCGCCGCACTCGACACCCCCACCAAGGGGACGATCAGGGTCGACGGGTACGACGTGGTGCGGCTGCACCACGCCAGCCGGTTCCGGCGCGAGGAGGTCGGCCTGGTGTTCCAGCTCCACAACCTTCTGCCCCGACTCTCGGTGCGCGAGAACGTGGAGATCGCCATGTCGGGGTCGCGCCGTCCCCACCGCCAGCGCGCCGCGTACGCCGACGGGCTCCTCGAGGAGGTGGGCCTCGGGGGTCTGAGCGACCGTCTCCCGACGCAACTGTCGGGGGGCGAGCGCCAGCGGGTCGCCATTGCGCGGGCACTGGCCAACGACCCACCCGTGCTCTTGGCCGACGAACCGACTGGCAGCCTCGACAGCGCCTCCGTCGACGTGGTGCTCGCGCTCTTCGGGCGGCTGCGCCGGGAACGGGACACGACGATCGTGCTGGTCACGCACGACGAGGCCGTGGCGGGTGCCGCCGACCGCATCGTCCACATGGTCGACGGACGGGTCGTCTCCGGCGATGGCGCGGAACCCGGCGCGGGCGAGCTCCGACCGACCACCTGACGGCGCTGGTCAGGCCTGTGCCGGAGGAGCCTCGTGCTGAATCTGGTTCGAGGCTTCGCTGCCGCTGTGCAGCATGATGTCGGCGAACTTCGCGTAGAGGGCCATCGGCTCCTGCGATCGTACGAGGACGTCGAAGAGCTCCGCCATGGAGACGAGACCGCTGGGCCGGTCGGAGATGTCGAGTACGACGAGATGCCGGATGCCGAGGCTGACCATCAGCGCGGCCGCCTCGGCGACGCTGGCCGAGGGAGGTGCCCAGCTCGGGTGCGCCGAGGCGATCGGCGCGATCTGGTCCCGGGGGCCCAGCCCCTGCGCCAGGCCCCGGGCGAGGTCGAATTCGGTGACGACCCGCAACGGCTGCTCCTCCAGGATGGCGCAGGAGACGCCGTCGCGCACCATGGCGGATGCGACGTCCTCCAGGGTGTCCGCCGCCGAGACCACGGTCGGAGGCCGCAGGTGCATGCCGCCGAGCGTCGCGTCGAGGCCCTCGAAGGAACGGTTGCTCATGGTCACGACCTCGGTGCTGGGGCTGCCGGCCGGCAGAAGGGACATCGTCCCGGCCGACAGTACCGGGTACCCGTGGGAACTGGGCTGGGCGCTGCCCGTGGCAGCGAACCCCGGAATTGGAAAATGGCGACCGAGGGGGGTGGCCGCCATTCTCCAAGCACCGTTGTCTGGGAAGAGGAGGTGTCTTGCTCATTCTGTAACCGGGACTGGGGCCGGGGTAGAGCCGAAAGTAATAGATTCCGCCGGTCGGCCCATGGGGCCGGGACTTATGGCCGTGGTCACGGGGACAGTCCGGTGCGAGAGTAGAGCTATGCCCACCGTCTGCACCGCCGAGGAAGCCGCCGCCCTGGTCAGGCCCGTGGACATGATCGGGTTCGGGCTGGGGCCGGCCAACCCGGACACCTTCCTGACCGCCCTGGGCACCCGGGACGACTGGCAGGACCTCCAGTTCGGCGGTGCGTTGTGCCTCAACTTCTACGAGATCTTCACCAAGCCGGGCGTCACCTACCGCTGCGGCTTCTTCGGGCCGTCGGAGCGCCTCCTGCACTCCATGGGCCACAAGGTGGAGCTGGTGCCGGGCGGCTTCCGCCAGATGGCGCCGATCCTGGCCAAGTTCTCACCCCGCATCATGGTCGTGCAGGCCGCCCCGCCCGACGAGTACGGCAACGTGAACCTCTCGCTCCACATGGGTGCCACCCGGCCCGAGCTGATCCGTGCCGGCGAGGACCCCGACCGACTCCTCATCGTCGAGGTCAACACCAACCTGCCCCGGACCAAGAGCCTGCCCCCCGAGTACAACAACACCATCTCGCTCGACCTCGTCGACGTGCTGGTCGAGACGAACGCCACTCCCTTCGCCCTCACCGAGCCCCCGACCGACGAGGTGGACGCGGCGATCGCCCGCAACGCGTTGGCCTACATGAAGAGCGGGTCCACCCTGCAGACCGGCATCGGCGCCATCCCCAACATCGTGGCGACCGAGCTGGCCAAGGGCCCCCTCGGTGGGTTCGGCGTCCATTCCGAGATGTTCACCAACGGCCTCATGCGGCTGCACCAGGCGGGCAAGGTCACCAACGACGCCAAGGGGGTGTTCGACGGGGTCTCGGTCACCACCTTCGCCCTCGGGACACCGGAGCTCTACGGATGGCTCGACGGGAACGCGGATGTCGCCTTCCTCCCGGTGGAGACGGTCAACGACCCCACCGTCA
>JARLGQ010000321.1 GCA_031292675.1 Acidimicrobiales bacterium
CGCCGCCTAGGACATGCTCATCGGCTGCGGGCCCGGCGGGGTGGGCAAGAGAACGACCGCGGGCGAGCTCGCCGCCACGGCGGTGGTGGAGCAGGGCGGCCGCGTGCTGGTGCTCACGGTCGACCCGGCGCGCCGGCTGGCCGACGCGTTGGGGTTGAAGGGGATCGGGAACGACGAGGTCCGCATCACCGACGATGTGTTCGAGAAGGTGGGGGCCCACCCGAGGGGCGAGCTGTGGGCGGCGATGCTGGACACCAAGCAGAGCTGGGACGACCTCATCCGCACCCACGCCCCCGACGACGAGACGCGCCAGCAGATCCTCGCCAACCCGCTGTACCAGAACATCTCGGGGCGCTTCGTGCAGTCGCACGACTACATCGCCATGGAGCGCCTCTACGAGATCCACTCCGAGGGCAAGTACGACCTCATCGTGGTCGACACGCCCCCGACCCGCAACGCGCTCGACTTCCTCGATGCGCCGCAACGCATGGCCGACTTCTTCTCGTCCCGGTTGCTGCGCTGGCTCATCGTGCCCTACCGCTCACGTCTGGTGAACTTCGCGTCGAAGCCCTTCTACCAAATTGCCGATCGGATCCTCGGCACGCAGTTCCTGGCCGACATCTCGGAGTTCTTCATCCTCTTCCAGTCGATGTACGCCGGCTTCGTCGAGCGGGCCGAGGCGGTGACGCGGCTGCTCTCGGACCGGCGCACGACGTTCATGGTCGTCTCGACGCTCGAGGCCACGCCGGTGCGCGAGGCCGAGTTCTTCTCGGCGGAGCTGATGGCGCGCAAGCTGCATCTCGGCGCGGTCGTGCTCAACAAGGTGTTGCCCGAGTACCTGCGCGACGCCCAGGCGGACAAGCTGGCCCAATCCATGATCGGCCGGACCACCGAGCTCGCGGCCGGGCTCACCGACGACCCGGTCGTGGCGGCGCGCGTGCTGGGGGAGGTGGCGGAGAGCTTCCTCAACTTCGGCGTGGTCGCCCGCCGCGAGGCCGAGCAGCAGGCGGAGCTCAAGGGCGCACCCGACGTGCTCGTGACCGTGCCGTTCTTCGACGCCGACATCTACGACATGGGCGGGCTGCTCCAGTTGGGCGCGCAGGTCTGGGACTGACCAGCCGGCCTGCGGGCCGGTCGGGCGCCACCTGCGCGGCGCCTACCATGCGTGACATGGCCCAGCTGGTTGATCCCGAGGTCGAGCTCTACGCCGCCGCGCACACGACACCGCCCCCGGCCCACCTCGAGGCGGTGGACGTCTCGACCCGGGAGGGCTTCGCGGCCTGGGGGATGATGGTGGGCCGCCAGGAGGGCCGCTTCCTGGAGATGCTGGTGTTCGCCGCCCAGGCCACCCGCGTCCTCGAGATCGGGACGTTCACGGGCTACTCCTCCATGGCCATGGCGGCCGGGCTGGGCGCGGGGGGCTCCATCATCTCGCTCGAGATGGACCCCCACCACCCGGTGACCGCCCCCGGCAACATCGCCCCCGCGGGCCTCGAGAGCTTCATCAGCGTGATCGAGGGGCCGGCGCTGCGGACGCTCGAGCAGCTCCAGGGCCCCTTCGACCTCGTCTTCATCGACGCCGACAAGGTCTCCTACGACGCCTACTACGAGGCGGTGCTGCCCAAGCTGGCGCCTCACGGGCTCATCGTGGTCGACAACACCCTGCAGCACGGGGGTGTGCTGGCGCGCACGGAGCAGCCCAACGAGCCGGCGAGGGCGCTGCGCGCCTTCAACGACAAGGTGGTCAACGACCCGCGCGTCGTGTGCGTCCTCACCACCATCCGCGACGGCGTGACGCTGATCCGCCGGGCCGGCTGAAGGCCGGTCGGAAGCCGGCGTGGTGTGGGCATGACGGTGCCGGGCTGACGTGCTCGATTACCACCTCCACCTCTGGCCGCACCACGAGCACGACACCCCGCTGCGCCTGGAGCAGCTGGCCGAATACTGCGAGCAGGCGCAGGCCGCCGGGGTGACCGAGCTCGCCCTCACCGAGCACCTGTACCGCTTCCGCCAGGCCGACGCGCTCCTGGGCGGCTTCTGGGACGACGGGCGCGTGCCACCCGCTCTGGCCGAGTCCATGGCCGGGTACTGGAAGTTCCACGCCACCGCCGACCTCGACGCCTACGTGGCGTGCGCCCAGGAGGCCAAGGAGGCCGGCCTGCCCGTCGTCATCGGCCTCGAGGTCGACTACTACGAGGGCCGCATGGACGAGGTGGCCCGGCTGCTCGGCGGGTACCCCTTCGACGTCCTGCTGGGCTCGGTGCACTGGGTCGGCGGCTGGCGGTTCGACGACCTCGACGACCCGGTGTCGATGGGCGAGTGGTCGGTGCGCGAGGTCGACGCCTGCTGGGACGCCTACACCGCCGCCATGGAGGAGCTGGCCGCCTCGGGTGCGTGCGACGTGCTGGCCCACCCGGACCTGATCAAGGTCGCGGGGTACGTGCCGGACGCGCCGGCCGAGTGGTGGGACCGCATCGCCGAGGCGGCGGCGTCCTCGGGCATGGCGGCGGAGCTGTCCTCGTCCGGCTGGCGCAAGCCGGTGGGGGAGCAGTACCCGGCCCGGGGGCTGCTCGAGCGCTTCGTGGCGCGCCGCGTGCCCCTCACCACGGCGTCGGACGCCCACCACCTCGACCACGTCGCCCACCGGGCCGACGACCTGCGCGCGCTGCTGGCTTCGGTCGGCGTCGGCGAGCTGCGGGGGTATCGGGCCCGGTCGCCGCGTGCGGTGCCGGTGGCGCCCTCCCCGGCGGGGCCGGTCCCCCTGACCGCTGAGCGGTCGGAGGCGTAGGTGCCGACCCCCGCCGAGCTGGCGCTGAGCCACACCGACCTCAAGCCCGAGGAGCTCGAGCAC
>JARLGQ010000322.1 GCA_031292675.1 Acidimicrobiales bacterium
CCTGCTTCACGCCTGCTGGATCATGCCCCGGCAACATCGCTGAGCTTGTGATCTTGACCGGTACCACGGTGTACGAGGTACATGTCGGCAGTGACGCCGCAACCGATCAGGCCATTATCTCGTCGTTTCGGCTGGTTGGCAGCTAGCAAGACACCGCCCTCAGAGTGCTGGTCCGATCGGCGCCTTGGTCCCGGGCACGTTGGGCTACGGCATCCGGTACAGGGGGTAACGGTTCCCCTCATCCAGCCCGGCCATCCCGAACATGGTCGCATGGAGTTCACGGCGGCTGGGGGTCACGCGCTCATAGTCGCGAGGTCGCGCCATCCCGGGCGGTTCGGTCCGATCGCAGTCAGCGGCGGATCGCTTCCAGCTCCACCCGACCTCCATCCCAACCCGGGTGCTACTGGGGCGAGGGTCCACGGAGCTGTCACGCGGGCCGGCCCGGGGCCAGGCAACCCGCGCTGGCGTACCCGCACCTCCACGACGCTATCCAGCTGACCGAGCTCTCCTTCGGACGAAACATCCAACTACTACTGCAGCTGAGGCTCGTGCCACATCGACCAGAGGCTCGGCCCGCCGTTGGGCAGGTGGATCTCGCCGGTCACTTCGAAGCCCACTCGCCGGTAATAGGCAATGTTGCGTTCCTTCGAGCACTCGAGGAAAGCGGGCAGACCCTCGACGTCGCTTCGAGCGAGAATGGGCTGCATGAGAGCCGTACCGATACCGTTTCCTTGCCAATCCGGGTGGGTTCCGAGTCCTGCCAGATACCAGTGCGGCGGGTCGGTGGGATGATTGTCCTCGAGCGTCGTGTGCACCTCGATCGCCCGTGCAAGGTTGGGCCCGAAGATCGATGCGTACCCTTGGACAGAGGCAGCGATCGCTTCGAGATCGAGCCGCCAGCGCCCGGGCGGTGCCCAAACCGCGGCGCCGACGCCGTCAGGGGTGGAGTAGGTCTCAGCGAAGGAAACCTGGGAGCGCAGCATAAGAGTGAACATGGCGATCATTCGGGTGTGGCGGCGGGCTCGTGGGAGCATCCAGTTGGAAACGGGGTCGTCGGCGAAGGCGCGGGCCAGTGACGCCGCCATCCTCGGAATGTCGTTCGGTTCCGCCTGCCGGATCTGAGGGGCTGCGGACTGGTCTGCGCCTCCTGCAATGGGACTACGACTCATCGGTTTGCTGTGCGCAGTCCAGCCAGGATGGTGTCGAGTTCCTGGCCCACGTCGCGTCGTTCCACCGCCGGGTCAGGGGCGCTGGCGATCATCGAGGCCGACTCGGCGAAAAGACCGAAGAGCAGTTGGGCCAGAATGTCGGGTCTGGCGGTCCCGATGATGCCTTCGGCGGCGGCGTTGGCAAGCATGTCGCCAAGCAAGTCCAGGTAGCGGCGTTCGACCTGGCGGGCGCGTTCCCACACGACAGCGGACCGGGCCTCGATCAGAATCGCTCAACGACGACCTTCTGGCATTCGCCAACTGCTGAATCGATATCGCCAAACCGGAGCTTCTCGCGAGCTCAATTTCCTCACCCGATGCCCCACTCGGCTGCCCTTCTCCCTCTGTCACCGCCCGGCGAGGGAGAAGGACAGGAGCGGGCGTCCAGCGCCCAGACAAGGGGAGCTCGCACCAGGTTGTGTTCTCACGAGTCGGTCAGGTAACGGTCGATCATTCGGTGCATGTGCAGAATGTTGGACTCCTGCCGGCGGTTGAGGCGAAGGCCCCGGCCCCCCCGCGACTTCATGCCTACCTGCACGTGCTCCATGTTCGCATAGTCCTGGTTCGTGATACGGCCCCAGTCGCGCTCGGTCCAATTCGGATAGAAGCGTCGCTGGGCCCGCTTGTAGTCCGTGGCTTCACGCGGCCACTCGAGGAACCATGTGTCCTTGACCGAACTGTCTGGATCGAGCGCATTGGGACGGACGCGGAAGAAAATGGCGTTACCGGGATAGATCGGCCCCACCATGTTGGGAAAGAAGAACACGTCATCGGCACTTGTGAGCTGGTCGTCGGCAAACTCCTCCACGGCGACACCCCGCGTCGCCAACAGTTCGCGCCGACCCTTTTGGTAGCGGCTCAATATGGTCTCGCCGTCTGGTGGGGCCGAACGGACCTTGTCGATCAGCGCGCGCTCATCGTCATAGAATAGGGCGCCCAATCCGGCGACGAACGACGCCAGGATCTCACCTTCATCGTATTCACCCTCGGCCAGACCGAGGCGAGGGCTCGGACGCAAGGTGCGTCGTGCGTTGGGAAGACGGCCGTAATGGGAGTGAATGCCCAGCGTCTCGTAGTCCAGGTTGACGTCGTCGGTCCAGGGCAGGATCTGGGGATGCGTACCTTGGACGTGGTATCCCTCGTTGAACGCGTCGACGACTACCTTCCAGTTGGCGGGGAGTACGGTCGCAAGATACGACCGGATTCTCAACCGGTCGAGATGGTACGGAGCCAAGAGCGTGGGAAGCGGGTCGAGGTACTCGAGCAACGGCGGTGCCGCCGGATCCAGACATACCCAGACAAAACCGCCCCATCGGTCGACTCGCACCTGATCGAGGCAGACGTCCAGTGGCATCGGCGCGAACTCCTGGGCGTCGACAACTTCGATCAGTTTGCCGCGCAAGTCGTAACGCCAGGCATGATAACGGCACCGAATGCACTCGTTGTCGAAGTGACCGGCGCCCTCAGCGAGGCGCGTCCCACGGTGTAAGCAGGTGTTGTAGTACGCGCGGACGACGTCGGCATCGGACCGTACGACGAGGAGCGACTGGTCGCCGATCAGATATTCGTAATAGTCGCCAATCTCTGCGATCTCCTCCTCGCGACAAGCCACTTGCCACACTCGCGCCCAAAGTCGCTCGAACTCGAGCGCCGCGAATTCCCCACTCGTGTAGCGGGCTCGCGGGACGACTTCGTCATCGCCAATCAAGAAGCTCTCGAGGTTGATGTCGCCCATTCACATTCGGGAGCAACGCCCTTGGAGCGTTGCTCCCTATCCCCCTTAATCCCTACCAGCTGCCCTCACGTGGCTCAGCGACGGCACCCCGCCATGTTATGCCGCCTTCGGGTATCCATGGACGCGAGCGTCAGGCATGGCGGCGCCATTCGCTGACGACCCGGCTGCGGGTCGTGGCGCCCGGAGTCATCGCAATCGCAAAGCGACACGTCGACCCAGGGCCGACCGGGCTGAACCTTTCTCGACGAGCCTCGTGCCCTTTTCGGCACCGAGCGGGGCCGAATTCGTGACCCTATAATCGTCGAGGCTCGACGAAAGCCAATGCCGGAGGGACGAATATATGACACAGCCTGTGATCGTCGAGGCGGTTCGGACCGCTATCGGCAAGCGCAACGGGGCGCTGTCGGGAGTGCACGCCGCGGAATTGCTGGGTGCCACGCACATCGAGTTGATCAAGCGGACAGGTTTCGATCCTGCAGAGGTTGACCAGATCTTCGGGGGATGCGTCACCCAAGCGGGCGAGCAATCGTTCAACATCGCTCGGACGGCATGGCTCAGCCAGGGTCTTCCCTATGAGGTCGCCGCCACCACCATCGACTGCCAGTGCGGTTCATCCCAGCAGGCCAATCACCTCGTAGCCGGTCTCATCTCCTCTGGCGCAGTGGACGTCGGCATCGCGTGCGGCGTCGAGGCCATGAGCAGAGTGGGACTGGGAGTCAACGTGGTCAACGGTCCGGGTCGGCCCTTCCCTCCGGGGTTCCCGTGGGATACACCGGATCAGTTCGGTGCGGCCGAGCGCATCGCCGAGAAATACTCAGTCAGTCGTTCGGACGCCGACTCCCTCGGCCTGGCCTCCCAGCGCAAGGCCGCACAAGCGTGGGCTGAAGGTCGCTTTGAACGAGAGGTGGTTGCCATCGAGGCGCCCATCATGGGCGCCGACGGGGTAACCGACGAACGCCAGGTTGTGGACCGCGATCAAGGCCTGCGTGACACCACGGAAACAGGTCTCGCTGGACTCAAGCCCGTGCTCCCCAACGGCATCCACACCGCCGGCACTTCCTCGCAGATCTCCGATGGTGCCGCCGCCGTGTTGTGGATGTCAGAGGGCAGAGCCAAGGCAGCGGGTTTGCGGCCCCGAGCCCGAATCCTCGCGCAGGTCCTCGTAGGATCCGATCCCTATTACCAGCTCGACGGACCCATTGCCGCTACGACCAAGGTTCTCGCCAAAGCGGGCGTGAAGGTTTCCGATATCGATATTTTCGAAGTGAACGAAGCCTTCGCTTCGGTCGTTTGTTCGTGGCAGAAGGTCCACGGCGTCGACTGGGAACGAGTCAACGTCAACGGTGGTGCCATTGCGCTCGGACATCCCGTGGGCGCGACCGGTAGCCGGCTGATCACCACCGCCCTTCACGAGCTCGAGCGTCGGGAGGGCAACCTGGCGCTCATCTCGATGTGTTGTGGTGGCGGCCTCGCCACCGGGACGATCCTGGAGCGGATCTGATCACAGGAAGCGCAATGGCGATACACGGCGCGGTTGCGCTCTTCAATTTCGTGAACAGAATGCTTGGTGTCAACGTCTTCGCGGGTATCTGCTGAAGTGGCCGACCCCGTTGTGCTCGCACCAGCGCTCGGCGAGGTGCCTCTCCCTGCCCGTAACGTCGCCGCCCTTCTCAGACGCAACG
>JARLGQ010000323.1 GCA_031292675.1 Acidimicrobiales bacterium
GATGAACCTGATAGCGGGAGTGTTTCAAGCCGTCGGAGAGAGTCGACCATTGGCAAACAATCCAAGTCACTACGCGACGACGGTGATCCACGTCGCCTAGTCCGCATTCGACCCCATTCGGATAGCCCTCCAGGAGTGAGCCTGGCGCGGATCTCCGCCGCCACGGGACTCTCCGACACCGACGCGCACAGTGTGCGGAAGGGGCGAGTACGTGCCCCACTTTCGACAACTGGCCGCCCGTCAACAGAGCTGGGTGGGGTGTCGTGTCCCTTCGACGACAGGGGTAAGCCCGAAGCTCTTGACGTGACATGGTGGGCGAGAGGTCGTCCTCCCCAAGTTGGCCGACCTATCGACCGTGGCCATTGGACACTCGACGGGCCTTCGAAAGGGGTCATCTCCAAGGTTTGCCGAGGCTCGAATAGGCTGGCTCCCAAGCACTGCCTCGCCCTGGCCGCCCTGGTATCCGAGCTGCCGGTGAGAGACCAATATCAATCAGACTAAAGCGGTGATCTCGATCTGGGTCCACCGCTGGTAATCCGGGTCTCGCTACGTTCGGGTCACCGAGTTATTACTGCCGGCTTGCGTAACCCCGTGGCGAGGCCGCTCGGACCCGGAACTGGGCGCAATCGCTCTGGTACGCGAATACCGCTCGGGTCAGCCGCGGGCCGGGGCGCTAACAACGGCACATACGGGATGGGGGGGTTAGAGCCGACCCGCCGAGTTAGCCATGCTGCCAGATTCTCCCCTGGAGGCTCCGTACGCCCGAAAGTGCGACCCGATCCAGTCGGGCGAGATCCTCATCGTCGATAGCCCAACCGAGGGCTCCGGCGTTCTCCTCGGCCTGGTGGCGGTTCTTCGCGCCAGGAATAGGAACGACACCCTTAGCCATAACCCAGTTCAGAGCAACTTGGCTCGGCAGTTTTCCTCCGTACTTGTTACCAATGCTCCGTAGCTCAGCGACGACGCCATCAACAATTGCCATCGGGTGTTTGGACTGGTTTCGCTTACCGGGGGGAGGTCGGGACTCCGAATACTTTCCCGTGAGTCGACCTTGACCGATCGGCGAGTACGCGATCGGCAACACACCCAATTCTGCGCAGGCCGCGAGGAGGCCACTCGTCTCTGGAGAACGACGAAGCAACGAGAACTCGATTTGATTGGTAGCCAACTGCATGCCGCGAGCGCGCAGTTCCTTCGCCATCGAGCGAGTTCCACTCACGGAGTAGTTCGAGACTCCCACAGCTTTCACCAACCCCGCTTCGTGAGCGGCGGCTAACGCATCGGCCAGCGCCGCATGGGAGCGAAGGCTGATCGGGCCGTGGATTTGATAAAGGTCAACTGCGGGCAGGCCGAGGCGACTCAACGAAGCCTGTAGAGACTTCAGCAGCGCGCCGCGTACCTCCAGCTTCCACGGAAACGGCATGAACTTGCTGGCGACGACGCCCGATTTCGCCCGTTGGGGATCATGGGCCAGCATCGTGCCGATGATCCGTTCGCTCTCTCCGCGGCCGTAAATCTCGGCGGTGTCGAACAACGTGACCCCAGCGTCAATCGAGGCCTCCCATGCCTCCTGGATCGAGTCAAGCGTCAGATTGGTGTCGTAACCGCCCATTCCCCAGGTGGACCGGTCGCCCCACGCCCAGGTCCCAACGCCGAGAGGCGGAATCGAAACATCAGAGCCGGCCAAGGTGTAGCGGTCAGGGACCATTGGGCCACGGTACCCGGTCAGAGTGCCGCTCCAGCAAGTGGCCTGTTGCCGCGTCGGATCTAGTTTCCTGTCGCTCAGGACCGGCGTTATGTCTCCTCCTGGCCGACGGATCCGCTCCAACATGCCGGAGTAGTAGGCCCCCAGGGTGGGCCTGACAGGCCCGACCACCCGCGATCGCTCCCGACCGCGGACACAGTTGGGTCAGCCCCGGGCCGGGGTGCGAACTAACGACACGTTGCGATCGGGGCCATATTTCCCGGGCCTCAGCGACCGCCATAGAACACTATTTGCCGTCCCCGTCGGCGGATCGTAGACGGCTGCGGTGCTGGGTCGGCTCTGGGATAATCGATCATCACAGGTCCGACTTCGGCTCGATATGGTTGTGGAGTAGGAGGTATGGCATGAGCGATATCATTGCGCTCGGCGTTGTTCAGAAGGCCTTGGCCGTCGGCGATCTTGACGGGTTCGTGAGACTTTGGGATCCCGACGGGGTATGGACCCACTCGGGCCACTCACAGATCTCTGGACCCCACGCCGGTCACTGGGAGATCGCCGAAATGGTTCGGATCGCACTTGAGGTCAGCGGGGGCACCCTGAAGGCGCAACCAATCGAGTTGGTCGCTGCGGGTAAGGATTCCGTGCTGGGTTACTTCGAGCTTGACGCCCAACGGCCCGGGGCCAAGATCCATCAGTATGGGTTCCAGCGGTGGGTCGTCCGTAACGGAAAGATCGTGTCACTCGACACCGTGTACTGCGATCAGGACGAGTTCGACGAGTTCTTCAAGTAGGCAATTTGTCCTGCGAAAAGTGGAGGCCGAGGGCGTACGGATCCTTCACACCTCCGTGGTGTCCGGCCATCTCGACGGCGGCGGCACCGCGCGCCGAAGGTGTGTCCCTGTCTGGACAAGGAAGCCGGGACTTCACAGGTCATGAATACGCTCACGACGGCCATGATCTGCGCCGGGGTGTGGGCTGAGCCGTAGGCGGCCGACTCCTTTCTCATCACGGCGGCGCACTGCCTGTCCGGGACCGGGTCCAACTTGGTCTTCGTGCCCGGGTACCACAACGGCGTTTCGCCCTTTGGGTCGTGGAGCATCGGGGCCGTGTATGTGAGTTCACGCTGGTTGACCAACCATGATCCCCAGGCGGACTACGCCTTCCTGACCGTTGAACCTCAGCCGCGGTCGGGGCGGGCGGTCGATGTGGAGGATGTGGTTGGCGCCGACCGCTTGGTCATCTCCCAGGACTTTCATGTCCGGGCCACGGTCATCGGCTATCCGCTGGGCACGGGCGGCAAACCCATTACGTGCGGGAACGAAACCTACGACCACGGCGGATACCCGACATTTGATTGTGATAGCTATGTTGATGGCACAAGCGGCAGCCCGTGGATCACAGACATCAACCCAGTTGCACGACGGGGAGATCTCTACGGCGTGATCGGGGGCTTGCACCAGGGCGGTTGTACGCGTCAAGTCTCCTACTCCTCGTACTTCGGCGCAGACATACGGGTTCTGTATAACCGAGCGATCCGCGGGGGGTCAGGCGACGACGTGCCCCCAGCCGGCAGTGATGGCTGCTAGGGGGCGAGATTCCATAGATCCTCCGATCACTGCGATAGGCATCCGCCCGACGAGGGTCGTGTGCCGTCCAGGGAGGCCCGGGACCTTCTCGACCACACGGGATCGCCCCGAGGCCGCGAATGCTGCTCGGGTCGGCTCCGGGCCCAGGTGCTGGCGAACGGCACATCGAGGATGACTCAGATAGGGACACGACGCGCACGGGATCCACACCGATTATGGGCGGCTCCGATGCAGTTTGCGGGTGCTGTGTTACAGGGACCGCACCCGCCCGGTACTGGAACATTCCTGCGTGGGTTGACGAGGTCAGGAGTTGCGGCTGCTGCCGCGCCCTATCTTCTTTCGCATTGAGATAGACGTTGTTTCATATCCGAGTGAGTCATAAAGCGAACGCGCGACGTGGTTGAATCCGACTACGTTCAGGTCGAGTTCGCTCGCGCCCAGAAATCGAGCCTGCTCCTCCGCGAGGAGCATCGCAATCCGACCGTTCCCCTGCCCTCGCCGTTCCGACTCCACCTTGACCTTGAACACCCAGATGGTGTCTGGCTTTCCGTCGGGGTGGGGTCCTAGCCAGAGAGAACCCACCTCCTCACCGTCATTTTCGACCACGTAGACATGGTGGCCTTCAGCCAGGTGCCCGCCCGGAAACACCTTCTCCATTTGCTGCTTCGCCCGTTCGTCGGCCACTGATGGAGGAAGACCAGAGGCCACCATTTCACAGGCGTATTCCCACGTATCGACCACCAGCCAGGCTGCGAGGCGAGCTTTGTCCATCTCCACCAACTTGGCGACCACGGTGTACGACCGTAGTTGTGCATGGTCCCAGGCGGGGCCTCGGGGCTTTGCTAGGAGCCCAGCCGCCTTCCCACCTCGTCCCAAGGAATCAACCGCCAGTCGGAGATCGTGGCTATCCCTTCACCGACGTGACCCCGACTCACACGATGCCGATTGCAGCCATGCTCGGATGGAGCGCATGTTACCCGGACCCGGATGGGCGACGCTCCGTCTCCCAGAGCCGAGCCAGTCCGAAGGTGACAGACTCACCTCCGACCCCGCTACCCGACCCCGACGCAATCCTCACGTCACAGACGGATACACGACCCCATCGAGATCCCCGATTCTTCGCTACCTGACCTCACCCTCGCCGTTGCGCTGGACCTCGGTCAGGATCGGCACCTACCGTCCAGTCCATTTGAATACACACGGCCGTCAGATCCGAAGTCAGATCGGCGCTGATCGCGATCGCGATCACCCTGGGTCGCCTTGGCACCGTTGGCTTGGGTCCCGAGGCTCACTCGGCAGGCGCTCCCATCCGCACCTACGCTGGCGTCGCTGGGGTGGAGGTGACTCTTGACGACCGAGAACGCGGCGATTCTGTTCACCGACGTTGTGGGCTCGACCGAGCTATCCCAGCGCCTCTCGCCCGAGGTGGCCGAAGAGGTGCGCCGGGGGCACTTCTCTATCCTGCGCCAGGCCATCGCCGAGGCGGGAGGCACCGAGGTGAAGAACCTCGGTGACGGCCTGATGGTGGCCCTCTCATCTCCCTCTTCTGCCCTGGCCTGTGGGGTGGCGATGCAACAGGGCGTCGAACTCGATAACCGGAGCCGGGCGCACTGGGTGGGCCTGCGGGTCGGCTTGAGCATGGGAGAGGTCGCCAGGGAGGACGACGACTACTTCGGGGACGCCGTGGTGGAGGCGGCGCGGCTGTGTGCCACCTGCGAGAGCGGTCAGATCCTCGCCACGGACGTGGTGCGGGCCATGGCCGGTCGCCGCAACCGTCACGAGTGCCGTTCGGTCGGTGGACTCTCCTTGAAAGGATTTCCCGACCCCGTCGAGAGCGTCGAGGTGATCTGGGAACCCCTCGGCGGTGCCGAGATCGCCACCATCCCGCTTCCCGCCCGCTTGGCCGTGCGCCCCGCCGTGGGGGTCGTGGGGCGTGAGTCCGAAACGCAGGCAATCGCCGATGCGACGAAGCGGGTGGCCGCGAGCGAGGGGCGTGAGGTTCTCCTCATCTCGGGCGAGGCCGGACTGGGCAAGACCACCCTGGTGGCCGAGGCGGCCCGCGCCGCCTTCGACAACGGAGCGGTAGTGGTATTTGGTCACTGTGAGGAGGGCCTTGCCACCCCCTACCAGCTCTTCGCCGAGGCGCTCGGATATTTCGTCACCCACGCTCCCGAAGATCGACTCCTGGACCACATCGCCGCCCACGGCTCGGAGCTGTCGAGGCTGACGCCAGCCCTCGCCAGTCGCATCCCGGACCTGCCACCCTCCAAGGCCACCGACGCCGACACCGAGCGGTTCCTGCTCTTCGCCGCCGTGGTCGGTCTGCTCGCACAGGTATCGCAGGACCAGCCCGTCGTCGTGGTCCTCGACGACCTCCAGTGGGCGGACAAAGCCAGCCTGCTGCTGCTGCGACACATTGCCGCCTCCGATCAGGCCATGCGGGTGCTTGTGATCGGGACCTATCGGGACACCGAGCTGTCCCAAGGGCACCCGCTGCTCGACGCCCTGGCCGCCCTGCGGCGACTGGACGGGGTGACCCGCATCGACCTGGCCGGACTGGACGACACTGGCGTGGTGGCGTTCCTGGAGGCCGCCGCCGGTCAGACCCTCGATGACGACGGGCTGGGCCTGGCCCATGCCGTCTACCGCGAGACCGACGGCAACCCCTTCTTCGTGAGCGAGGTGCTCCGCCACCTCGTCGAGACCGGCGCGCTGTACCAGGACTCGTCGGGCCGATGGGTGTCCGATCTCTCTCTGGACGAGGTCACCCTGCCCGACAGCGTCCGTGAGGTGATCGGCGCTCGGGTGGGGCGACTGGGGCCCGATGCGGGGAAGGTGTTGTCGATGGCGGCGGTGATCGGCCGGGACTTCGACCTCGATGTCCTGGCCCGGGCCACGCAGACCTCCGACGACGACCTGCTCGACATCTTGGAGGCAGCGGCAGCGGTGGCACTGGTGCGCGAACTGTCAGGTCGCTACAGCTTTTCCCACGCCCTGATCCAGCACACCCTGTCCGAGGACCTCGGTCCCAACCGACGGGCACGGGCCCACCGTAAGGTGGCCGAGGCGCTGGAGGACCTCTGCGGTGACCGTCCGGGGGCGAGGGTGGGAGAACTGGCCCGACACTGGTTGAGCGCGACCCAGCCCATCGACATCTCCAAAGCCATCGCCTACGCCCGCCAAGCGGGCGACGCCGCCCTGGCCGCCCTCGCCCCCGCCGATGCCTTGTCGTACTACGCCCAGGCCCTCGACCTCTATCCCCAGGCCAGCGATCCCGATCCGATCCTGGCGCTAGACCTGGCCATCGGCCTCGGCACGGCACAGCGTCAAACGGGGGACCCGGCGTTTCGTGAGACCCTTCTCGACGCCGCTCGTCGAGCCGCAGATCTCGATGACACCGGCCGCCTCGTTGCCTCGGCCCTGGCCAACAACCGGGGCTTCTTCAGTGCAGCGGGTGTCATTGACACCGAGAGGGTCGAGGTCCTGGAGATGGCCCTCGATCGGCTCCCCGCCAACCAGCCCGACCGGGCGCTCGTGCTCGCCACGCTGTGTTCTGAACTCGCCCTTGGCAGCCCGCTGGAGCGCCGCCAGTCCCTGGCCGACGAGGCCCTGGCCATCGCCGAGTCCTCCGGTGACGACGCCAGCACCGTGCGGGTTCTGAGCGCAGTTTCGTATTCACTCTTAGTACCGTCGCTCCTCGAACAAGCGCTGACGTTGTCCGCTGACGCATTGATTCGGGCCGAGCGCGTCGGCGACCCAACACTTCACTTCCTCGCCTACCTGATTCGTATCGACGTCGCTGCCCAGAACGGTGATATTGACGAGGTCGATCGCGGTCTCCTCGCCTTGGGATCCCTGGCCGAGCAGCTGGACCAGCCGTTTTTCAGTTGGACGCATGCTTGGTTGCGCTCCACCAGAGCCCAGATCGCCGGGGATTGGAACCGAGCCGAACAGCTAGCCACGGAGGCTCTGCAGATAGGTACCGACGGCGGTCAGCCAGACGCGTCTTTCATGTTCGGCTCACAACTTATAATCGTCAACCACCAACGCGGAACCCTGGGTGAACTGGTCCCTGTGCTCGAGCAGATGGTTGCAGATGCCCCCGATTTGGCCGGGGTGCTCACATCGGCGCTGGCCCTGGCCTACGCGGAGGCCAACAGAATAGAAGAGGCGAATCAGCTGCTCGAAGATTTCGTTGCTGGCGGATTCGATCTTCCCGTTGATCCGGTCTGGCTCGTCACAATGGCTGACTGGGCAGACGTTGCTATCGTATGTGGGCACCGAGCCTGTGCCGGTCCGTTGTCGGACCGACTTGCGCCATGGGACTCGCAGTCGTGCCTAGCCCCCGTCGCGTTTGAAGGACCGGTCAGCCTTTACCTTGGTGGCCTTGCCACCGTCCTCGGGCGTTACGACGAGGCGGACGCCTACTTTGCCCAATCCTCCGCCTACAGCAGTCGAGTAGGTGCCAAGTTCGTCGCTGCGCGGACCGACCATCTGTGGGGAACGATGTTCGCCGAACGCCAGGCTCCGGGCGACATCGAGAAGGCTCGGGACCATCTCACCAAGGCACACTCCGTCGCAGCGGCCAACGGTTATGGGACCATCGAACGGCGATCCGCTGACGCTTTGCAACTGCTGGACGATTGAGGGACGGCGGGGGTCGTCGGGACCCGACTCGCTGGCTGTCGCGAGCACTCCCAGACACCTGCGGGTCAATCTCTGGGCCGTCCGGTACTGCCGGTTCTGTGCGCCCTGAATAGGGCAACCCCAACCACCTTTAGGCCGATCGAGATCACCCGGTCCAGGGTGGGCGACGCTCCGTCTGCCAGAGCGGAGTCAGTCCGAAGCTGACGCACTCGCCTCCGACCGGACCCATCCGCTATCGCTCTGCGCTTGAATACTGCGCGGGTCGCCAATCGGCCCGGTCACCCGAGTCCGGTGCAACTTATCGGAGGCAGAGGAAGACACGGGCCACGCATAGCCCCGACTACCGGATGCCCTGGCTGGGTCGCCATTCCTACTCTCAGGCCAGTCGGTACTGGCATCTCGATCGGGCTCCATAATCCCGGAGGCCTGAGCACGATGCGCCCTTCGGTCGCTTCGTTTGGCCGCGGCGAGGTCCTTGACTCAGACCATCATGCTGAGGTCGGTGCGATTAACGGGACCCAGCAGCCAACCTTTCCTGTGCGCGACCTGCCTGGCCCACCGCTATAGCCATTGCTTTTCGTTGTCGCCGGGTGCTCGGTTCTTCCGGCGTCGTCCCGGACCCAGATCGGCGAGCTGCCGCAATACTCGGCGCGGCACATCGACGAGGATCAGCAACAGAAGCCCGAACAGCATCACAGCAGCACCGACGAAGGTCATCGTCTTGAGTCCCGGTCCCGAACCGGTGAATGCCAGGGACCGGGAAGAAGCGGTGACCACCCTGCTCGTCGTGGTCGGAGCAACGGTCGTAACTGCAGCAACAGCCGTCGTGGTTGTGGTCAGCGCACTAGTTGTCGTGGTAGAGGTCATCGGAGTCGTCGTAGTGGTTGCCGGAGTCGTCGTGGTGGGCGCCTCGGTGTAGGTGAACTGGTCGGCGCTCGAGGTCGCCGAGGTTCCCCCCGGGGCGGTGACGGTGACGTCGACCTCACCGGCCGAACCGGCTGGAGAGGTGGCGGTGATCGAGGTGTCGCTGTTCACCGTGAAGTCCGTGGCGGGGACGGAGCCGAACATGACCGTGGAACACCCGCAGAACCCAGTCCCGGTAATCGACACGGATGTGCCCCCGTCGGTGGACCCGGACGTGGGACTGACGCCGGTGACCGTGGGCGGCCCCGAGGTGTAGGTGAACTGGTCAGCGCTTGAGGTCGCCGAGGTGCCCGCCGGGGTCGTGACGGTGACGTCGACTTCTCCTGCGGGACCGCCTGGAGAGGAGGCGGTGATCGAGGTGTCGCTGTTCACCGTGAAGTCCGTGGCGGGGACTGAGCCGAACGCGACAAAGGAACACCCGCAAAACCCAGTCCCGGTGATGGACACGGATGTGCCCCCGTCGGTGGACCCGGACGTGGGACTGACACCGGTGACCGTGGGCAGGGCCGCAAGACTCGTGGTCGTCGTGGTGGGTGCCACTGTCGTGGTGGGTGCAGGCACGGTCGTGGTCGTGGGCGGCCCGCCGGCCACTGCGATCACGGGGGCTATTGGGCTGCCCGAGGGTGCCGTGGGGGCGATGCCCGTGGGCACCGAGTTGTTGGGGTAGGCGCTACAGGTGAGGGTCAGCATCGATCCCGACACGTCCAGGGTGAGGCTGGCCGAGGAGTCCTCCTGGATGGTGATGCCCGTACTGGAGGCGGTGAAGGGCCCGACCGTCTGGGGCGTGCCGGGCAGGCTCAGGGGCACCCCCGCCGCCGGCACCGGAGACGGGATGGGCAAGGAGATGTCGAGCGGACCCACCGCGATGTGGCCCGGAGTGGCCCCGCTCGCGTCCACCTGGGCGGTGGCGCTGCCTGAGATGGAGGAGTTCCCCAGGGCTGCCGCCGCGCTCACGATCGAAGAGGGGAGGTTCACCACGGTCTGGTAGCTGGTCACCGAAAAGCTCTGGCCCACGGTGGGAGCCGCGGGCGACAGCGTGGCCGAGGTGGTGGCGTCGTTGAGGGCGATGTTGCCCACAGGGGTCCCCGGGCAATACAGCTCATAGGGACCCGTGAGCGTCGTTGGTGGGGTCGTGCCTGTGGTGGTGCTAGAGCCTGACGAACTTGTTGTCGTACCCGACCCCGCCGTAGCCGTGGCGATGACTGGCGAGGCTTTTGTCGCCGTTGGCGCCGAAGAGGTAATCCCGGTCGTCTCAGAGTTGTTGGGGTACGGCGTGCAGGTCAGGTTGAGGGTGCTGCCCGAAATGACCAGCCCAAGCGAGATGGCCGGGTCCACCGTGAGGGTAATGGCACCGCCCGATGCGGTGAAGGGACCGACGGTTCCTGGCGTCGAGGGGAGGTTCAGAGTGAGACCTGTCGACGGCACTGGGCTCGGAATCGGCGCGTTGATGTTGATCGTCGGAGCGGCGACCGACGCCGGGGTGGCACCGGTGGCGTCAACCTTGAGATTGGCGGTGCCCGTGATGGCCGAGTTCCCGAGAGCAGCAGCGGCCGACACGATGGAGCTTGGCAGCAGGACGGTGGACTGGTAGTTGGTGAGGTTGAACTGTTGCCCCGGTGCCAGGGAGTCCGGTGTGATCGTGCCCGTTGTGACGACCCCGTTCAGCACGATGTTGCCCACCGGTGTCCCGGGGCAGTACAGCTCGTAGGGTGAGGAATCTGCAAAGGCAGGAACCCCCGAATCCTGAGCCAGAGATGCAATAACCATGGCAAAGCCGAGCGAGAGGGCCGTGAACCCTGCCAGCGCGAGTCGTAGGGGTAGGGCTTGGGAGCGTCGCATTGTGACTCACTTCCAACTCGGCACAGAAACGGTTCGCTGACGCCCCCAGCTACCTCCAGGATCTAGTTCACCGTTGCGCGCACCGCCTCATCAATAGTGACGAAATCCCGAGCGGCCTCAGCACGAGCCGCGCCCCTCTTCCGATCACCGTTCCACTTCTCGAAGAGCGCGTCCGCCAGTTCGTTCACGTCCCTGTCACTTAGGCCGCGCCACCGCTCAGACGGGGGCCACGGCGATCACTCGTGCCCCAACCGGGATCACCGGCGGCCTCAAGGGATCCACGCACCACTTCGGTTGACAGCAGAGGCTGTCGCCGACCAGGAGGTGCGATATGGACGTGTGGCTCTCAGCAGCTGAACAGGCCGAGATCTGACCGCTATGAAGCCGGGCAGTACATGCGGCCTATCGCCAGGGCGATCGGTCGTTCGAACAACGCCGTCAGAGACCTGATTGCCAAGACCGGGGGTGTTCGTCCTCTCGCTCCTACCGAGTGGTCCGACGCCCGGCTGTCA
>JARLGQ010000324.1 GCA_031292675.1 Acidimicrobiales bacterium
CGCCAAGCCCCCGGCTCCGGTCGTGCACCCCGCGCCGGTCGTGCACCCCGCCCCGCCCCCGCCGCATCCCGTCCCCGCCCCCACGCCGACGGCGGGGATCCTGCCTCCCGCCAACCCCGCGGCGAGCATCGCCCCCACGCCGCAGTTCGAGAGCACCTGTCTCGCGGCCGGTCCCCTGTCGGCGCCCTGTGTCGCCTCGACGCTCGAGGCGACCGACGTGGCGCGGGGCCGGGAGGGGCTCGGGTCGATGACGCTTCCCGGCAACTACTCGGGACTGACCCCCGCCGAGCAGCTCTTCGTGGTGGCCGACACCGAGCGCGTGGACCGGGGGCTCCCGCCCGCGGTGGGGCTCGTGGCCGAGTTGGACACCGATGCCCAGGCCGCGGCCCAGGCCGACACCGATCCCGCGCCGACCATCGTCCCGCCCGGGATCGGCATCCTGCGGTGGGCGTCGAACTGGAGCGAGAACGCGGGGGCTCTGGGGTCGAACTACAACTGGATGTACGACGACGGCCCGGGTTCGGGCAACCTCGGCTGCGTCGGCAACTCGAGCGGCTGCTGGGGCCATCGCGACAACATCCTGGGCTTCAGCGCCCCGCAGCTGGCCGCGTCGGGCGGCACGCTCGTCATGGGCGCCGGCGAGGCGTCGCCCGCGGCCGCGTCACCGTGGTTGAGTGACGCCGAGCTCTTCGCCGTGATCACCCACAGTCCGGCGTACTACATCTACACCTGGGGCCAGGCGGTGGCGGCCGGGGCTCGCTGAGCCGACGCACGAGTCGGTCGAGCTCGGACGCTCAGGCGCTCGTGCGCCTGCGGCGTGCGCTCGACAGTCCCATCAGGAGCAGGCCCGATCCGACCAGCACCCCGCCGAGGGTCGGCAGCAACGGGTTGATCCCGGTGAAGGGAAGTGTGCCCGTCGCGGTCGTGCCCGTCGGGGTCCCGGTCCCGGTCCCGGTCCCACCGGGCGTTGCCGTCCCCGTGGAGGTCGTTCCGTTGGGACTGGGCGACTTGGTGCTGGCGTTGGCGCTGCCAGGGGTGGTCACGGTGGTGCCCGTCGGAGTGGTGCACGTCGGGGTCGTGATGGTGTCGGTGTCGAGGGTGACCGCGCCGTTGCGGGCCAGTGCCCGGCCCACGATGGTCGTGCCCGTCGTCACGCTGATCGATGTCAGCGCCAGGATGGTCCCCCGGAAGCTGGAGCCGGTCCCCAGTGTCGCCGAGCTCCCCACCTGCCAGAAGACGTTGCAGGCCTGGGCGCCGTTGGTCAGGACGACACTGCTGGCGGAAGCGGTGGTCAGGGTGGACCCGGCCTGGAAGACGAAGAGTGCATTCGGGTTCCCGCCCCCGTTGAGCGTGAGCGCCCCGGTGAGCCCGAGCGAGGACGCCGAGTTGTAGATGCCCGGAGTCAATGTTTGTCCGCCGAGATCGGCGGGGACTGCCGTCGTCGGGCCCTCGCCCGCCGCGGTGTTGTAGGCGGTCACGAGATCCGTCTTGGCGCCCTGGGTCACGGCGTCGCCGCCGTGATTGGTCCCGGTGATGGTCATCGACGCCGCCCCCGAGATGGACGTGGTCGGGAACGTTCCGAGGTCTCCGTTGATGGTGGTGGGGCCGGTGTTGGTGACGCCCGCGCCGGCGAGGACGGCGAAGCTGCCTGCGGTCCCGAGGCGTACCGGCGCCTGTGCGGCATCGGCGACACCGGCGGGGGCCATGACGGCAGCGCCTACGACGACGACCGCCAGCGACGCGAACCAGCGGGAGATGTGTCGGGGACGCACGGCCGCGCCCACAGATGCGGTGATTGCTCGGGTGACAGACATGGCGTACCTTCTCGCGTTGCTTCAGGAGAGGTCGCGTCTAGCCTCGGCGACGGGCAACCGTATCTAGGCACGCTGTCGTAACCGGGCGCCCCTCTCAGGGGTCGTGAGCAAGTGATCGACACCAGGTGATCGTTCCTTGAGGATCGCCCGTCCACGACCGGCACAACAATTGTGTCTTCCGAGTCGCGGAACGTCGGCGCGGATCGTGGTTCGTTCACTCTCTGTACCAACTGCCCGGGTCGTGGCGTGGCACGAAGGGCTTGTATCTGACGAGGCCGCGGCGGTGGTCCGATCGGCCCACACCAGAGCGGGGTCAGCGCCGGACAAGCGGCTCGATCACCATGGAAAGCTCTTCATGAGGGGCGTATGCTCGCTCTCACCAGTCATCATGTGCTGTCGTCCGAGACCCTGACGGCAAGCCCCGAGGGGCGCCGAGGGGAAAGGGCGACTTCATGGACAGACGAGTGCATTTGCCCGGAGACCCCCTCCGACGAGCAACCCTCGGTCGTCTGCGACAGCTCGGACGGCTCCAACTCCGACACTGTCGAACCTTGGATCAGGGACTGGTTCCACTCAGCTTCGCGAGTGACTCGGTCCGTCGCTCTACGTTCGTCGACGATGACGGTCACCAGCTGACGTCGTCGACTGAGGCAACGCCTCTCCCCGGGGGGAGTAACGCCTCTCCCCGGGGGGAGTGATGAGAGCTGAAGACGCCGATCGGTTCTTGGCTGAGCTGATCGGCGGCACCGACGACGATCGTCCGTCGCTCACCACGATTTGCAGGAGCGCGTCCCGGATGCTGCGGATGAGCGGGGCATCGGTCGTGTTGATGGGCGAAGCCACATTCCCGAGCGTGGCCGGTGCGTACGGCGTGTCCGTGACCGTGCAGGACCTGGAGTTCACCTTGGGTCAAGGTCCGGCGAGCGACGCCTACGCCGAGGGCGAGCCCGTTCTCGTGGGTGACGTGGGATCGTCCAGCAGTATCTGGCCGCAATTCACCCGCGCCGTTGCTCAGGAGGGAATCCAGAGCATCTATGCACTTCCCCTGCGATTGGGGGTGATCAAGCTCGGGGTCCTCGTCCTCTACCGCGACGAACCCGGTGTCTTCGAGGGCAAGGAGCTGGCTGCCGCGCTCCTGGTTGCCGGTCTGGTGGCCAATCAGGTCCTCGACATGCAGGCAGGCGCCCTCTCGGAGAGCTTGGCGTGGGGACTCGAGGTCGACGACTACCGCGCCGTGGTGCACCAGGCCACGGGGATGATCTCTGTCCAGCTCGGTTGCCCCATCGGCGAAGCCCTGGCGCGACTGCGAGGGCGCGCCTTCGCCAATGAACAGCCGATCGACCAGGTGGCGACCGAGGTGGTCACCCGACAGCTCAGGTTCGACGACTCGTGATGTCAAAAGGGCAGGTGGGATGAGGTTCCCCGGCTCAGTGATCCGTGGCAATATTGCCAAGCACGCTTTCGTCCTTGGACGTGAGGACGAGTCAGAGGTCACCGGATGCGTGAGGATCGGGGGGTGACCGTGGACAATCGCGAAGAATGGTTGGCCCGGACCTTCGTCGAGCTGGCCGACACGCTGGTTGCCGACTTCGACCTCATCGACTTCATGTCAGCCCTGGTCGAGCGGTGTGCGGAGTTGTTGGGATCGGCAGAAGTGGGCCTTGCGTTGACCGCCCCGCGGGGTGAGTTGCGTGTCATGGCGTCATCGTCGGAGCGCATGCGTGCGCTCGAGCTGATCGAATTCCAAAATGACGAAGGTCCCTGTCGGGACTGTGTCCTCACCGGGGAGCAGGTACTTAACCAGCGCCTCGACGGCGCTCAAACCCGCTGGCCTCGGTTCGTCCCCGAGGCAAGAGACGCAGGGTTCAAGATGGTGCACGCCCTGCCGCTCCGGCTTCGAAGTGACGTGATCGGGGCCATGAACATCTTCAGCCCCGAGCTGGTGGAGCTCTCCGTCGAGGACATCAACCTCACCCAGGCGCTGGCCGACGTGGCCACCATCGGGATCCTGCAGGAGCGGGCCATCAAGCACGGGGCCGATCTCGCGGGGCAGCTCCAAGGCGCGCTGAACTCCCGAATCGTCATCGAGCAGGCCAAGGGGATCGTGGCCGAGAGCCGCAAGGTCGGCATGGAGGAGGCGTTCGCCTTGCTCCGGGCACACGCCAGGAGCAATCGCACCCCGTTGAGCGAGGTCGTCCGCGCCGTGATCACCCACTCGCTCGAGCCCGCAGATCTGCGCGAGGCACCCGCGGTACGTCATGCGCCACGTCATGCGCCGGCGACGAAACGGTCACCATAAGCGGACCGAGTCAGCCGACGGTGATCGACAAGGACCGTGCGCCGGTGTTCTGTGTATGAGGCTTCGTTCTCGTCTTCCGGTCGACAACTCTTACGGTGAAGGCAAAGAACCCTTTCACAGTGGGCTTTCCTGTGATCACCCCGGTGGAGTGCAGGTGGAGGCCGGGCGGCAGTCGACCTGCTGAAACCGACCACCGGTAGGGGGGATTGCCTCCGCTCGCCGACAGCGCGGCCGAGTACTTGGCCTTCACCGCACCGGCGGCGAGAGAGCCGGTGGTGACCTGAACCGTGCCCGGTGCGACCAAGGCGGCGAGATGGGAACGGAGCGTCGACCCGTCGGGGCTTACCGGAGTGCCCGAATAACCCGAGATCAGGGCGTAGCTGTCGCCGGGATCGCCGAGGGCACTGCATCGGGTGGACGTGGTGCCCAGGACCCACCATCCCCAGGCCAGGTAGCTCACACCGGCTGCGTCGGCCCAGTCCATGAAGGCGGTGTCGAAGGTGGTCAGGCTCGAGGGCGTGGTCGGAGGATCGACGCAGTCGTACCCCTGGTCGAACTCACCGGTCACGACCGGCACATGGGCCGCCACGGTGGCGACGGTGGTGTCCCAGCACGGCGCGGTGTCACAGGCCTCCCCGTAGTAGCCGTGGAACGAGGCCACCAGCTGGTGGGCGGGGTCGACGGGTTCGTGCGCCAGCCATCCCGAGAGGTCGTTGGCGTAGCTCAGACCGCCGAGCATGATCGGTTGGGTGGCACCGGTGCCCCGTATGGCATCGACGACGGCCTGCATGCCGACGGCGGTGTAGGTGTCGTTGTCGTCGATGGGCCCGTCCTGGTTGGCGACCGGCACCGGACAACCCCCGTCGAGCCAGCATGACCAGCTCACGGCCAGACTCGAGTCGCCGTTCGCGGCGGGCGAGTACGGCTCGTTGAACGCGTCGAACACGACGGCGGCATCGCCTTTGAACTCGTTGGCCACCGAGGACCAGAACGCCAACGAGTGCGCATCAGGCATGGGGCGCTGACCGTCTGCGTCCCCGGTGCCGGGCGCCGTCCAGTGCAGGTCGATGATGGCGTACAGCCCGGCCGTGTTCAGATCGGAGACCCACGTCTCGATGGCCTGCTGGTAACCAGACGCCGTGCCGTAGGACGGCTGCCCGTTCAAGCCCAACCAGCAGTCCTCGTTGAGCGGGACGCGCGCCGCGTCGGCGTGCCATGAGGCGATGGCGTCGGCGGCGGTGACCGTCAGGGGCTGCGAGGAGTACCCCCACCCTTGGTCGCAGGCGTATTCCGTGCTCGGGACGTCCACGCCCAGGAGCCGGATGGTGGCGCCGGCGCCGTTGACGAAGTGATTGCCCGAGACCACGATCGACAAGGGTGTGCCCGCCCTCGCCGGGGTGGCGGCCACGGTCCCGGTGAGCGCCGCCAACGACATCCCGGCAGCCGCGAGCACGAGCCCCCGTACCCAAGGTCGGCTCGATCCGCGACGGTGCGGCTTCACCGGCGACTGTCTAGAGGAGTGACGCCGGCGGGTCAACAGTCCCACGCGCCTCGCTCCCGCCCTGCAGAGCCTCGAGCCGACCGCCGAATTCCTGTCCTGACCTGCGCCAACGGCACACGGGCTGGGTCCGGGGTGCACAGACCTTAACGTCAACGTTAAGATACAGTCGATGGCGCCGGATCCGAACCGACCAGGAGCCCCATCGGCGGCGGACCACGCTCAGCCCGGAGCTCCACCCGCCGGCGGCGACGACGTGGCCCGGTCGCCCGACCAGCGCTACAAGTGGATCGCCCTTTCCAACATCACGTTGGGCACGCTCATGGTGTTCATCAACCAATCGATCGTGCTGATCGCGCTCCCGGCGATCTTCCGTGGCATCGACCTCAACCCCCTGACCCCGTCCAACACGGGGTACATGCTGTGGATCCTCATGGGATTCATGGTGGTCCTTGCCGTCCTGTTGGTGACCCTCGGGCGGGTGGGCGACATGTTCGGCCGGGTGAAGATGTACAACCTCGGCTTCGCCGTCTTCACCCTCTTCTCCGTCCTGTTGTCGGTCACCTGGCTGCACGGACCGGGTGCCGCCGTGTGGCTGATCGCCATGCGGGTCGGGCAGGGAGTGGGCGGGGCCATGCTCTTCGCCAATTCCTCGGCCATCATCACCGACGCCTTCCCGCCCAACCAGCGGGGGCTCGGACTGGGCATCAACAACGTCGCCGCCATTGCCGGTGCCTTCATCGGCCTGGTCCTGGGTGGCCTGTTGGCTCCGGTCCAATGGCACCTGGTCTTCCTGGTGTCGGTGCCGTTCGGGGTCTTCGGGACGGTGTGGGCCTACCGCAAGCTCGAGGACCGCAGCGTCCGCACGCCCGCACATGTGGACTGGTGGGGCAACGCGACCTTCGCGGCGGGGCTCATCCTGATCCTGGTCGGGATCACCTACGGTCTCCTGCCCTATGGCCACCACACCATGGGCTGGACAAGCCCGTGGGTGATGACCGAGATCATCGGTGGGATCGCGCTGCTGGCGGTCTTCTGTGCCATCGAGACACGAGTGGCCCACCCCATGTTCCGGCTGACGCTGTTTCGCATCCGGGCCTTCACGGCCGGAAACGTCGCCAGCGGGCTGGCTTCGCTCAGCCGGGGCGGGCTCATGTTCATGCTGATCATCTGGCTCCAGGGGATCTGGCTGCCCCTGCACGGCTACAGCTTCAGTTCGACTCCCTTGTGGGCCGGTATCTACATGGTGCCCCTGACCGTCGGATTCCTCCTCGCCGGTCCCCTTTCGGGACACCTGGCCGACCGGCACGGCGCCCGCCCCTTCGCCACCGGCGGCCTGCTGCTGGTGGCCCTGTCGTTCCTCTTGCTGCAGATGCTGCCCGTCAATTTCGGCTATCCGGTCTTCGCCACTCTCATCTTCTTCAACTCGGTCGGCATGGGCCTGTTCATCGCCCCGAATCAGGCCGGGATCATGAACAGCCTTCCGTCCACCCAGCGGGGGGCCGGGGCGGGCATGGCGGCCACCTTCAACTCGTCGGCCCAGGTGCTCTCGATCGGGATCTTCTTCACCCTCATGATCCTGGGGCTCTCTGCCACGCTGCCCTCCACCCTCTTCCACGGGCTGGTGGCACGAGGAGTTTCGACGAGCACGGCGACACGCGTCTCGCACCTTCCTCCCGTGGGCTCTCTCTTCGCGGCGTTCCTCGGGTACAACCCGATGGCAACGTTGCTCGGGCCCGCTGCTCTGCACCACCTGACCGCCTCCCAGGCCAGCTACATCACGGGCCGGTCGTTCTTCCCTCACCTCATCTCGGCCCCGTTCGGAAAGGGCCTCCAGAAGGCCTTCGACTTTGCCGCCGTTGTCTGCATGTTCGGAGCGGTTGCATCGCTGCTCCGGGGCGGCAAGTACCACTACACCGAACCCGACGCCACGCCCGCGGAGTCGTCCGAGCAAGCCGTGGCCGAGACCGAGCCCCTGTTGTTGAGCTGAGCCATGGCTCGGGGTGCGGGACTGTAGAG
>JARLGQ010000325.1 GCA_031292675.1 Acidimicrobiales bacterium
GTCGCCCACCAGGATGAGCGTGCGGTTGACGAAGGCCCGCGCGATGGCGACGCGCTGCAGCTCGCCGCCGGAGTGCTCGTGGGGCAGGTTGTCGCGCTTGTCGGCCAGACCGACGAGCTCGAGGATCTGGGGCACCTGGGACTCGACCGTCGAGCGCGGACGCCCGATGACCTCGAGGGCGAAGGCGACGTTCTCGAAGACGGTCTTGTTGGGCAGCAGCCGGAAGTCCTGGAAGACGCACCCGATGTTGCGGCGCAGGTAGGGCACGCGCCATTTGGGCAGCTCCACGATGTTGCGGCCGGCCTCGAGGATCTGGCCCGAGTCGGGGAGCTCCTCGCGCAAAAGGAGGCGGATGAACGTCGTCTTGCCCGAGCCGGAGGCGCCGACGAGGAAGACGAACTCGCCCTTCTCGATCTCCACGGTGATGTCGCGCAGAGCGACGGTCGAGCCTTTGTATGTCTTGGTGACGTTTTCGAATCGGATCATCAGTGAGAGAGGTGTCGCCCCCACCTGCGGCGGGGCACCCGCACGATCCTAGTTTCTCCCGATGAGCGTTTCGGTTCAGCAGCTCCGGCGCAGGTCACAGCCGTCGGAGGCAGCTCCTACGCGCTGACCTCGCGCTGGCGGCGCAACTCGGCCTCCATGAACGGGTCGAGGTCGCCGTCGAGCACCGCGTCGACGTTGCCGGTCTCGTAGCCAGTGCGCAGGTCCTTGACCAGTTGGTACGGGGCCATGACGTAGGAGCGGATCTGGTTGCCCCAGGCGTTGTCGACCCGCTCGCCGCTCAACGCGTCGAGCTCGGCCCGCCGCTCGAGGCGGGCACGCTCGGCCAGCTTGGCCCCGAGGATCTGCAGCGCCTTCGCCTTGTTCTGGTGCTGGCTGCGCTCGTTCTGGCAGGAGACCACGATCCCCGTGGGCAGATGCGTCAGCCGCACCGCCGAGTCCGTCTTGTTGACGTGCTGGCCGCCGGCGCCCGACGAACGGTAGGTGTCGATGCGCAGGTCCTTCTCGTCGATCTCGACCTCGGAGGACACGTCCTCGAGGAACGGGGTCACGTCCATGGACGCGAAGCTCGTCTGGCGCCGGTGCTGCGAGTCGAAGGGCGACATGCGCACCAGCCGGTGCACGCCACGCTCGGTCGCGAGCAGCCCGTAGGCGAAGCGGCCGTGCACGATGAAGGTGGCCGACAGCAACCCTGCCTCCTGCCCCTCGGTGGCCTCGTCCACCTCCACCGTGAAGCCACGACGCTCGGCCCAGCGCTGATACATGCGCAGCATGACCTCGGTCCAGTCCTGCGCGTCGGTGCCTCGCGCTCCCGCGTGCACCTCGCACACGGCGTCGAGCTCGTCGTAGTCACCCGAGAAGAGCGACTGCAGCTCGAGCGCGCCGAGCCGCGTGCCGAGGGCGTCGACGGTCTCGACCAACTCGGCGTCGAGGGCGACGTCCCGTGCGCCGGCGGCGGCCGACTCGTCGGTCAGTTCGAGCAGCGCGTGGGCGTCGTCGAGGCCACCGCGGAGGCTCTCGAGCTGGTCGAGATCGGCGGACACCCGCCCCAGTTCCCGGGTGACGGACCGGGCGTTGTCCGGGTCGTCCCACAGGTCGGGCCGGGCGGCCTCGGCCTCGAGCTCGGCCCGCCTGACCTCGAGCTTCTCGCGGCCCAGGTAACGCTCGGCCTCGGCCAGCCGCTCGCCCAGCGCCTCGAGCTCGGTTGAGAAGTCGCGCGGTGCGCCGGCCGCCGGCCCGTCAGGCGGCGCCATGGCAGAACTTGAACTTCTTGCCGCTCCCGCACCAGCAGGGGTCGTTGCGACCGACCTTCTCGTGCTGCTCCTTCACGATCGGGACCAGGGCGGTGGGGTCTGGCGCGTTGGGCCGTTTGATCTGGGCTTTCGCGGCCCCGCCACCGCTGCCGTTGCCTCCCGCGGGGGCACCGAGCATGGCCGACTGGGGGGCGACGTTGGTGCCCTGCTCGGCGAGCAGCGCCGAGGCTAGGGCACCGGTCTCCGCCACCGGGTCCTCGGCCGCCGCGTAGACGGCCCGGTCCAGGTCCGGCTCCGCCGCGGGTGCCTGCACCGCCTCGACGTGGAGGATGTAGCGCAGGTAGTCGTTGTCGATGACCTCCATCAGCTGGCCGAACATGGAGTAGCCCTCCTGCTGCCAGGCGTTGAGGGGATCGGCCTGGACGGTCCAGCGCAGGTGGATGCCGTCCTTGAGGTTGTCCATCTCCGCCAGGTGGTCGCGCCAGCGGGCGTCCATGATCTGGAGGTACACGTCGCGCTCGATCTGACGCATGGTCTCCGCGCCGCCCGGCATGGACTCCGAGTGCTGCTCGTAGTACCCGAGCGCCTCCTCGACGATCGACTCGACGAGATCCTCGGTCGTCGCCGCCTGCGCCAGATCGGCCACCGCGAACTTCGTCGGGTAGTACTGCATCAGCGCGTCGATCAGCGCCTTGAGGTCCCAGTCCTCCTCGAACTCGGTCGGGCAGTGCTCGGCCACCAGCTTCTCGGCGGCGCCGGCCAGGAGGTCCTCGGTGTGCTCCTCGAGGTCGTCGCCGTCGATGATCTGCAGA
>JARLGQ010000326.1 GCA_031292675.1 Acidimicrobiales bacterium
CCGACGTGCGAGTGGTGTCGGCGGCGTCGCTGACGGCCGAATTCGACGCCGTGGTGCTGGCGGGTGGGGCGACGTTGCCCCGGGACCTGCCCGTGGCGGGCCGGCACCTGGCCGGAATCCACATGGCCATGGACTACCTCAAGCCGTCCAACCTGGTGCGCGAACGAGCGCTCGAGACGTCCCCGATCTCCGCCCGGGGCAGACGCGTCGTGATCATCGGGGGCGGGGACACCGGCGCCGACTGCCTGGGGACCGTCCATCGCCAGGGCGCGTCGTCGGTGCACCAGCTCGAGATCCTGCCCCGGCCTCCCGACAATCGGCTCGAGGACAACCCCTGGCCCACCTGGCCCCTCATCCTCAGAACCTCGTCCGCCCACGAGGAGGGCGGGGACCGGCTCTACGGCGTGACGACCACGCACTTCGTCGACGACGGCACCGGCGCCGTGCGCGCCCTGGCGGGGCAGCGTGTCGAGATGGGGAGCGACGGCGGTCGCCCCGTGTTCGCGCCCGTTCCCGGCAGTGATTTCGAATTGCCCTGTGAGCTCGTCCTGTTGGCCATGGGCTTCCTGGGCGCCGAGCGCCGGGGGGTGGTGGACGAGCTCGGCCTCGAGCTCGACGCCCGCGGGAGCGTGGCGTGCGACGGGGACTGGCAGACCAACCGCGACGGTGTGTTCGTGTGCGGGGACATGACCCGCGGACAGAGCCTCATCGTGTGGGCCATCGCCGAGGGCCGCTCGTGCGCGTCGAGCGTCGACCGCTGGATCATGGGTGACAGCTCGTTGCCGGCGCCGCTCGTGCCCGGTCAGCTCGCCTTGCGGTAACCCGGGCGGGACCGCGGCGCCACGGGGGCCCGGCCGCCCTCGATCGTCAGGCGGTCGGCCGGCTCACGAAGACGTGGAGACCGGACGAGCGCCGTTCTTCGAGGCCACCTCGTGGTCGGGCTCGGCCCGCATGGCCGTCGCCTCGATGTCTTCGGTGTCCTCGACGTCGCGGGGAGTGCCCTCGGGGGCAGCCGCGGCCAGGTACTTCCGGAGTCGGCCCAGCTCGCTGAGGACGTTGGCCCGGCGCACGGCCAGATTGTCGATGCTCTGCTGCAGCTCCTCGATCTGCCGGTGGGCGTCCTCCATGACGCGGTTGGCCTCGGCTTCGGCGTTCTCGACCGCCTCGGCCTTGATCGCCTCGGCCTCGGCGCGCGCCTTGTCGCCGACTTCGAGCGCAGCGCGCAGGATCTCGGACGCCCGCTCGCCGACGGCCGTCGTGGCGGCTTCGACGGCGTCCTCGGCCCGGGCCTCGGAGTCGACGAGCCATCCGTGGAGGCGTTCGACGTACTCGTCGACCGGCTGACGCCGGTATCCGCGGAAGCTGACCTTGAATTGTTTGGGGCCGTCGCCCTCGTGGCTCCGCATTGGAGCTGCTCCCCGTCTCGATGATCCTGGTTACGACGCATCGTGATGAATCAACCTCATGACGCGGCCAACGGGTCGTCAACATCGACCCAACACGCTCATGTCTACCACTACCCCCATCTCCACCAGGACGGGGGATCGGAGCCAGGATCGGCGGCGCCTTCGGGTCCTATCCGCCCGTGGGGGCGACCGGCACGGCATGGGTGGCGGCGAACGATTCCTCGAAGACGACGCGTGACCGGGAGAAGGCGCGGTCCAGGATGTCGTGCTGGCCGTCGGACGCGTCGAAGGCGAAGTAGCTCGTGAAGGCCACGTCGTGGGTCGAGACCCACGACGCCATCTTGGCCACGAACAACGGGTCGTCCCCGAGCCCGTGCCCGTCAGGTCGGATGGTCACCCCCCACTCGGGGATGACCGCAGGCTTGTGGTGGGCAGCGGCGAACGACGACAGCCACGCCAGCCCGTTGGCCTCGGTGACGTAGCGGGGCCAGGCCAGCGCGGGGTCCAAGGGGACGCCCCACACCTGGTCGTAGAGATCGAGCCCCACGTAGTCGACGTAGGCGTTCCCGGGATAGGCATCTCGGGCGGCGACAGGGGTCGGCCCCGCGTTCGGGTTCCACACGAATCGGAACGAGGTCTTCGGGACGCTGCGCATGGCGGTCACGATGTTGCGGAAGTAGGCGGCGAAGTCCGCGGCGTCGGACTCGCTCGTGACGGACCACGGGTACCAGGTCCCGTTGAACTCCCATCCCAGGCGCAAGATGGCGTCCCCCTCGCCGTAGGACACCAGGGTCCTGGCCAGCGTGGCGAATTCGGCGTCGTAACGGCCCGCCGCCCCCGCCGACAACGTCCCCACCGCGTGCCCGTCGCGGGTGGGGAGCATGGGCACGCCCAGGACGAGGCGGAACCGGCTCGAGCCCCACGGAGCGAGGGTCCCCCGGAGCGGCTCGGCTTCCACCATTCCGGCCCAACCGTCGGTGCGAGGCAGGTAGTCCGAGGCCAGGCTGGGCTTGGCCCCGGTGGCGGCCGCGAACCGCGCCACGCCGCTCGGCTCCCCCTGGCCCACGTAGACCCCGAAGGGGACCGACCCGACGTTGACCGTGGGGATCGCACTGGTGGTCGATCCTGTGGCCGGGCCGCTGCACCCCGCACAGATCGCCGCCGCCACCACCGCCCCGGCGAGGGCGACGCGGCGTGAGACGTTTCCGAGGGCTCTTGGCCCGTCGATGCGGGGCCGGGGCGCCGTGGCTACCCCGCGTGCATCTCGATGACGGGGCCGCGTCGGTCGACGCCGGATCGACCCGGCAGAGTGCCGGCGGGGCACGACGGGAAATCGGCCACGGGACTTCTCCTCGAGTCGAGACCGGTGGAGAAGGCGAGCGTATCGAGCGCGCCCGTGAAATGGAGGGCGGGGCCGAGGGTCCGTTGCGAAGATGTTGAGGGTCTTATGGGAGACGGTTGATGCCCGTTGTGCAGACTCGTCGTGTCGTCGGAACGAGCGGTTCAGCGGCGACACGGCCCGATGTCATTGGCTCGGCGCCGGCAGTCCGATGCCGGTGCCGAGCCGACTCGGGTCGCGGGAACGCCGACTCCGGTGGCGCCGATGCCGGCGGCACCGGGTGCCGAGGTCAATACCCCGGTCCGTGTTCGAGGATGCGACGCGGGACGTCCACGAGCATCGTCCGGATGTGCTCCTCACTCACGCCTCGATCGCGCATGGCGGGCAGGACCACGGTGCTGATGTGGAGGAAATTCCAGTTCGGCTGGGCTTGGTGCAGGAAGTCCTCGTCGAACCAGTCCATGTGGCACCCGGCGTCGTGGGAGAGGACCATGTACTGCGCCCAGCCGCTTTCGCAGAGTCGGGCCACGGTCTCGACCCGCTTCTCGGTGGGGCAGTAGGCGTCGACGCCGAAACGGTCCATGCCCAGTGTCGAGCCCGCCTGCAGAAGCTCCCCGAGGTAGTCGAGATCGGTGCTGTCGCCACTGTGCCCGATGACGACGCGTGAAAGGTCGACGCCTTCGTCGGCGAAGACACGCTGTTGGTCGAGCCCGCGTCGAGTGCGGGTGTGGGTGTGGGTGGAGATGGGGAGCCCCGTGCGGCGATGCACGCGGGCCACGGCGCGCAGGATGCGCTCGACTCCGGGCGTGAGCCCCGGTTCGTCGGTGGCGCACTTGAGGATCCCGGGCCGTACCCCTGATCCGGCGATCCCGTTCTCGATGTCGTGGAGGAAGAACTCGTCCAACATGTCCACGCCGCTCGGTCGGAACGGAGCGCTCCGGTAGTCGAAGTAGTGCGGAAGCTCGTTGTAGGTGTAGAGGCCGGTGGCCACGACGATGTTGAGGTCCACCTGTGCGGCCACTTCCTGGACGGGCTCGATGTCGCGGCCCAGACCCACCACGGTGAGGTCGACGATGGTGTCGATCCCCGCCGCCTTGAGCTCCTGGAGACGCTCGACGGCGCGTGCCACCTGGGTGTCCCGGTCCCAGCCGGTGGGCCAGTTGGCCGCCACCTCGGGTGAGCGCACGAAGACGTGCTCGTGCATGAGCGTCGTGCCGAGCTCCTGCGCGTCGATCGGGCCGCGCACGGTGTTGATCTGCCCCATATGGTCCTCCCCTCGGCTCACCGATCCCTCGGCCGCCGACCCGCGTGCAGGGTCGGCGACGTACCCTACCGGCGGTCGTCGAACGACGGTGGGTGGGGCCGCGCTCAGCCGGCCCGGTCGGGCCCGGCGCGCTCGACGGTGATCCGGAGCAGGACCCTGCGCTCCCGCTCCATCGCGGCGCGGTAGTCGTCCCAGTCCGGATGCTCGCCCGCCACCTGGCGGTAGTACGCCACGAGGCCCTCCATGGCCTGGGGGAGAGACACCACCTCGACGGGACCTTCCACCTGGACCGAGTCCCCGTAGAAGTTGTCGGTGAACACGATGATCGAGGCCCGCGGGCGACGGCGCAGGTTCTTGGTCTTCATGGCGGTCTCGCGGGTGGAGACCACCACCACGTCGCCGTCCACGGCGGCGGCGACGAGGGAGAGCTGAGGGTTGCCATCAGCGCGGGTGGTCGCCAGCACGGCCCGGTGGTGCTGCGCGATGAATTCCAAGGCGGTGGCCCGGTCCATGCAGCGAAGGCTATTGCACCGGGCCCCGCCCCGCTCGGGGGCCACCGGTAAGCTCCGGGCATGCAGAGCACGATGCAAGACGGGCCGCTCCTGGTGAGCGGCATCCTCCGTCGAGGCCAGGCGGTGTACGGCGAGAGCCAGGTGGTCACCGCACAGCCCGACGGGTACCGGGAGTCGAACTTCACGCAGGTCGGGGCGCGCGCCGAGCAACTGGCCAAGGCGCTGCGACGACTCGGCGTCGCCGACGACGACCGGGTCGGGACCTTCGCCTGGAACGACCAGGAACATCTCGAGGCGTACCTGGCGATCCCGTCGATGGGGGCGGTGCTCCACACGCTCAACATCCGTCTCTTCCCCGAGCAGCTGGCGTACGTGGTCAACCACGCCGAGGACAAGGTCGTCATCGTCGACGCCTCGGTCGCGCCACTGTTCGCCCGCGTCCGCAACGAGTGCAAAACGGTGGAACACGTCATCGTGGTGGGGGAGGGCGACACGACGGGGCTCGGCGACACCATGTCCTACGACGACCTCGTCGACGCCGAGGAGCCCGGGTATGCGTGGCCCGCGCTCGACGAGTACCAGGCGGCGTCGATGTGCTACACGAGTGGCACCACCGGCAATCCCAAGGGGGTCGTCTACAGCCACCGGTCGACGTGGCTGCACGCCTTCGCGGGCATGACCAACAATTGTGTGGGCGCCAGCGAGAAGGACCGCGTGCTCGTGATCGTGCCCATGTTCCACGCCAACGCCTGGGGGATGCCGTACACGGCGTTCTTCGCCGGGACCGACCTGATCTTCCCTGAACGGTTCCTGCAGGCCGAGCCCTTGGCCCGCATCATCGCCGAGCAACGCCCCACGTTGTCTCTCGGCGTCCCGACCATCTGGAACGACCTGTTGCGATACTCCCAGAGCAACGACGTCGACCTCTCGTCGTTGCGGCTCCTGACCGCGGGTGGGGCGGCGGTGCCGCGCTCGCTCATGGAGGCGTACCAGGAGCGGTTCGACATCGCCATGATCCAGGGTTGGGGGATGACCGAGACCAGCCCGGTGTGCGCCTTCGGCCGGGCCCCGAAGGGCGTTCCTCCCGAGCAGGAGATGGACTGGCGTGCCAAGACGGGCCGTGTCATCGCTGGTGTGGATCTCCGGGTCGTCGACGAGGAGGGTGAAGTGCTCCCCAGCGACGGCAAGTCCGTGGGGGAGTTCGAGGTCCGGGGGCCGTGGGTCACCGCCGCCTACTACGGGGACCCCAGTCCGGAGCGCTTCCACGACGGTTGGCTTCGCACCGGCGATGTCGGGAGCCTCGACGGGCGCGGCTTCATGCAGATCTCGGACCGCACCAAGGACGTCATCAAGTCCGGGGGCGAGTGGATCTCGTCGGTGGAGCTCGAGAACGAGGTGATGGCGCATCCCGGCGTGTACGAGGCCGCCGTCATCGGGGTGCCCGACGAGCGCTGGGACGAGCGGCCCCTCGTGGTGATCGTGCCTGCCGAAGGTGTCCGGCCCGAGCCCGCCGAGATCCTCGTGTTCCTGTCGTCGCGCGTGGCCCGTTGGTGGCTTCCCGAGCGGTGGGCGTTCGCCGACGAGATCCCCAAGACCTCGGTGGGGAAATTCGACAAGAAGGTCCTGCGGGCCAAGGCCGCCGAGGGCACCCTCGAGATCCACGACGTGGACCTCCCCGCGCACGATCGCTGAGCGGGCTCGGGTCGAGCGCCGGGTCGGACCGGACGGAGAGGGCGGGGAGTGGACCTCGAGGACGTGGCCGACCGGCTCGAAGCGATCGCCGAGGAGCTCGGTGACCTCGCCTTCGACCGGCTGCGCGAAGCGAGCAGCATGGCGGGCCGGGGGGCGACCCCCGACCCCGGCCTCGTCGCCGAGGAGAAACGCCTCACCCGCGCCCGGCGCTCGGTGCAGAAAGCGGTGGTGACGCTGCGGAGGTCCCCGGGGCCCGCCTTCGAGGCCGACCCGTAGCCGCCAGGCGTCATGGCGCCGGGGTCAGTCGACGAGCTCGTTCAGGGCATCGATGAGCTGGCGGAGCCGCCCGTAGTGGATACGGTCGAAGCGCAGCGCCACGCGCGGCAGTTCCACGTGGTCACTGCCCGAGCGCTCCGGTCCCAGCGCCTTGGTCGGGCGGATGGACCCGCTGGGCACGATGTCGGCGAAGCGCTCGTTCAGCTCTGCCAATTGCGCCCGGGTGGGAGCGACGCGCAGGCGCATCACGAGCAGGTCGCCGACCCATCGACAGGAGTGGTAGTTGCGGTAGAAGCCGAGCAGCTCGGCGGCGGCCGCGTCCACGTCGGAGGTGATCGTGTAGAGCGCCCGGTCCTCGGGCGACACCAACCCGACCGAGGCCACTTCGACGTCGAGAAAGTGCTGCCATCCGTGCCAGTAGGTGCCACCCGGGACGTCGAGCAGCACCAGGGGAGCGGGTTGGGCCTTCCCGGTCTGGAGCAGGGTGAGGAGCTCGAACGCCTCGTCGAGGGTGCCGAACCCGCCGGGGAGCACGGCGTAGCCGTCGGACTCTTTGATCAGCATGAGCTTGCGGGTGAAGAAGTACCGCATCTCCACGAGCTTGGGGTCCTGGGCGATGAACTCGTTGGCCCCCTGCTCGTGGGGGAGGCGGATGTTGACCCCGAGGGAGCGTTCCCGTCCCGCACCCTGCATGGCCGCCGCCATGATCCCCGGGCCGGCACCGGTGACGACCATCCAGCCGTGGCCGGCCATGCGCTCGGCGAGCCGGCGGGCCTGGAGGTACAGGGGGTCGTCGGGCAGGGTGCGAGCCGAACCGAAGAACGTGACCTTATGCTCGTGACGGAACGGCCGGAAGACGCGGAACGCCTCGGCCATCTCGGCCATCGCGGCGCGTGCCAACTTGAGGTCGAGCGGATCGGTGCGTTCCTCGGCCAGGTGCACGACGGTGCCGAAGATCGACCGGTACAGGTCGCGTCGCTGGGTTACGCCCACCGAGTCCAACAGCATGTCGACGAGGTTCTGCTCGCCCGGGTCGAGGCGCTCGACGGGGGTGACGTCCTCGAGCCCGGCGGTGTCGGCGGCGAGGGGCGGGACCATGTCGGATCCGCCCACACCGATCCCCTCGACACCTTCACGCGTGTGCAGGCCATCGCCGGAGCCGTCCGCCGTGGTGGCCCCGTCCCCGGTGCCGTCGCCGGCGGGGCGCTCGGGGTCCGAGCCGCTCACGTCCCGCACCTCAGCAGGGGGCGGGCACGCGACCGTAGAGCGTCGTGCGCTGCTCGAGCCGTCGGCCCAGCGGTTCGACGAGGCTCCGGAAACCCTCCTCGTCCATGAGCTGACCGTGGCTCGCCCCCGCCGCCCGCGAGATGTTCTCGTCCATGAGCGTGCCTCCGAGGTCGTTGGCGCCGGCCTGCAGGGCTTGGAACGCGCCGGCGCCGCCCATCTTGACCCAGCTCGTCTGGATGTTCGGGATCGATCCCCGGTAGGCGATGCGGCCGACGGCGTGCATGAGCAGTGTCTCGCGGAACGTCGGGCCACGACGCGCTTTGTGCTGCAGGTAGATGGGAGCGGCCATGTGCACGAAGGGCAAGGGCACGAATTCCGTGAAGCCGCTCGTCTCCCGTTGTAGGGCCCGGGTCCGCACCAGGTGCCGCGCCCACGAGCGCGGCTGTTCCACCGAGCCGAACATGATGGTGACGTTGGACCGGAGCCCGATGCTGTGTGCAGCCCGGTGGGCGTCGAGCCACTGCTCGGTGTTGATCTTGTCGGGACAGAGCACGGCCCGGACCTCGTCGTCGAGGATCTCCGCCGCCGTGCCGGGCAGCGTCGCCAGGCCGGCTTCTTTCAGCCTGCTCAGATAGTCGACGAGGGGCTCGCCGAGGCGTCGCGCTCCCTCGGTCACTTCGAGCGCGGTGAACCCGTGGATGTGGATCCTGTCCGATGCCGCTCTGACGGCCCGGATCACCTCGAGGTAGTAGTCGCCGTCGAAGCTCGGGTGGATGCCCCCCTGGAGGCACACCTCGGTGGCGCCGGCAGCTTCGGCCTCGGCCACTCGCTCGGTGATGTCACCGAGCTCCAGCAGGTAGGGAGCGCCGCGCAGGTTGAGCGACAGCGGGCCCTTGGAGAAGGCGCAGAACCGGCACTTGAAGGTGCACACGTTGGTGTAGTTGATGTTGCGGTTCGCCACCCAGGTGATCACGTCACCGACCTCGTCCCGGCGCAACTGGTCGGCGACCTCGGCCACGGCCCGCACTTCAGGGCCCCGGGCCGAGAACAGCGTGACGATCTCGTCCTCTCCGACCTCCTGGCCGAGGTCCACCCCGTCGAGCACCGCCGACACGGCGCCGCCGTCGTGCGCCCGCCCTCCCGACCCGACACCGGCTCCCGACCCGACACCGGCACCGGGCCCGACACCGCCACCGGGCCCGACGAGCGGGGGCGGGGGCGCGACACCCCCGGAGCACCACGGGTCCTCGCGTCCCAGTCCCTCGGCGTCGAGGCGGTCGAGGACCGGGAACCGCATGGCCGGGTCGAGCCAGCGCTCGGGCTGCGAGGCGTACTCGGGGTAGACGGTGAGACGCGCCGCCAGTGTCAGCCCGGCGGCCTCGGTGGCCTCGCGCAGGAGGTGCAACGCCGGCCAGGCTCGCTCCGGGTTCACGTGGTCGACGGTGACCGGCGAGACCCCGCCCCAATCGTCGAGCCCCGAGTCCAGGAGCGGGCTCAGGTCGTCGGAGAGGTTGGGTGGTGCCTGGACGTGCACCTCGGGCGGGAGCACCAGCCGTGCGACGGCGATGGTCCACCACAACTCCTCGGGAGGGCACGGCGGGTGGTCGTGCATGGCCGTCCCCGGTTTGGGGAGGAAGTTCTGGACGATCACCTCCTGGACGTGACCGTGGAGGTGTTGCGCCTCGGCGATGGCGGCGAGCGTGCGGACCCGTTCGGCGCGCGACTCGCCGATCCCCACGAGCACACCGGTGGTGAAGGGGATGGCGAGTGCGCCCGCCCCGTGCAAGGTGGAGAGCCGTCGCGCCGGGGTCTTGTCCGGCGCACCCCGGTGACAGGCCAGGTCGGGGTCGAGCGACTCGAGCATCATGCCCTGGCTCGCCGCCACGGGTCGCAGGCGGGCGAGGTCCTCCTCGCCGAGGGCGCCGGCGTTGGCGTGGGGGAGTAGTCCCGTCTCGTCGCGCACCAACGCGCACATGGCCGCCAGGTAGTCGACCGTCGACCCGTACCCGTTCTCGTCGAGCCAGGCGCGCGCCGCGCCGTAGCGCTCTTCGGGGGATTCGCCCAGGGTGAACAGCGCCTCGTGACAGCCCGCCGCCGCCCCGGCGCGGGCCACGGTCAGGACCTCGTCGGGGGACAGGTACGGCGACCGGACGCGGGCCGGAGGTTTGGCGAAGGTGCAATAGCCGCACCGGTCACGGCACAACATCGTCAGTGGGATGAAGACCTTCGGCGAGTAGGTGACCCGGTTCCCGTGCGCTCGCGCCCGCACCGAGCGCGCCTCGGCTCGCAGGTCCGCGAGGGTGGCCTCGAGAAGGTCGTCGGGGGCCACGGCGGTCACCTTACCCGTCGCCTCCGCACCACCGGCCTGTCCCGGCCCGTCGTCGGACGCCACCGGTCCGCTCCCGGTCCGTCAGCCGTCGTCGGGACCCGACTGGCCGGCCGCCTCGCGGTCGACGAGCCACAGGACCTGGCGCGCCCGCACGCGGGCCCCGGGGAGGTCGGCACCGGCCGAGATGGCGGCGAAGGCCTCGTGCTTGGACGGGCCCGACACGGTGAACACCGCCAGGAGGGCGCGGGCCAGTGCTTCCAAGGTGAGCGTCATGCGCTCGTGGGGGTTCCGGTCGTTGGGGTCCACCGAACGCAGCACGAGACGCCCCGGGAGGGCCTCCAGGGCCGCCGACCCCGGGAACAGCGAGGCGGTGTGCCCGTCGGGACCGAGACCGAGGTGCACGAGGTCGAAGGCGGCGACAGGGGTGAGGAGGTGTTCGTAGGCCTCGGGCCCTTCGTCGCACGACATGGGGTGGAACGAGCCAACCCCTCCGACGGGCTCGATCAACGATTCGCGCACCAGGCGCTGGTTGGCGTCGGGGTCGTCGGGTGCCACGCAGCGCTCGTCACCCATGTAGATGTCCACCAGTGACCAGTCGATCCGGCCCGGCGAGCTCTGGGCCAGGCGCTCGTAGCAACGGCGGGCCGTCGGCCCCCCCGACAGCACCAGGGTGAAGCGGGGCCCGGAGCGGGCCGCATACGACGTGATGACGGTCTCGGAGAACGCGGCGGGGACGTCGGAGACCACGTCGACGATGCCCGGAGGCCCGCTCACGGTTGGTGCCACTGGCGCAATTCGCGTGCCAGCAACGCGTCGGACTCCTTGGGTCCCCACGTGCCGGCCGGGTACTGCGAGAGGGGCACCCCGTCCTGGCTCCAGGCCTCCAGGAAGGGGTCCACGATCTGCCAGGCGCGCTCGACCTCGTCGGTCCGGATGAACAAGGTGGCGTCGCCCACCATCACGTCGTGCAGGAGTCGCTCGTATCCTCCCCCCGTGGTGCCCGGGAAGGCCGCCGCGTAGCTGAAGTCCATGTCCACCGAGCGCAGCCGGAACGCCTCACCCGGGACTTTGGCCCCGAACAGCAGGCAGATCCCCTCGTCGGGCTGGATGCGCAGCTGCAGCATGTTCGGACGCAGGTCGCGGGTGAGCTGGCGGCCGAAGGCCAGGTGGGGGACCCGTTGGAATTGCAGGACGACCTCGGTGGCGCGTTTGGGGAGGCGCTTGCCGGTGCGGATGTAGACGGGAACCCCCGCCCACCGCCAGTTGTCGACCGCCAGCCGCATGGCCACGAACGTCTCGGTGCGGCTCCTCGGGTCGACGCCCTCCTCCTCGCGATATCCCACCACGGGGTCGCCGTTGACGGTGCCCGCCGCGTACTGGCCGCGCACGGCGTTGATGACCGCCTCGTCGACGTCGGGGATCACCACCGCCCGCAGCAGCTTCACCTTCTCGTCGCGGATCCCCTGGGCGTCGACGGTGGCGGGTGGCTCCATGAGCGTGAGCGCCAGCACCTGCATGACGTGGTTCTGGACGATGTCTCGCAGGGCACCGGCTGTCTCGTAGAAGCCGCCGCGGTGCTCGACGCCCAGCTCCTCGGCCACGGTGATCTGGACGGAGTCCACGTAGCGGCGGTTCCAGATCGGTTCGAAGATGGCGTTGCCGAAACGCAGGGCCAGCACGTTCTGCACCGTCTCCTTGCCGAGGTAGTGGTCGATGCGGAAGATCTGGTCCTCCTCGAAGGCGCTGTGCAACACGGCGTCGAGGGCGCGGGCGCTCTCGACGTCGCGGCCGAAGGGCTTCTCCACCACGATCCGGGCGAAGGCCCCCCCCTCGCCCGGAGCGTTGCAGCCGTGGTCGGCGAGTGCGCGCGCCACGTCGCCGAACATCGAGGGGATGGTGGCGAGGTAGTACACGCGGTTGCCGGCGGTGCCCAGCTTGGCATCGGCCTCGGCGAGCACCTTCTTCAACTTGTCGAAGGTGGGCTTCTCGGCGTACTCGCCCGCCACGTAGCGGAACCGGGACACGACCTCGCGCCACGCGTGACCGGCGAAGGGGGCGGCGTCGATCGCCACCTGACGGAAATGCTCGTCGCTCCATTGGGTGCGCGCCACGCCCACGACGGTGAACCCCTCGGGGAGCGCCTTGTGCTCGGCCAGGGCGGCGATGGCGGGAAGGAGCTTGCGTGACGCCAGATCGCCCGAAGCACCGAAAACCACCAGCACGAGCGGCGGCGGGGGGTCGACGGCATCGAGGGTGTGTTTGACGTCGACGACCGGTTCGTGGTCGTCGACGTCGACCCCGTCGACGAGCGCGGTGGCGTCGGGAGTCACGACGTGGGCCCCTCGCCCTCGGTGAACACGGCGTGGCCGCCGAACTGGTTGCGCAGCGCCGCCACCAGCCGGTTGGCGTAGGAATCCTTGTCGCGCGATGCGAAGCGCTGGTAGAGCGATGCCGTGATCACCGGCGCCGGCACGGCGCGGGCGATCGCCTCGAGGGCGGTCCACCGGCCCTCGCCCGAGTCGACCACCACGCCCTCGATGTGCTCGAAGCCCGATCCCGGCGCCAGCGCCCGCTCGGCGAGCTCGAGGAGCCACGAGCGCACCACCGACCCGTAGCGCCAGATCGACGCGATCTCGTGCAGGTCGAGAGAGAACTCGTCCGCCTTCGCCATGAGCTCGAAGCCCTCCCCGTAGGCCTGCATGAGCCCGTACTCGATGCCGTTGTGGACCATCTTCACGAAATGGCCGGCCCCCACCGGGCCCACGTGGGCGTAGCCACCTTCGGGGGCCAGCGCCAGGAACACCGGCTCGCAGATCGCCACGACCGGCTTCTCGCCCCCCACCATGAGGCAGTAGCCGTTGGCGAGTCCCCACACCCCGCCCGAGGTCCCGGCGTCGATGAAGCCGATGCCCTTCTCCGCCAGCGACGCCGCGGTGGGCGCCGCCTCCTTGTAATTGGAGTTGCCGCCGTCGATGACGGCGTCGCCCCGTTGCATCAGGCCCTTCAAGGTGTCGATGGTCGACGTGGTGGGCGGCCCGGCCGGCACCATCACCCATGCCACCCGGGGGGTGTCGAGCTTGGCGACCATCTCCGCCAGGGTGGCGGCGGTCTCCGCACCCTTGGAGGCCACGGCCGCCCGGGCCTCGTCGGACAAGTCGAACGCCACGACCTGATGACCCTTCTCGATGAGCCGCTGGGTCATGTTGGCCCCCATCTTCCCCAGGCCCACCATGCCGATCTTCATCTCGCCCTCCCTTTCGTCGTCATCCGGGCCCTTCGGGGAATCCGGGTCATCGGTGCAGGCCGGGTCATCCGATCGCGTCCAGGTCTCCGGTCGCCACGCGCAGGACCCGGCGCCCGTGGGCGAGCAGGCTCTGGTGATCGCCGATGGACTGAGCCGCGATCAGCGTCCCGAAGTCGTAGGCCTTGTCGGGTATCGGCACCGGGGGCATCGGGTTGCCGTCGACGATCTGCACGGCCACCACGGTGTTGGGCCCACCCTTGTGGAGCTGCCCGGTCGAGTGCAGGAAGCGGGGCCCGTACCCGACGGTGGTGGCGACGCCCCCGAGGTGGTCACGCACCCGTCGCCGCAGCGACTCCAGGGCGTCGTCCTGGCCGAAGGGCACATAGG
>JARLGQ010000327.1 GCA_031292675.1 Acidimicrobiales bacterium
ATCCGGGCTGCGCCGAGCACGCCGATGCGGAGGGGCGACATCGCCGCAGGCTACAACTCGCCGGGCTTCGGGCCGCCGCCCTCCTCGAGGGGGAGGTGGACCTGGGCGAGCCACTCCCCCGTGAGCCGGACGGCGCTCAGCACGGCCCCCGCTTCCAGTATCCAGGTGAGGACGGCTTGACGTGGCGCGTCGGGAGCGGGCGTGACCACCAGTCCCCGGCGGGGATGGTCTTGCACGAGCCGCCAGCCTTCGGGCAACGCCAGTCCGGCCGAGGCCAACCGGCCGAGGACCCGTGAACCGCCTGCATGTTGCACGCCGATCGAGTCCGGTTGCACGCCGTGACGGGTGAGCTTCCCCGCCACCCAGGTGCACACGGGCACGTCGTGCACCGGCCCCGCCAACAGGGTGGTCAATCCGGCCCGGGGGGGCGGCTCGTCCTCGGGACGGACCTGGGGTTCGAGGTTGACCCAGCCGTCGTGGGCGACGGCGAGCCGGTCCATGGCGCGCACCACGGGGGAGCTGTCCTCGATCCGGAATTCGATGAGGTCCTTGCCTCGGCGCGCCACGGTTCCCCGTTCCCGCCGCGGCCCGGCTCAGCCCGGCCCGCGCAAGGTGGGCCCGTCGAAGCTGTCGACCGTGGTGAACTCCTCGACGGGTTGGCGCGTGAGCCGGCTCGGCTGGCGCACGGGGCGGCCGAGGGCCACCAAGGCCGCGACCGTCAGGTGATCCGGTATGCCGAACGCAGCGCGCACCTCTGCCTCGCGCCGTACCACCATCGTGGTCATTACCCCCGCCAGGCCCTCGGCCCGGGCCGCCAGGAGCACGCTCCAGACGAAGGGGTACACCGACGCCCCTCCCACGAGGGTGTAGTGATCGAGGTCGCGGTCGACGGTGGCCAACTTGCGCAGGTCGGCGAGCACGAGGATGAGCGCCGGGACGTCGTCGAGATGCTCCGCGAATCCCCCCGGGCCGGCAGCCGCAACCTCGCCCAGTGCCGGCGCCCCCCCGATGGCCCGCTCCTCGGCCTCGCGGTCGGTCACAGGAGCCCAGGGCACCAGCCCGGCGGCGCTCTGGGCCAGGTACTCGTACCATCCCGGCAGATAGAGGTCGCGTAGTGCCGCCTTGCGCGCCGGGTCACGGACGACGATGGCGCGCCACGCCTGGCGGTTCCCCCCGTTGGGCGCGAACCGAGCCGTGTCCAGCAAACGGTGGACGACCTCGTCGTCGACGGGCTCGGGCAGGAAGTCCCGCACGGCCCCGGTGCTGCGCAACGCGTCGATGAGGTCCATCACGCTGACGGTAGCCCCCGCGGCCGTCCCTACGCGACGTCGGGCCAGAGGTCCTCGGGCTCGCGTCCCTTGGTCTCGGGGAGCAGGGCGAACAAGGCGGTGGCGAGGATCACCGGGCAGAACGTGACCGCGGCTCCGAACGCGAAGCGGTTCCCGACATCGGCGATGGCGCCGAAGGCCAGGAGCCCGACCACTGCCCCGACCACACTGGCGGCCACGTTCCAGCCCGCCACCGAGGCTCGTACCGACGTGGGGAACAGCTCGTTGGCGAGCGCGCCGGCGGCGGGGGCGAAGGTGGAGGCGCAGAAGACGGCGAGCTCGTACCCGACGAACAAGGCGGTCCGCGATCCGCCGTAGGTGAGGATGCCCGTGAGCGCCATGGCGAGCATGGCCAGCGCGCCGGTCGGCCGGCGGCCCACCCGGTCGGCGAGGAACCGGCCCAGGAGCAGGCCCGAGAGGCCGAACAACGACGCCACCACCACCATGGCGGCGGTGGCGTCGCCCGACACGTGGAGGACGTTGCGCGCGTAGACGAAGATGAAGCTGTTGGCCGGGCCGGTGACGACACCGACGGCGAAGGCGATCGACGACACGATGACCAGGCGCCGCCGAAAGCGCGGGCCGATGGCACCCAGGACCGGTACCGGGTGCTCGACAGCGGCGGCTGCCACCGCGAAACGACCCGGTTCGACCAACCACCGCCGCAGAACGAAGATCGCCGCCAACGGGACGACCGAGAGCGCGAACAGGCCCCGGAACCCGAGCGTCCCCCCCCACAGGCCGTTCACCACCGCGATCAGGCCCGTCCCCACCCCGTATCCCGCCGCGATGAGCGCGATGGCCTTGGCCCGGTCCGCCGACGCCGTCTCCTCGGCCGCGCTCACCTGGGCCACGGCGTTGGTGGCGCTCAGCAGGGGACGCCCGAGGGCGAAGATGACCACGAACCACCAGTACCCGGGACTGGACGCGGCCAGGACGGTGAAGGCCAGGCCCGCGGCGCATGTCGTCACCAACAGGGTGCGGCGACCGAACCGGTCGGCCAGGGCCGACAGGGGCAACCCACCCAGGGAGGCGAGGCGCAGGATGGCGAGGCCGACGCCGAGCTCGGTGCCCGACAGGCCGGCCTGATCCGCGATGGAGGTCCCGTGCACGACCCTCCCGAAATGCCGGGCCACGTCGCCCAGGGCGGCGACCGCCCCGAATTGCCCGAATCCCGAGGCGAGCGCCATGAGCGCCACCGCCACGACGGCCGGGTCGGACCAGGAGCGCAGTCCGAGGGCATCCTCAGGTCGTTTCGGGACGGCGATCCGATCGTTCTACTCGCCGGTACGCCTCTCGGCACGGACACGCCGCCGCCCCGGGCGGCCCTCTCCTGTCCGACGCCGCTGACGCGTGGTGCCGTCGGGCCACTCACCGGCGCCGGATCATCGACGCGCGGCACGTGCCCTGCCACCGCCGCGGGCACCTCGTAGGCTGCCCCCGGCCGTCCCGGCGCTCCACTCGGGTCGTGGTGGCGGCCGGAGCCTTTCGTCTCGTGACCCCAACCCGCCCGCCCCAGGACACCGACGCACCACGCCCCCGACGTCGTCGTGTCGCCACCTGGTCGGCCCACCTGTTCCTGGCCGCCGTGGCCTATGTCCCGCTCCTGCTCAGTGCCCCGGGGCGCGTGGGGGCGGACACCAAGGCGTACCTGTATCTCGATCCCACCCGCTGGCTGTCGGTGTCGGCGTCGATGTGGGACCCCGATCTCGCCATGGGATCGGTCACCCACGAGTACATCGGCTACCTGCTCCCCATGGGCCCGTACTACGCGCTCATGCACGTGCTGGGCGTGCCCACCTGGGTGGCACAGCGGCTCTGGACGGGGAGCCTGCTCTTCTTGGCCGGGGCGGGAGTGCTCTTCTTGTTGCGCACGCTCTCGCCCTCGACGGGACGGCCCGGCGCAGGCTCGCTCGACATGGGGACGGTGGGAGGACTGGGCGCCGTGGTGGCGGCGCTGGCGTACATGTTGTCGCCCTACGTCATGCAGTACGAGGCACGCGAATCGGTTCTCCTCCTTCCGTGGGTAGGCCTGCCGTGGATGCTGGGGGCCCTGGCCCGGGCCATGCGTGGCGGTGGGTGGCGGTACCCGGCCTTGTTCGCGCTCGTGGTGGCTCTGGTCGGCAGCACCAACGCGGCGTCGCTGCTCTTCGTCGGCGTCGGGCCCGTGCTGTGGGTGGTGTGGGAGCTCGTCACGGGTCGGGTCACGTGGCGACGGGCCCTGGCGACGACGATCAAGGTCACCGTCCTCACCGTGGCGGCCTGCGCGTGGTGGATCGCCGGTCTCGAGGTCGAAGGCGCCTACCTGGGCAACATCCTGCGCGCCACCGAGTCGATCCCGACCGTGGCCCGCTCGAGCCTCGCTTCGGAGACCCTGCGCGGACTCGGCTACTGGTTCTTCTACGGCGTGGACAAGCTGGGCCTGTACCTGCCCACGGCGGGGCCCTACATGACGTCGGTGTGGTTGTTGGCGGTCAGCTTCGCCGTCCCGGCCGCCGCGTTCGTGGCCGCCTTCTCCGTCCGCTGGCGGGAGCGTGCCTATTTCGTGGCCCTCATCCTTGTGGGCACGATCCTCGCCGTCGGCGCCCACCCCCTGTCGGATCCCTCGCCGCTGGGCAGGGTCGTCAGGGCCGCCTCGGCGAACTCGACGGCGGGCCTGGCGCTGCGCAGCACCAACCGCGCCACGCCACTCGTCGCCCTGGGCGTGGCCGCCCTCCTGGGTTCGGGCGTCGCCGCGCTGGCCCGGCGATGGAGGATCGCCGGCACGATCGCGGCCGTGGCCGCCGCCGGGCTCGTGGCGGCCGACCTGCCCGCCCTGTGGAGCGGGCAGTTCGTCACCGCCGGTCTGTCGCGCCCCGAGCAGGTTCCCTCGTACTGGACGGAGGCGGCGCAGTTCCTCGACGGTCAGCCGGGCGCAGCGCAGAGCCGCGTCCTCACCGAGCCGGGCGTCGACTTCGCCTATTACCGCTGGGGAACGACCCTCGATCCGGTCCTCCCCGGTCTCATGACGCGACCCGAGGTCGACCGCGGCGTGGTCCCCTACGGCTCGACCGGGTCCTCGAACCTGCTCACCGCGCTCGACGAGGACGTCCAGGAAGGCACCTTGGACCCCGGTGCCCTGGCACCGATCGCCCGTCTCACGAGCGCCGGCGACGTCGTCGTGCAATCGGATCTCCAGTACGAGCGCTACGACACGCCCCGTCCCCGCGTCCTGTGGCAGACCCTCGACCCACCTCCGGCCGGCCTGAGCGCACCGATCGGCTTCGGGAACCCGGCAGTGACCGCGGCCAAGCCGGACAAGTACCCGCTCATCGACGAGACCGAACTCGGGCTGCCCCCCGACGTCGCCTCCCCCCCGCCCGTGGCCGTGTTCCCCGTGCCCGGGGCCCGGCCCATCCTCCGCACCGAGGCCGCCAGCTCGCCGCTGCTGGTCGACGGGGACGGGAGCGGGTTGGTGGACGCAGCCGGCGCCGGCCTCCTCGACGGACAGGCCACCGTCTTGTACTCGCCGTCGTTCGCGGCGGACCGGGCGGGCCTTCGGCGCGCCCTGAGCGAGGGGGCGGAGCTGGTCGTGACCGACACCAACCGCAAACGCGCCGAGCAGGTCGGAACGGTGCGCGACAACTTCGGGTACACCGAGATGGCCGGGGAGACGGCGCTCGACCCCGACGGGCGCGACGCCCGGACGTCACCGTTCCCGCCCCAGGCCGGCAACGCCACCAAGACCGTGGCGCTGGAGCAAGGCGTGAAGAGCGTCGAAGCCAGCAACTACGGGAACCCGATCACGTACACGCCCGAGAACCGCCCGGACCAGGCCTTCGACGGCAACCTGCGCACGGCATGGACGGTGGCCGCTTTCGACAACCCCGTGGGCCAGTACCTGCGCATCGCGCTGTCCCATCCGGTCACGACCGACCAGATCAACCTGGTCCAGCCGCTGTACGGGCCGCGCAACCGCTGGATCACGCGCGTCACCCTGCGTTTCGACGGGGGCCGACCCGTCACCGAGACACTCGACGGCGCCTCCCGGACCTCGGCCGGGCAGACCGTGGCGTTCCCGTCGCGGACCTTCTCGACCCTGAAGATCACGATCGACGCCACCAACACGGGGGTGCGGGCATCCTACGGCGGGCAATCGGGCGTCGGGTTCGCCGAGGTCCGTGTGGCGGGACAGCAGGTCCACGAGGTCATCCGCATGCCCGATGACCTCCTCGGCGCGGCCGGGGCATCCTCGGCGTCGCACCGCCTGACGCTCGTCATGACGAGGGACCGCGTGGCGCCGGTCCCACCCCGCACGGATCCCGAGATCGACATGGCCCGTGCCTTCACCCTTCCCACGGCGCGCACGTTCTCGGTCAGCGGCACGGCCGCGGTCTCGCCCCTCGTCCCCGACGACGTCATCGACGCGCTGCTGGGGACGACGGTGCCGGGCGTGGCGGCGGCCTACTCGTCGGGCCGTCTGCCCGGAGACCTCCAGGACCGTGCCTCGTCGACGCTCGACGGCAACCCCGCCACGGTGTGGAGCCCGGGCCTCGGAGACCAGGCCGGCACCTGGCTCGAGTACGACCTCGCCAAGCCCGTCACCTTCGACCACCTGTCGATGGCCGTCGTCACCGACGGCAGGCATTCGGTGCCCACCTCGGTCACCGTGAGCGCGGGCGCCGGCAGCCGCAAGGTGGCGCTCCCCGCTCTGGCCGACAGTGGCACCCCGTGGGCCACCCGGACCGTCTCGGTGCCATTTCCCGCGCTGACCGGCTCTCGCATACGGATCACCTTCGACACGGTGCGGACCGTGACCGACCTCGACCAGTACTCCGACAAACCGATCGGCCTTCCCCTCGGGATCGCCGAGATGTCGATTCCGGGAGTGGCCCAGTCGAGGCTGGCGCCGGCCACGGTGGCGGCGACGTGCCGCAGCAACCTGCTGACGGTGGACGGGACCCCGGTCCCGGTGAGCATCACCGGGACCGTCGCCGGCGCCCAGTCCCTGGGCTCGCTCCAGGTGAGGGGATGCGGAAGCGCCGCCATCGGGATCGCGCTGGCGGCGGGAGCCCACGACGTGCAGACCCAGCCCGGGGTCTCACCCGGCGTGGACTTCGACGTCGACAGCCTTGTGCTCGACTCGGCCCCGGGCGGTGCCGCGCTCGCCCCTGCTCCCTCGGGGCGGTCCGAGGCGGCCAACTCCGGGCCGGCGCCGGCGTTGTCGGTGCTCCGTTCCTCGACGACGTCGGCCCAGGTCGTGGTCCGTCACCCGACGGCGCCGTTCTGGATGGTGCTCGGCCAGAGCACCAACGCGGGCTGGCACGCCACGGTCGGGGGCAAGGACCTGGGGCCGCCGCAGGTGATCGACGGGTACGCCAACGGTTGGCTCGTCACCCCGAAGCCTCCGGGCCGCGACATGGTGATCACCTTGGCGTGGACCCCGCAGAGGTTGGTGGACGACGCCATCGTGTCGAGCGGTGTGACGCTCGCTCTGTGCCTGGGTCTGGTGTGCCGGCCGCGCCGGCGGCGAAGGTCCGTCCCCGCGGCCGTCCCCGCGGCCCCGATCCCGGAGGCGTCGTGGGTCGATCAGGACTGGCCCGTGCTCGGGTCCCCTCTCCGTTCGTCGGGGTCGCGACCGCGTTGGTACGCGCTGGTGGCGGTGCCGGTGTTGGCGGGAGGTGTGACGGCGGCTGTCGTGGCGCCGCGAGCCGGCGTCCCCGTGGCGCTGGCGACCCTCGTGGCCCTCGTCACTCCGTACGGGCGCGCCCTCCTCGCCATCGGATCGGTGGGCCTGCTCGTGGCCGTGGACCGGATGGTCACCGGGGCACAGAACAAGTTCCACTACGCGGCGGAGTTCGGGTGGCCGACCCATTTCGAGACGGCGAGCATCCTGGTGTGGCTGGCGGTCGCCGCGCTCGCCGCCGACGCGCTGGTGCAGGAGGTGCGTGAACGGCGCTGGCGCCGCACCCGCCACACGAGGGCGGACGACGAAGACGGGGCGTCGCCCCGGACGCGTCGGCGGGGCAAGCACGTGCGCGGCATGTGACGCGGCGCGGGGGCCTCGTGCTACGGTCGACCGGTTGATGGTCGACGTCGCGCCCGCACCCGCGCCCGAGGCCATCGACGACACACCGGAGGTCGCCACCGCGCGCTCGGGACGCCATGTGCGCAAGGGCAGTGCGCCCGCGGCCCGCCCCCGGCACTTTCCGTGTTTCGACGGACTGCGCGCCATGGCGGCGATCCTCGTGGTCATGGTGCACACGTCGTTCGCATCGGGCTTCACCCTCCGATCGTCGGCCGGCATCTACACCGCCCGGCTCGAGATCGGGGTGTCGGTGTTCTTCTTGATCTCGGGTTTCCTCCTGTACCGACCGTTCGCGGCGTCGCACATCGCCGGTGGTGCATCGCCGGCGGTGGGCAGGTTCTGGGTGCGCCGCTTCCTCCGGATCGTGCCCGCGTACTGGCTGGCGTTCGTGGTGACGAGCTACGTGATGCATGCCAACAAGATCCGGCCGGGATGGCATGCGCTGCTCGTCTACCTCGGGCTGCTCCAGGTGTACTTCCCCTCCCAGGCGCTGACCGGCATCACCCAGGCGTGGTCGCTGTGCACAGAGGTGGCCTTCTACCTCTTCCTGCCCCTGTTCGCCGCACTGGTGGTGCTCGGACGCCGTTCGGACCGCCATCAGCTGAGGCGCGAGCTGGTGGCGCTGTCGGGACTCTTCGCCACGGGGTTGGGACTCCGGTTCTGGCTGCTGCACCTCCACTCCCCGCTCGCGTACGTCATGGTCGAGTGGCTTCCGGCGTGCTTCGACCTCTTCGCCCTCGGAATGGTGCTGGCGGTCCTGAGCAGTTGGGTGGCGCATCGGGGCGTGCAGCCGCGCTGGCTCTCGAGCCCGGTGATGCCCTGGCTCAGTTGGCTGCTCGCCGCCGCCATGCTGTGGAGCGTCTCCCATATCGGCGTGTCGACGCTCCCCCTCGAGCACACCGCCCCGGGCCGAGGGCTCGCCCAGGAGGTGCTGTACGGGCTGTTCGCCTTCTTCCTGCTGTTCCCGGCGGTCTTCGGGCCCCAACGCACGGGACTCATCCGCAAGGCGCTGCAGTGGAGGCCGGTCGCCGCCCTCGGCGTCGTCTCCTATGGCGTGTACCTGTGGCACCAGGCCTGGGTCGAGCTGTTCTTGCGATGGACCGGTGCGCTGTTCCGTGTGTCGTGGCCCGAGATGTTCGGCGTGGCGCTCAGCTTGGCTGTGGCCTGCGCCGCCGCCAGCTACCTCCTCGTCGAGCGGCCGATCCTGGGGCTGAAGGACCGCCTGGGGTGGTGGACCGGTTCGCCCCGGGCCCGGTAGGCGCTATCCCGGCGCGGGGGGCGCGGGCTGCGGCAGCACCGCCTCGGGGGTGTGCTTCGGTGGCGGTGTCCCGCCGACGACGTCGGCGGGGGGCCCGCCCCGTCTGACGCGGTCCCAGAGGCTGTCGAGCGCCACGGCGGACAGGAGCACCAGGGACACCTCGAACGTGGTGCGGTAGCGGGTCTGGCCGAAGCTCACCAGGACCGTAGCGGCCACGACGAGACCCAACGCCAGCAAGGGGAAGACCGGCACCCGTCGGCGGCGCATCACGATCAGGCCGCCGATCCCCAGGGCCACGAAGGCGTAGTACATGCCCAGGCCGACCAGGGCCCAATGGTACGGACGCGTCTCGACGTAGAAATCGAGCTCGACCTGCTGCAGGGGATGGAAGGCCCCGAAGGCGCGTCCCAGGCGTTCGAGCTCGACGCGCAGGAGGCGGTGCTCGTGGCTGCGGATGTACCGCATCGCGTAGGACTGGGCCTGCGCCGACTGCACCGATCTGTCGGCGTGGGGGTCGATGGGCGCTCGCAGCGAGCACGGCAGGGACCAGTACCCCTCGAAGGGCCCCGACCAGGTCTGGTCGCAATTGGCCGAAGCCAGCGTGATCCCGAGCCCGGAGCTGATGAACGTGGGCTTCTCGAAGCGGCTCATGTTGTACCCGACCCAGGGAGCCACCACCGCCACGGCGGCCAAGGTCCCGAGCCCTGCCAGGCCCAGCCGGGCTCGCCACCGCAACCGGGCCAGCAGCGCCAGGGGGATCACGACGAGCGGCACGAGCAGGGACAGCTCGTCGCGGCCCAGCATCGCCACACCCACCACAGCTCCCAGGAGCAGCATGCGACGCGTGCCGGGCTGTTTCCAGAAACGGTATGCACACAGCAGCACCAGTGCCACGAGGAGCGGGGAGAGGCTCTCGGACAGGGCGAGCTCGTCGCTCATCCAGATGTTCGGGTAGACGGCCACCAAGAACGCCGCCATCAGCCCGGCCCGGCGCCCCGCGATCTCGCGCCCGGTGACGCCGCACACCGTGACGGCCGCGGCGCCGATGACACAGCACCACACCCGGTGCGCGAAGAACGACTTCAATCCCACCACCGACGTCATGGCGAGGACGAACACGAACAGCGGTGGCCAGTCGGCGGTCTGGATGTACTGGTGATGATGCTTGGCGAAGTGCCACGGGTCGATGAAGCCGTAGCCCTCGACGAGCAAGTTGGCCGCGGCGTGGTAGTAGTACGCGTCCCCTCCGGGCTTGCGGTTCGGGCGTCCCAGGACGGTGCCGAGCCGAATCCCGAACCCACCGAGGGTGATGACGCCCAGCCACAGCCACCAACGGCGCATGGCCCGGCGGTCGGGGACCTCCGACTCGCGGGGC
>JARLGQ010000328.1 GCA_031292675.1 Acidimicrobiales bacterium
ATTCGCCCGTCGACTCTACGTGTCGCGAGTGCCCGGGCCGATGATCACCCGGCTGTGTGACCGGGGGATCGTGCGGGCCCCTGATGGCTTCGACCTCGTGCACGCCGTCTCTCTGGCGGTCCCGCCCGTGCGCCGGTCCGTCGAGGTCGTCGCCGTCCACGACGTGGCCTGGCGCCACCGCCCCGGGGACTACCCCCGCCGGGGCAGGCGGTGGCACGAGGCCGCGCTGGTTCGGGCGTTGCATCATGCGTCGCACTTCGTCGTGCCATCGGAGGTTGTGGCCCGCGACATCGTGCAGGCGGGGGCACCCGAGCAGGCCGTGTCGGTGATCCCGCTCGGGTCCGACATCCTCCCCGACCCCGACGATGTCGCAGCGGCGACGCTCCTCGAGCGCCTCGGGGTCCGCGGCGAGTACCTGTTGTCGGTCGGGACCCTCGAGCCCCGCAAGAACCTGGCCCGTTTGTTCCAGGCCTACGGCGTAGCCCGCCGCTCCCTGCCCGAGCCGTGGCCGCTGGTGGTGGTGGGGCCGCCGGGATGGGGTCCGGAGCCGGAACACGGGGAGGGCGTCGTGTTCACGGGCCGCGTCGACGATGGCACCCTGGCGTCGCTGTACGCACGGGCTCGACTGCTCGCCTATGTGCCTTTCGAGGAGGGATTCGGGCTCCCCCCGGTGGAGGCCATGCGCTACGGGACTCCTGTGGTGGCGAGCCCGCTGCCGACCACGGGGGGCGCGTCGTTCGAGGTGGACCCCAACCGGGCCGACGACATCGCGCAGGCGTTGGTGGCGGTCGCGACCGACGACGGGTTGCGGGGCCGGCTGACCACGGCCGGCATGGCGCGCGCCGGGAGCCTCACGTGGGAGTCCGCGGCGCGTGCGCACGTCGCGCTGTGGAGCTCCCTGCTATGAGCACCCCGGCTCCCGATGAGGGCGGAGGCGTGCTGGCGTTGTCGCTGGACGTGAGCGCGGTTCCCGCCCAGCCCGTCGGAGCCGGCCGCTACACCATCGACCTCGCCACTGCTCTGCTGGCTCGCACCGATGTGGCCTTGACGTTGTGGTCCCGCCGGGGGGACGGGGCTCGCTGGGCCGAGCTCGGGTCCCGCGTCGGCTCGGGGGACCGGGCCCCGACAGTGCGGGCGAGCGCGCCGACGCGCAGGCCTGTTCGCCTGGTATGGGAGCAGCTGCGGCTGCCGGCCCTGCTCGGGGCCGGTTCGCTCGACGTGCACCACGGTCCCCATTACACGATGCCAGAGCGCGCCCGGCTGCCGTTGGTGGTGACGGTCCACGACCTCACCTTCGTGGACCACCCGGAGTGGCACGAGCGAAGCAAGGTCGTTGTGTTCCGCCGCGCCATCCGTGTGGCGGCGCGACGCGCCGACGCCATCGTGTGTGTGAGCCGCCGGACCGGAGAGCGCCTCCAAGAGCTCTGCCGTCCCACGGGACGGGTCTTCGTGGTGCCCCACGGCGTCGACCACGAGCGCTTCCGGCCCGCCCCTCCCGGGTCGGGCCCCGCGTCGGGGGGAGTCGCCGTCGGGGCCACGCCGGAGTCCGACGAGGACATGCTGCGCCGGCTCGGAGTGCGTCCCCCCTACGTCTTGTTCGTGGGGACGCTCGAGCCCCGCAAGGCCGTTCCCGACTTGGTGGCCGCCTTCGACCGGGTCGCGGCCGACCACCGGGAACTGTCGCTCGTGCTTGCCGGGCGTCCCGGCTGGGGGGCCGAGGCCGTGGACCGGGCGATCGGGCAGGCGCGCTTCGGGGATCGGGTCGTGCGCACCGGGTACGTCCCCGACGAGGCCGTCCCCGCGTTGTTGCGGCAGGCCGCGGTGGCCGCCTACCCCGCCCTCGAAGAGGGGTTCGGGCTCCCGGCGCTCGAAGCGCTGGCGTGCGGGACGCCCCTGGTCACCACGGCGGGCACCGCCATGGCCGAGGTGTCGGGGGGCGCTGCGGTCCTGGTGACGCCGGGGTCGGTGCCCGAGCTCGCCGACGGCCTCCGAGAGGTCCTCGACGGGTCGGCGGCGGTGGACCGACGGCGACGCCTCGGGATCGAGGTGGCGGCCGCGCACACCTGGCAGGCGAGCGCGGCCGACCACATGGCTGCCTACCGGTGGGCGAGGGCGCGCTCCGCGCACGAGTCACCGGGCTCCCCAGCCGGTCCCCGATAAGGTGCGGCGCGTGCGCGCGCTGGTGACCGGGGCGAGAGGCTTCGTCGGCACGTGGCTCACCGCCCACCTCGTCGAGAGCGGGGACGACGTGGTGGCCATCGATCACGAAGTGGACATCACCGACGGGGAGGCACTGCGCAGCGCGGTGGTCGGGGCCGCCCCGGAAGTCGTGTACCACCTAGCGGCGCTCACCAATGTGGGCAAGTCGTGGACCGATCCGGCCGAGGTCCTCCGGGTCAACGCCACCGGGACGCTGTACGTGCTGGAGGCGGCGCGCGCCTGTCCCCACCCGCCCCGGGTCCTGCTCACCAGCTCGGCCGAGGTCTACGGCGCCGTTCCCCAGGAGTTGTTGCCCGTCACCGAGGACGCGCCGCTCGCCCCCGTCACGCCGTATGCCGCGTCCAAGGTGGCTGCCGAGTACCTCGGGCTCCAGTCGTATCTCGCCTACGGTCTGCCCGTGTTGCGCACGCGCCCCTTCAACCACGTGGGGCCCGGGCAATCGGCGGCGTTCGTCGTCTCCGCGCTGGCCGAGCGCATCGTCGAGGCCCGCCGCCGCGGCGCCGACAGCATGGTGGTCGGGAACCTGACCGCCCGGCGTGATCTCACCGACGTGCGCGACGTCGTGCGGGCCTACCGGCTCCTGGCCGAGCGCGGCATGGCGGGCGAGGTCTACAACGTGTGCAGCGGCCGGGACGTCTCGATCGCCGACGTGGCGGCCCAGCTCCAGCAGTTGGCGGGAACCGATCTGCGTTTCGAGCTCGACCCCTCTCTGGCCCGGCCCGTCGACGTCCCCGTCGTGCGGGGCGATCCGACCAAGCTGCAAGAGGCGACGGGCTGGGAGCCGCGCTTCACCTTGGACCGGACACTGCTCGACGTGCTCGAACAGTGGAGCGATCGCGCCGCGTAGCGACGCCGTTCGAATGTCGTGCCCGTCACGGCACCCTCCCCGTCCCACTGCGCGCGCGCCTCAGGGACATCGGGTGTCTCGCGCGCAACGGGCGCCCCACCAAGGTGGGACGCCCGCGCGGGGGGTATCGGGGGGTGTGCGTCAGGCGGCCTGGAGAATCAGCTTCCGCAGTTGCTGGCGCACTTCGCGCGCCTGTGCGTGTGCCTGCTTCACCAAGTCACGCGCCGGAACGGGGAGTCGGTCCTCGATCGGCACCAGGGTCGCCTCGATGCGGCCGATGACCTGCTCCACCGCCTCGTCGACGTCCTTCACCCGCTTGGTGACCCCGCCGCGCACGTCGCCGAGGTGGCCCTGGATCGGGGAGCGGGGCTCGAACAGCCGCTTCTGGAGCTCCTGGCGGCGGACCTGCGCACGCTGGAACCCGAGAACGCCGAGGCCGACCACCACGTAGGCGGCGTCCCGAGCGGTCTTGGTGATCTCGTCTGTGACGTCTCTGAACTCAGGCATCTCGTGTCCTTCCTGTCGAGGAATCCTTGTCGATCTGGGGACTTCTGCTAACTATTGTACAGGATGCTGCTAACAGTTGCAAGCACTTTGGCCGCACGCGAGCCGGTGAATCGGGTCATCGTCGCCCTGGGGGGCTGCCAGGACGACGGGTAGCCTCTTGGCCCTGATGGAGACCATTGCTCCGCCGGTCGTGGCCGTGATCGTCACGTGCGATCCGGGGGAGTGGTTCGAGGAGACGCTGCGGGCCTTCGGGGCCCAGGACTACCCCGAGTTGTCGATCCTGGTGCTGGACGCGGCCAGCACCGTCGATCCCACCCCTCGGGTGGCCGCCGTGCTGCCGCAGGCCTTCGTCCGCACGTTGCCGACGAACAAAGGGTTCGCGGCGACCGCCAACGAGGCGCTGTCGATGGTGGAGGGCGCGTCGCTCCTCCTCCTGTGTCATGACGACGTGGCGCCGGACCCCGACGCCGTCCACATCCTGGTCGAGGAGTCGTTCCGTTCCAACGCCGGTGTCGTGGCGCCCAAGCTCGTCAGTTGGGACGACCCCACCAGGCTGCTGCACGTCGGGATGGCGGTGGACAAGGGCGGCGCCGTCGTCGACCGGATGGAACCCGGCGAGATCGACCACGGCCAGCACGACGCCGTGCGCGACGTCTTTCTCGCCCCGGGGGGCTGCACCCTCGTCCGCTTCGACCTGTTCGCCGAGCTCGGCGGGTTCGACCCCGAGATCTTCGCCATGGGAGAGGACCTCGACCTGTGCTGGCGGGCACAGATCCTGGGGGCCCGGGTGGTCGTGGCGCCCGGCGCACGCGTGCGGCACAAGGAGATGCTGGCGAGCGGGCGCCGCGGTCTTCCCGAGCAGCTCCAGGACCAAGGGCGGGGAAGAGCCGAGGCGGTCTCCCCGCGCGTCGGCACCTGGGCCGCGCCCCGCGGGGACGGCGAGGGTGGCGGGGACGGCGAGGGTGGCGGGGGCCAAGGGGAAGTGGTGCATGGCGTGGCGGGAGTGGCGGGGAGGACCTCGGCCCCCGCCGCCGCCGCCGGTGGTGCACCCGCAGCCGCGGCGGCGACTGCGGCCGAAGGTGCGGTCCCGAGCGTGCGATCGGGCGCGGGAAGGGAGCGGCGGGGCCGGGGGGCGGGCCGGGCTGCGCACGGACGCCAGGCCCAGATCACGCTGCAGACGTTGCAGCGCCGCCACGAGCTGCACGCCGCGCTCAAGGCGTACGGGCCCTTCCACCTGCTGCGCGTGCTCCCCCAGATCGCACTGCTCGCCCTGGCCGAGATCGTCGTCGCCACGGTGGCGGGCCATCGCGACCGGGCCCAGGTCGTCGCGCATGCCTGGCAATGGAACTTCGCCCACCGCCGGACCCTGCGTGTCGACCGGGCCCAGGTGAAGGCCCATCGCCGACTCGACGACAGCACCGTGCGACGGCTGCAGCTGCACGGCAGCGCCCGGCTCAACACCTACGTGCGCCGCGCCGTCACCCACGGCCTTCAGGCCGCCAATCTCGGAGGTGCGCACGGGGCCGATGCAGCGCCCTCCGCCGATTCTGCGGGCGTGGACTCCGCGTCCGACGGTGCCGTTCCGGCGTCGTCCGAGGTGACGGCGGGAAGCGCGCAAGGGCCCGCCACCACGACACGGTGGATGGTGTGGTTGGCTGCGGCGCTGGTCGTCGTGGTGGGGACGAGACAACTGTTCGGCTCCGGATTGCCCGTCATCGGCCAGCTCCTGCCCATGCCCTCGTGGACGACGCTTCTGCACCGCTTCGTGTCGGGGTGG
>JARLGQ010000040.1 GCA_031292675.1 Acidimicrobiales bacterium
GCCCCCCGGGATCCGGCCGAGCGCACCCCTCCGACCCCGTCTCGCCTTGGCACCCGCGCCGTCCGCGCCGGGAGGTGCCCGGGCCGGGACCGTCCCCCCCGGCTGCCCCGCCCCGTCCCCGTCCCCGGGCCCCCGGGCCGGATGCTGGCCAGGATGTCGGTCACCGCCTTGCGGATGGTGGTGGGGTCGATGCCGTGCTCGGCGTTGTACGCCTGCTGCAGGGAGCGCCGGCGCTGGGTCTCGGAGATGGCGGCCCGCATGGCGTCGGTGATGGTGTCGGCGTACAGCACCACGAGGCCGTCCACGTTGCGCGCGGCGCGTCCCATGGTCTGGATCAACGACGACGCGGAGCGCAGGAAGCCCGTCTTGTCGGCGTCGAGGATGGCCACGAGCTGCACTTCGGGGAGGTCGAGCCCTTCGCGCAGGAGGTTGATTCCCACCAGGACGTCGTACTCACCGAGGCGCAGGTCGCGCAGCAGCTCGATGCGCGTGATGGTGTCGATGTCCGAATGCAGGTAGCGCACGCGCACCCCGAGCTCGACGAGGTAGTCGGTGAGGTCCTCCGCCATCTTCTTGGTGAGGGTCGTGACCAGCGAGCGCCCGCCGGCCTCCGACGCCTTGTGGATGCGCTCCATCAGGTCGTCGATCTGCCCGGTGGTGGGCTGCACCACGACCTCGGGGTCGACGAGGCCCGTCGGCCGGATGACCTGGTCCACGACCTGGCTGGAGACGTCGAGCTCGTAGCTCCCGGGGGTGGCGGACAAGAAGACCACCTGGCCCACCTTGTCGGTGAACTCGTCGAAAGTGAGGGGGCGGTTGTCGAGCGCCGAGGGCAGGCGGAAGCCGTGTTCCACCAGCGTGTCCTTGCGCGAGCGGTCGCCCTCGTACTGCCCGTGGATCTGGGGGACCGTCACGTGGCTCTCGTCGATCACCGTGAGGAAGTCGGGCGGGAAGAAGTCGAGAAGGGTGTGGGAGGGCTCCCCCGCGCTCCGGCCGTCGAGGTGGCGGCTGTAGTTCTCGATGCCGTTGCACACCCCGACCTCGGCAAGCATCTCGAGGTCGTGCTCGGTGCGCAACCGAAGCCGCTGCGCCTCGAGCAGCTTCCCCGCCGACTGCAGCTCGGCCAGGCGCTCGCCCAGCTCGGTCTGGATCGACACGATGGCGCGCCGCATGGTCTCGTCACCGGCTCCGTAGTGGGTGGCGGAGAACACCACGAGCTCGTCGATGTCCTCCCCGGTGTCGCCGGTCAGCGCGTCGAACCGCCGTATCCGCTCCACCTGGTCCCCGAAGAGCTCGATGCGCACCGCCTGCTCCTCGTAGACGGGATGGAGCTCCACGGTGTCGCCGCGCACCCGGAAATGCCCCCGCGTGAGCACGGCGTCGTTGCGGTCGTAGTGCAGCTCCACCAACTTGCGCAGGAGGTCGCGCTGGTTCACCGTGTCGCCGGGGCGCACCGCCATGATCCGCTGTCGGTACTCCTCGGGCGACCCGAGCCCGTAGATGCACGACACCGACGCCACCACGATGACGTCACGCCGCAGCAGCAGGCTCGAGGTGGTGGCGTGGCGTAGCCGGTCGATCTCGTCGTTGATCGACGAGTCCTTCTCGATGTAGGTGTCCGACGTGGGCAGGTAGGCCTCGGGCTGGTAGTAGTCGTAGTACGACACGAAGTACTCGACCCGGTTGCCGGGATAGAGCTCCCTCAGCTCGGCGGTGAGCTGGGCGGCCAGCGACTTGTTGGGCTCGATGACCAACGTGGGCCGCTGGGCCTGCTCGATCGTCCAGGCGATCGTCGCCGTCTTTCCGCTGCCGGTAATCCCGAGCAGGGTCTGGTAGCGGTCCCCGCGCGCGATCCCCGCACTCAGGGACTCGATGGCCCGCGGCTGGTCGCCCGCGGGGCGCAGCGGGGTCACCACCTTGAAACGGGGCACCGTCCGATCGTACCGGGGGGGTGTGACACCCCCGGCCGGGACCTCAGCGCGTCGGGTGGGGCCGGGCGGCCAAAGACACCCAGACTCGGTCGACCTCGGCGACGAGACGGCCCCGGTCCCCCGAGTTGTCGATCACGAAGTCGGCGCCGTGGCGACGCTCCTCCCGGCCGGCCTGGGCCGCCACCCTGGCCTCGGCGTCCTGGCGCGAGAAGCCCCGCTGCTGCACCAGGCGGTCGACGGCGACCTCGACGGGGCAGTCGACGACGACGACGACGTCCAGCGACAGCACGTCGCGGTGCTCGGGCTTGAGCAGGGGGATGTCGAGCACCACGACGCGATCCCCCCCCGCCTCCGCTGCCCGGCGTTGGGCCATGACCGCCGAGATGGCGGGATGGGTGATGGCGTTGAGGGCGGCCAACGACTCCGCGTCGGCAAAGGCGATGGCCGCCAACGACGGGCGGTCGACGGTCCCGTCGGGGGCGAGGATGCCGGGTCCGAACCGGTCCACGAGCGGCTGGTAGGCCGCGCCACCGGGCACCACCACCTCGCGGGCGATGCGGTCGGCGTCGATGAGGACGGCCCCCCGTTGCACGAGGAGCTCCCCCACCGTCGACTTCCCCGAGCCGATCCCCCCGGTCAGCCCGACGGCGAGCACGACCGCTACCGGGCCGCCCGGTCCCTGGCGACGGGGTGCTTCCCGGCGACCGCCTCGTCCACGAGGGCGTCCAAGGTCCCCGACGCGGTGGTGTCCCACGACAGCTCGTCGGCACGGGCGCGTGCGCCGTGGCCCAGGCGCGCCCGCAGTACGCGGTCGGTCAACACGGCGCGGAGGGCCTCTGCGAACCCACTCCACGGCCGCCGGTCCCCACGCCCGTCGTCACCGGTGTCGAGGTCGGCCACCAGACCGCTCACCTGGTCCTCGACGGCGTCGACGTGCCCCGCGATGCGCGACACCACGGCCGGGGTGGCACACGCCCCGGCCTCGCTGATCGTCATGCCCCACCCCTCGCGCTGCGAGGTGCTGGCCAACACCCATGCGCTGCGGTAGACGTCGAGGAGCTCCTTGTCCTCCTTGTACCCGGGGAGCTCGAGCCATCCTTCGGCGCCGGCGTCCCGGCGACGGACCTCGAGCCTGGCCCGTTCGTATCCCTCCCCCACGATCACGGCCCGCAGGTCGGGGACCGAGCGGCGCACGTGCGCCAGGGCGTCGATGAGCAGGTCGAAGCGCTTGACCGGGACCAGTCGGCCGACGGCGACCACCAGCGGACTCGGCGAACGCGAGCCCCCCGGCGCGAACAGGTCGTCGATCCCGGGACGGACCACGCTCACCCGCGAGCTGCGGAGACCGAGCATGGACACGATCTCCCGGCGCGAAGACTCCGACAACGTGACGACACGCGTGCCCCGGTACAGAGGCGGCGCCACCCGCCGCTCGACGAAAGCCCCGGCCCGCGCGTGCCAGGGGCGCAGCGTCATCTGCCACATCTCGGCGTGCACGTGGTGGAGGAAGGTGATGCGCGGGCACCGGGCCCACAACGGCGAGAAGAACGGCATGCCGTTCCAGATCTCCACCAGGCCGTCGGGCCTCCCGCCCCGACCCGCCACTCCGCTCAGCGCGCTGCGGGGGAAGACGGAGTAGCGCTTGCCCTTGCGCAGCACGTGGTACCCGTCGCGCTCGGTCCGGGACCGGTGACCGCTGGCCACCGAGGTGCGCATGGTGA
>JARLGQ010000329.1 GCA_031292675.1 Acidimicrobiales bacterium
GGCGGCGGCGGCCACCCGGTGGTAGTCGAGGTGGGCCCGGGCGATCCCGTGGCGGTAGCGCGCCGCGGCCGAAGCGGGCCCGGCCAGGACGGCCTCGGCCGCCAGCCGCCCGCTCGTCATGGCGTGGGCGATGCCCTCGCCCTGCAGGGGGTTCACGAGCCCGGCCGCGTCGCCGATGAGGAGCACCGGGCCGGCGGCGGGGGTGGTGCCCACCAGCCCCATCTTGAGCCAGCCCCCGAGCCGTCCCGGCCCCGAACCGTCCCCGGGATCGTGGACGAGCCCGAGGCGGCGGAGGTGCTCGAGGAATTCCGGCAGGCGGCGCACCGCTCCCGCACCGGCGCGCCGGTCCGACATGGTGCCGATGCCCAGGCCCGCGTTGGCGCGACCGTCGGGCCCCGGGAACAGCCAGCCGTAGCCGGGGAAGACGCGTCCGGGCTCGCGTTCCCACAACACGATGTGGGGGAGGGCGACGGCCTCCTCGAGGTACACCCGGACGGCGAAGCCCCACAGCACCCGCCGTGGGTCGACGAGCCCGGCTGCGTCGGCGACCCGGCTGGTGGCCCCGTCGGCCCCGACGACCACGTCCGCCTGCAGGCGCCGACCGTCGTGGAGTGCCACGTCGAGCGGGCCCGCCAAGGCGGAAGTGTCGGCGCGGGCGCCGACCTGATCGACGCGGCCGGTCACCGCCCTGGCCCCGGCGTCGAGGGCCTTCCCGGCCAGCCATGCGTCGAGGCCGTGCCGGGGGACGGCCAGTCCGTGCCCGGGGTAGCCGGTCCCCTCGAAGCACGGCAGCAGCACGCGCCGTCCCGAGGGGCCCACCACCACCATGTCTCCCACCCGTTCGGTGCCCAGTCCCGGTTCCAGGCCGAGGTCGCGCAGGACGGCGACACCGCGTGGCCCCACCACGTCGCCACATGCCTTGTCGCGGGGGAAGGAGGCCTTGTCCACGAGCGCCACCCGGGCGCCGGCGCGGGCGAGGACCAGCGCGGCCACGCTGCCGGCCGGTCCCGAGCCCACCACCGCCACGTCGAAGCGCTCGGTCACCACCATCTCCTCCGACATCGACGGGGCGTTCTGTGGGATTGTCGCACCGTGCGCCACGACATGCTCTCCACCGGCGCCCGCAACAGCCGGTTCGCCCGGCGGTTGTTCTCCGGCCTCCCCCGGCGCTACGACCGGCTGGCGGAATGGCTGTCGCTCGGGCAGAACGGCCGCTGGCGCCGCGCCATGGTGGACCACGTCGTCCCCGGCCAGCCCCGTCGCATCCTCGACGTGGCCACCGGCCCGGCGGGAGTGGCCCTGCAGCTGGCGGAGCGCACCGGCGCCCAGGTGGTCGGGATCGACCTCACCGAGGCGATGCTCCGCCAGGGCAAGGCCAACGTGGCGCGCGCCGGGGCCGACACCCACGTCCAGGTGGTCCTGGGCCGAGGCGAGCAGCTGCCGTTCGCCGACGCCACGTTCGACGCACTCACCTTCACCTACCTCCTCCGGTACGTCGAGGACCCCGCTGCGACGCTGCGCGAACTGGCCCGCGTGGTGCGGCCCGGTGGGACAGTGGCCAACCTCGAGTTCCTCGTCCCCTCCAGTCGCTTCTGGCGGTTCTGGTGGTGGGGGTACACCCGGCTGGTGCTGCCGGTGGGCGGGGCGCTGACCGGAGGCCGCGAGTGGTTCACGGTGGGCCGCTTCCTCGGGCCCAACATCTCGGCGCACTACCGCCGCTTCCCGCTGTCGTGGACGGTCCAGGCGTGGCGCGACGCCGGGATCGACGATGTCGGGGTGCGGACCATGAGCCTCGGGGGCGGCCTCGTCATGTGGGGCAGCCGGGCCGGTGCCTGACCCCCCCCGCCCCGCCTTCTACGCGGCCCGGCGCGGGGGGTGGCGCGACTGGTGGACCGTGCTGCACCCGCCCTATACGGCCTGGCACCTCTCCTACGTCGTGCTCGGGGCGTCGCTCGCACCCCGTGTCGACATCAGCCGGATGGTGGGCACCGTGCTCGCCTTCTTCCTGGCCGTGGGGGTGGCGGCCCACTGCCTCGACGAGCTGCACGGGCGCCCGCTGCGCACGCTCATCCCCGGCCGGGCACTGGTCGCCGCCACCGTGGTGTCGCTGGCCGGCGCGGTGGCCATCGGCGCCGTGGGTGTGGCCATGGTGGGCGCGGTCCTGGTCCCGTTCATCGTGGTCGGGCCGCTGCTGGTCATGGCCTACAACGCCGAGCTCTTCGGCGGGGTCGTGCACACCGACGCCGGCTTCGCGGCCGCATGGGGCGCCTTCCCCGTGCTCACCGCCTACGTGGCCCAGGCGGGCACCCTGGCGTGGGCGCCCGTGCTGGTGGCGGTGGGCGCCTTCGCCCTGTCGTGGGCGCAGCGCAGCCTCAGCACCCCGGCGCGGCTGCTGCGCCGTTCGGTGCGCGGCATCGAGGGCACGCTCACCCTGGGAGACGGGTCGGTGCGCCGCATCGACGAGAGGTTCCTTCTCGCTCCCCTCGAGGCGGCCCTGCGGGCCATGTCCTGGGGGCTCGTGACCGTCGCCGCCGGCCTGGCCGTGGCCCGCCTGACCTGACCGGGCCCGCTTCGCTCGAGCTCAGGGCGGGCCCATTGGCCGTGTGCCGAGGACCCCGGTACGGTCCCGACGCTCAGAGCCGACCGTCGTCCTGTGCGGGAAAGGATTGGGTGGCTCAACGAGCCCATGGCGGCGCAGGTGCACAACGTGATCGAGGGCTGAAGACCCCCACCCCGTCAGGTCGGGGGGAGATCGCCGGTCGGTTGGGGCCCTCCGGTAGAGGCGAGGTGCCGGCGGTAGCCGTTGACCGTCGCCTCGACGACCCGGTCGTGCCCCCAACGCATGAGGGGATGCGCCACACGCGCCGCCAGGCGCATGGCGCGCTGGGTCATCTCCACGGTCCACGACACCTCGACGAGGGTGCCGTCGCCGGCGGGCTCGAGCACCAGGCACGCCGGGCCCTCGAGGTCCCCGTGGACCGTGGCGTCGATCCGGTTGGGCCGGGAGCAGCGGTCCAGGGCCACCTGGATCCGCATGGTGTAGGGCACCGGCGGCGACACCACCCCGTGCATCACCGCCCCGGCCTCGAGGCGGGGCCCCTCGAGGCGGAACTCCCGCAGCCACGCCCACCACGTCTCGAAGCGCTCGCAGTGCTCGATCGAGGACCACACCGCCTCGGGGGGGACGTCGAAGGCGAAATGGCCCCGGTAGTCGATGACAGAGGTGGACCGGGCCACGCGCCGTCAGTCCCCCGCCGGCTCGTGGGGGTACTGGGCCCGGCACACCGGGCACCACCGCTCGACCTCGGGCATGGTCCGGGCCGGCCGCAGGTTCCCGTCCTCGTCCGCCTCCAGGTAGACGCGGTGCACGGGCTCGAGGGCGTCGTCGACCCCGCCACAGCTCTCGCACGTCGCGCCTGGTGGCGGCCCGTTCTTCGGCACCGCGGAACGGTACACTGGGGGCGGTAGCAGTTCCCGGTCCCGACGCCGCCGGCAGCCATCGTGCGCTGGACGGCAAGGAGGCCCCACATGGCACCCAAGGTCACGGTCCCCCAGGTGCGTTCCCACAAGCGGGCGCGCGGCGCCGAGCCCCTCGTCATGCTCACCGCCTACGACACCCCCGGGGCGCGCATCGCCGATGCGGCCGGGGTCGACATGATCCTGGTGGGCGACTCGCTGGCCAACGTGGTGCTCGGCCACGCCGACACCCTGCAGGTGGACGTGGGGGTCATGGCCCATCACGTCGCCGCGGTGGCGAGGGCCAAGCCCCGGGCCCTGGTCATCGGCGACCTGCCCTGGCTCAGCTACCACGTGTCGGTGGAGGACACCATCCGCAACGGGGCCACCCTGGTGCGGGCCGGGGCCCAGGCCGTGAAGCTCGAGGGCGGCAGGTCCAGGGTCCCCATGATCGAGGCCCTCGTCGCCACCGAGATCCCGGTCGTGGGCCATCTCGGCCTCACCCCCCAGTCGGTGCACACGATGGGCGGGTACAAGGTCCAGGCCCGCCAGGCCGCCGCGGCCGACACCCTGGTCGACGACGCCAAGGCGATCACCGCGGCGGGATGCTTCGCCATCGTCCTCGAGGGGGTCCCCGACGTGGTGGCCGCCCGGGTCACCGCCGAGGTGGACGTGCCCACCATCGGGATCGGCGCCGGGGGTGGCTGCGACGGCCAGGTCCTGGTCTTCCACGACCTTCTGGGCCTGGGCGAGGGCCCGGTCCCCAAGTTCGTCCGCCGCTACGCGGACCTGGCCTCGCTGGCCGTGGGGGCGATCTCGGAATGGGCCGCCGACGTGCGCTCGGGCACCTTCCCCTCGGACGCCGAGACCTACCACCAGCCTCCCGAGCCCGGCCCCGGGGGACCCTGACCCACCCTTCGGGTACCATGGCCGCTGGCCACGGACCGGGTCATGACCCGGCAGGCCCGATGAATCGGATTGCACCCTGCTCCGCCGGGGGCGGAGCCCCGGTCGCCGAGTGGCCCGGGTCCAGAGGGAGGTGAGCCGCGCGTGCGGCCGTACGAGACAATGATCATCTTCGACCCCGAGGTCGAAGAGGCGGCCATCCAGGAATCCCTGGACAAGGCGCTCGAGGTGGTGCGGACCCACGGTGGCACCACAGGGACCGTCGACCGGTGGGGGCGTCGCACCCTCGCCTACGAGATGAACCACAAGCGTGAGGGGTATTACGTGGTGGCGGAGTTCACCGCGGAGCCCAAGGCGTCGGCGGAGCTCGACCGCTTTCTCGTCCTGGCCGACGAAGTGATGCGCCACAAGATCATCCGGGTGCCGGAGAAGGTCGCCGGCAGGACCCGGACCAGAGTTCCCGCCGGGGCCAGGGCACCCGCGGGCGACGGCGCCCGCAACGCGGGCTGAACCGGCAGCGGAGGAACAGACATGGCCAACGGAAACAACATCGTGCTCGTCGGGAACATCACCCGGGACCCCGAACTGCGCTTCACCCCGACGGGGCAGGCCACGGCCACCTTCGGGTTGGCGGTGAACCGGCGGTGGCAGAACCGCCAGACCCAGGAGTGGGAGGAGGCCACGTCCTTCTTCGACGTCGTGTGCTGGCGCGAGATGGCCGAGAACGCCTCGGAGAGCTTGGGGCGCGGGTCGCGGGTGATCGTGACCGGCCGGCTCGAGCAGCGCTCGTGGGAGACCCAGGACGGCGACAAGCGCTCCAAGGTCGAGGTCGTGGCGGACGAGATCGGCCCCAGCCTGCGGTGGGCGACGGCCCAGTTCACCAAGAACGAGCGGCGCGGCCCGGGTGAAGGCGCGGCGCCCCGCGGCGGTGGCGGTGCCGAGAGGCAACCCGCCGCCCAGGCGGCGGGGAGCGGCTACGGCTTCGACGAGGAACCCTTCTGAACCATGGCGCGCCACACCGAAGCATCGACGCGCCGCGGGGCGGCGGAAGGCGCCCGACGCGCCACGTACCCGCCGTGCACCTTGTGCCGGGACAAGGTCGACTGGATCGACTACAAGAACGTCGCGCTGCTGCGCCGGTACGTGAGCGACCGGGGCAGGATCCGCGCCCGACGGGTGACGGGGAATTGCGCTCGGCACCAGAACGAGGTCGCCATGGCCATCAAGACGGCGCGTGAGCTCGTGTTGCTGCCGCGGCCCGCACCACGCGCGCGGCAGGCCCTCGAGACGGCCGGCGCGAGCGGAGGTGGTCGGTGATGCGGGTCCTGTTGCGCAGTGACATCTCCGGTGTGGGGAAGAAGGGCGACATCGTCGACGTGGCCAAGGGCTTCGCCCGCAACTACCTGTTCCCGACTGGGACCGCCCTGATCGCGACCGGCGGCGTGGAAGCACAGGCCGCCGCCATGCGCAAGGCACGCTCCTTGCGCGACGCGCAGGACAAGGAGTCCGCGCAGGCCGTGGCCGGCGTGCTGAGCGCGGCGGTCGTGAAGATCACGGCGCGCGCCGGCACCGAAGGGCGCCTGTTCGGTTCGGTGACCACCCACGACGTGGCCGAAGCGATCCAAGCCGCCACCGGGGCCGTGGTCGACCGTCGCAAGATCCAACTGGCCGAGCCGATCAAGTCGGTGGGCACCCACGTCGTCCCCGTCAAGCTGCA
>JARLGQ010000330.1 GCA_031292675.1 Acidimicrobiales bacterium
CAACCGACGCGCTCCCACCCGACAGATCTCCTGGTCGCCGTCGCTCTCGTTGGTTCTCCAGCTTGCCGGTGCCCTGCTCTTCTTCCTCGCATTCTTCGGACTCTCGAAACAGGCGGGGGCCCGATCGGACCGGTTTGTAGGTTGGATCGCGGCAGGGTGCGTCTTCGGGGGATTCTCCATGATCTGCTATGCGCTGCTCCCATCGGCGGGACCGGACTGGCTTCGCTCCGGCGACTTCCTCCGAGCCGCCGCCGTGGTCACCTGGTCGATGGGAGCCGTCTCGGAGATCCGCTCGTACTGGTCCAAGATCGCCGATTGGGCGCGACAGGAGACTCGCCGCGGCGTCGCTCTCGACCTCCACGACGGGCTCGCCCAGGAGCTTGCCCTTCTCACCACGTACACCTACGCGCCGTCCGAAGCGCGGGCCCAGCCAGAATGGCATGAGCAGCTGCAGATGACGGCCGAACGGGCGTTGGCGGAGGCTCGTCGTGCGATCGCGGCGTTGGCCACTGGTGAACCGGTGCCCTTCGAGGTCGACCTCGAACGGGCCGCAGAGTCGATCTCCGGCACCGACGTCGACATCCGGGTCGCAGTCGACACCGGTACCGGAGCCGCCACAACGGACCCCTTGCAACGAGAGTCGATCGTGAGGATCGTCCGAGAGGCAGTCACGAACGCCGTCCGACACGGGGGTGCCAGTCGCATCGACGTCCTCTTCGCCGCAGGCGGTTCACCCGCACTGCAGGTCTTCGACAACGGGGTGGGATTCGACCCCACCCGCGTAGCCAGTTCCGAGCGGTTCGGGCTCGTCAGCATGAAGGAGCGGGCCCAGGCGATCGGGGCATCGGTGGAGGTTCGGTCCGCGCCCGGGCAGGGAACCATGGTGGAGGTACGGTGGCCGTGACGCCCGGGCCGAGCGTTCTCATCGCCGATGACCATGCGCCGACCCGGGCCCTGGTCCGCCGGGCACTCGAGAACGGGGGCTTCTTCGTTTGCGCTGAGGTTCCGGACGCCGACAGGGCGATCAGCGCGGCACGCCAGACCAGTCCCGACGTTGCCCTTCTCGACGTCCGCATGCCCGGAAGCGGAATCCGCGCCGCGGAGGTGATCGGAACCGAGCAACCGGGGACTTCGGTCGTGATGCTTACCGTCTCGGCCGAGGACGGCGATCTCTTCTCGGCACTCTCAGCCGGCGCGTCGGGTTACCTACTGAAGGGGCAGGACCCGACCAGGTTCCCCGAACTGCTTCGCAAAGTGCTTTCCGGCGAGGCTGCCCTGTCGGGCACACTCGTCAAGCGGTTGGTCCAGGAGTACCGGGTCCGGGACGTGCGCCAGAGGTTCCGGGCTCGACTTCCGCGTGGCGCCCGGCTGACACCGAAGGAGTGGGAGGTGCTCGAGCTCTTGAACGACGGCCTGGGCACCGCCGACATAGCCAGGCGGCTGTTTGTGGCCGACGTCACCGTCCGCACTCACCTCGCCGCCATCATCCGCAAGCTCAATGTGAAGGACCGCGCTGCAGCGTTGCGGCTGGTTCGAGGTGACACCAGCACCAGCTCGGTTGCTCAATCGTAGGCACCATCGGGTCGGGTAGGTTCCAGCATGGGCGCCGGCACCTGGATCGAAGGCGCCTCGGTACCGCCGTCGATTTCGAACACCTTGCCCGTGACCCACGACGACGCATCCGATGCGAGATACAACACCGCGCAGGCGATGTCCTCGGGCTCACCGGGGCGGCGCATGGGGGTGCCGTCGACGAATTGCCGGCGTAAGGCTTCGTCGGTGAGCACGATTTCGAGCGACCGGGTGGCCACCCCGCCCACGTCGATGGCGTTCACCCGCACACGCGGGGCCAGCTCGGGTGCGATGTTGCGGGTCACACGGTCGAGCGCGGCCTTGGCGGCGCCGTAGGCGACGAACATCGTTTGCGTCATGCTGGCGGAGCGGGACGAGATGTTGACCACCGCCCCCGTCCCGACGCTGTCGACCATGTGGCGGGCGGCCAGCTTGGTCAGCGTCAACGGGGCCGTGACGTTGAAGGCGAAGGTGCGGGCCATGAAGCCTTCGCTCGTGTCCATGGCCGCCCGGGGCATGGCCCCTCCTGCGTTGTTGACCAGAATGTCGAGCCGCCCGAGCTCTTCGACGGTGCGGGTCACGAGGTGTTCACAGGCGGCCGCGTCGGTGACGTCGGTGGGCACGACCAACGCCCGCCGACCGAGGGACCGGATGTGCTGGGCCACCTCCTCCAGGTCAGATTGGGTGCGGGCCGCCACGGCCACGTCGGCCCCGGCTTCGGCCAGTCCGATGGCGATCCCCCGGCCGATCCCCAGCCCGGCCCCGGTGACGATCGCCACCCGACCTGAGACGCCGAACCGGTCCAGGATCACCTCCGGCTCCGACCCTCGACGCCGGGCCCGCTCCGGCCCAGGCGGCGGGCGGCCCGTCCCGCCACCAAGGGCAGGTCGAGGTAGGTGAGCAGACCGGGCTCGGCCCGACACACATAGGGAATGGCGTTCACGCAGTGCAAGGCGGTGGCGACGACCCCGGGGTTGCGGACGAGGCCCGCCGCCACCGTCTCGGGGTGCAGCTTCTTGAAGGTGGTGAGGCAGCTGGGATCGCCGGTGATCTCGACTTCGAAGCGCTCACCCGGTCGACCAAAGTCCCAGGCGGGGTCGAGATGCTCCTCGCCCATGAGCCAATTCACCGCCGCGGTGACGACCGGCTCGCCGCCCACCACGGCCTCCCACTGGAATCGTTGGGCGGCCACGGTCCCCGGCTGGATGGGTCCGATGGGCGAGTCGATGGGCGCGGTGGCCACCGCCATCTCATGGGTGGTGCGCAACTGGGGCTCGACATCGAAGCCCAGCTCGTCGGCGACCATGAAGATCGACTGGCGGAAGCCGGCTCCGAGTGCGTCGATCATGATGCTGGTGCGAGCCTCCTCCGGGGTCTTGCCGAACAGCATCCAATCGCGCACGACATCCGGCGCCCCGTAGGTGCGGATGTCGGAGAACTCCTCGGCCCGCACGTGGGTGATCGACCCTGACAACGCCGAGATCATGAGCGGGAACCTCTCGGTGATACCCCCGGGATTGATGCCGGTCCCGTGCAGTGTGACCCCGGCGCCCTTGGCGATGGCATCCATGCGGGCCCGCTCCTCCTCCGGCGGGTAGAACCAGCCGAGCGGGGTGACGACGTTCTTGCCCGACTCCAAGATGGCGGTCACCACGTTGGGGTCGGCCATGAACGGGCTGTACAGGACGCAGTCGGCCTCGGTGGCCAACAGGGCGGCGATGTCGCCGGTGGCGGTGACCCCCAGGGGCTGGCGGCCGACGAGGGTGCCGAGGTCGACGCCCTCCTTGGCGGGGCTATGGACCCACGCGCCCGCCAGCTCGAGATCGGGGTGCTCCAGCACGCCTTCCATCGCAGCACGCCCCACCCCTCCTGTGGCCCACTGAATGACCCGAAACCCCATGGCTTCATCCCTTGCTGGCTGGAACCCGGCACGTTGAGCGGAATGATGCCATGGAGGGCGGGCCCATCGTCCGAACGACGACGCCTCAGTGCCTCCGACAACCGAATTCGAGCGGTTGGGTATCGGTGTGCTCCATCCGACCGCCACGGTTGCCGTCGTGTCTGCGGTCGGGCTGTTGCCCGACCGTGCACGACGGGCGTTGCGGTGGCGCGTCCGACCCCTTGACGCTCGCGCTTCGAGTGGGTCGCCATCGGGGTGCGTGGGACGCGCCCGGTGTGTTCAGATGTGGCGGTGCCCACGAGGTTGGTCGGCCTGCTGTTGCTCTCGTGGCTCCTGGCGGCTTGTTCTTCTGGGTCTTCGACTGCACCCCTTCGCCCTCCCCCCGCTGCCACTCACCCACTCGGGGTCGCGCTCTCTGACATCGAACACTTCTTCGCCGGTCTCGGGGCGCCACAGACGGGCTGGTCACAGGGGGGATCCGAGAATGCCTCGGGGCCCCTGCACGGAATGGACACGTACACCGGTGGCGCTGGCCTCTTGAAGATCGACGTGATCGGGGACCCAAACGATGAGACCGAGATCTCCGTCGTGTACACCATTGTCAACGCCGCGGATTCCCCCACGGCCAACGCCGTCATGACGGCGACGATCCGACGATTCGCCCCCGGAGCCGCTCCCTGGATCCGGGGTGCGCTTGGGGCTGCCGACGGGTCCGCCGGGTACTTCGGAGGGTCTTCGGCAAACGACACCACTGGGAAGATCGCCCTTTCCTTCAGCACCGGCAACACCGAGCACCATGACCTTGTCCTGGTGCTCGCCGGGGGCAGGATCGCCAGATGAACCCCGAGGCCTGGGAGGAGACGGGTCTTTTCGACCCCGACGCGCCCCGGGCGGAGGATCGCAGGGCACTGCTCGAGTACCTGAGCACGCGGGGCGCGACCCTCGACCAGATGGTGGAGGCGCACCACCTCGGGATCCTCCCGGCGGTTGCCGGCGACCTGGTCATGGGGACGGACCGAGCCATGCTGTCGGTCGAAGAGGTGGCGGCCCGGTGCGATGTGTCGGTGGAGCGGGTGCAGCGGGTGCTGCTGGCCATGGGACTGCCGGTGACCGCCGAAAGCAGGCTGCCCGAGGACCTCGGGACACTCATGTCGGCCTTCGAACAGGCGGCCGCCCTCATGGGTGAGGACGCCATCCTGGCCTTCACCCGGGTGCTGGGGGCAGCGGCCGCCAACATCGCCGAGGCCGCGGTGGCTCTCTTCTACGCCGAATTGGGCCCCGGGTCCGGACGCGAGGGATCCGACGAAGTGGCGCGCGCCAAGACGGCGGAGACGGCCACGCTCGCCTTCACCTCCGTCCCCGGCGTGTTGTCGCGCCTGCTGCTGGCTCAGTTCGACCGGGCCTCCCACCGCGTGGCGGTGACCCGGGGCTGGTCCGTGCCCGCGGGGACAGAGGGCGAGGAGGAAGCGCCTGCGGGGCCGAGCGAGGTCGTCGCCCTCGGCTTCGTCGACCTCGTGGGCTCCACGGCGTGGGCCGAGGGGCTGAGCCTGAGAGAGGGCAGCCTGGCTCTTTCCCGATTCGAGTCGGCCGCCTGGACGAGCGCCGTCCTGGCCGGGGGGCGGGTGGTCAAGATGATCGGTGACGAGGTGTTCTTCGCCGCCCCGTCGGTGGACGTGGCCTGCCGGATCGGGACCGAGGTGTGCCGGGCGGCGGCGGCCGACCCGTTGTTGCCCCCGGCTCGGGGGGCAGTGGGATATGGCCCGGTGACGCCGAGAGAGGGTGACTACTTCGGCCCCCTCGTGAACGTGGTCTCGCGCCTGGTGAAGGCGGCGGAGCCCGACACGTTGGTGATCACCGAGGATGCGGCGGCGGCCCTGCCCGCTGACCGTTGGCACCTCCGAGAGCTGGTCCCGTTTCCGCTGCCGGGTCTGAAGCGAAGCATCAGGGTGTTCGCCGTCGCCAACGGCCGCCGCGACTGACGGTTGTGCTCTGCGTCTCGCTTCTCGAGGCACATGGCTTGCCTGGCGGCGTCCCCGCTGTGCGGTTGACCCGGACGTCCGCCCTTGTGAGAGCATCGCGGCGAGGGCGGGCGGGAGGAGGGCAGCATGAAGACGGTGCGGGGCAAGGTGGCGGTCATCACGGGCGGTGCCAGCGGCATCGGCCGGTCGGTGGCGGAACGGGCGGCCGCCGAGGGCATGAAGCTGGTGCTGGCCGACATCGAAGAGGGCGCGCTGAAGCTGACCGCTGACGCACTGACGTCGTCGGGTGCCGAGGTGGAAGCCGTCGTCACCGACGTGTCCGAGGGGTCCGACGTCGAGGCGCTACGCGATCGGGCGCTCGAGCGCTTCGGGGCGGTTCACCTGGTGCACAACAACGCCGGTGTCGGCGTGGGCGGGCCGCTGTGGACGGTGTCCGAAGCGGACTGGAAATGGATCCTGGGCGTCAACTTGTGGGGGGTCGTCCATGGCATCCGGACGTTCGTGCCGCTTCTGGTCGAACAGGACGAGGGCCACGTCGTGAACACGGCGTCGATGGCCGGCTTGACGTCGCCCGCGTTCCTGGGGCCGTACAACGCCACCAAGCACGCCGTCACCACGATCTCAGAGACCCTCTACCGCGACCTGCAGTCCACCGGCTCGTCGGTCGGAGTGTCAGTCCTGTGCCCTGGCTTTGTCCGAACGGGAATCGCCGAGTCCGAGCGCAACCGCCCTCAATGGGCACCAGGGCCCGGAGACGACCCGGCCGCCGGCGTTCTCCGGGATGCGATCCACCAGTTGGTGGCGGGGGGGATCGAACCAGGCGTGGTGGCCGATCGCGTACTCGACGCGGTGCGTACCGACACCTTCTACATCCTGACCCACGATGACTCCAGGTCGATGGTCGAGACGCGCATGGACGACATCCTCGAAGGACGCTCCCCCAGCGACATGCCCATCGTCTGAGGGCCGCCGGACGGACGTGCCTGCCCGATCACATCCTCCAGCGACCACCGGCCAGGTAGTTGTGAATCTCCAGGAACCGGATCTCAGGTGGGTGGGGAATGCCGACCTCTGCATAGATCGGACTGAGCTTGTCCCGCTCGAACGTCTCGAATGCCTCCTGTGACTCCCACACGTCGACCACGCGAAAGCCGTCATCGGTCTTCGCCACCCAGTGAAAGAGTTCCTGAGGCGAGGGGGGTCCCCCGGGGAGGAGCCCGATCCTCTCGTTGATGTCGTCATACTGTTCGAGCGTGGCGCCCTGGAAATCGAGTTGCACTGCGACTGCCACCGGAACCTCCATGGCGTTGCTTGTAGCTGCTTCAACCGTAATCCGCGCCAGGCCGGTCGTCCTGCCCGGCGCGACGCCCGCTGAACATTGACGGCCGATCTGCCACGGTGACAGTCACGACGGTTACGGCGACAGACAAGGGTGCTCATCATTCTTGAGGATGGCACCGCCAGCGGTGACGGAGCATCGTTGAGAAGTTGGGAGCCTTGCCCTGCGTGCCATCCGGAGCGGAGCGGAGCGACGTGGGAATCGCCAGGCCCTGCCCCCACGGTCTGGCGGTTCCCACACCCACGTCGAGTGTCTGCGCCCGGCCCGAGGGTGACCCGCCGCTCGGAGTGCTCACGGTCCTACGGACATCGCTTCTCTCGGTGCGACATCGTCCCGTTCATGGCGAGATGCTTCGTCAGGATCGGGTGGGTCGGGCCCTCCGAGGTGACGACTCGGTCGCCACGACGAAGGGGACGTCGAGGCCATCGCCGATTCTCGGTGGCTTCGGACGTGGCAAGGATCCTTCGAGACACCTGGATCGGGAACGGGCCGGCTCAGGCCACGAAGCGGAGTCCCGGAGGGAGCGGACTCTGGCCGATCCGAGATGCACCACCGCAGAGAATGTCGGTGAGCGGCAGTCCCCTCTTGCCATCAGCTCAAGAATCACGTCAGCCACCTGAGCCACAGTGCCAACACGCGTTCTCGCCGACACCAGTTGACGCTGCGGAAGACGGGTTTGTCTCGGTTCTTCTGCGTTCCGCTCCCCTACGCTCGGCATATCTCGCGCATTGGCTCCACACACGCCTGCTGAGACTCGAACTCTCCAACACTGTAAATGACATACTTCTCACAGAGCGTGTTCTCACCCCTGTGGTTGGGGCTGCCGGGCGCTGTTGACACGCCGGCGTGCCCCAAGCATCCTGTGTAACCACCACATGAGGTGAGTGTTGTTTACTGCGAGTGGTGCAGTGGCGAGACCCGTCGGAACATGCGGCGAAGGAGTATTCGCATGGCACGGCACGTATGGATGGTGCAGCTCAGTGGGTCGACGGATCCCTCCGAGAGCGAGACGAAGCGCGCCACGGCGAAGCCGGCTCAGGGAGTGGGGACTGCCGGGCCGCGATTCGGACGCCTGAGGCCGAAGGGAAAGAGGCGGCAACAACGAGACTTGCCGTCACTCTCGTACCCGCCGGTTCCCGATGCGGAGGGTATGAGCGCAGCTCCCGACCATCCACATGGTGCGGTCGATCGGTTGTCCGAACGGCACCAGAGCTCGAACGGCTTTCGGTTCGCCCTACCTTTGCCCGGAAGACGAGGTAGGCACTCGGCTCGTGACGAGAACACGCCGTATCGCCCCGTGTGAGCCACCCTGCTCGAAGGTGGCCGCGGAAACACTCAGGGAGCCAGGCTCCCCTCCGCCCGAGTGACCAGCGGCGTGGCATAGCTGTCCGATACCTGCGCGGAGCGTGCCCTCCACCGCTGTCGTTCCGTGTGGATGGTGCGTAGTACTCGGAAACCGTCCGAAAAGGCGTTCAGGTTGCTGGTGCCGTGTACCCGATCGCGCTCGAAGCTCGGGACCTCTGCCACGCTGAGGCCGGCCTTGGCGATCCTAACGTTGATCAGGGTCTCAACCTCGAAGCCATCTCCCCATTGCATCGTTGCTCCGGGTCCGCTCAATACCGACGTGTCGAGGTCGAAGACCTCGAGGCAGTCTCGCCAGAAGGCGTTGTAGCCGTAGCAGAGATCGCTATAGCACGTGCCGTAGAGGATGTTGACGAGCTTGTTCAACCAGTAGTTCCCGATCCGGCGAAGGCGGCTGATGTCGGTGCTTCCGCCTCCCTTCATGAATCGGGACCCCTTGGCAAAGTCGGCACCTCGGCGCAGGGCGTCGATGAACCGGGGGATCTCGGCGGGGTTCGCCGATCCGTCGGCGTCGAGCATTACAATGATGTCGCCGGTCGCGGCCGCAAAGCCGCAAGCCAGGGCATTTCCCTTGCCCTTCCGAGTTTGGTGGACGATCTTGACGTCTTTCCGGAGTTGGCGGGCGATGGACACCGTGTTGTCCGTCGATCGGCCGTCGACCAGGATCACTTGGTGGAGATCAGGAGGGAGTTCTGCGAAGACATGGGGGAGGTTGCTCCCTTCGTTCATGGCCGGGATCACGACCGAGACGGTCGGCTCCTGGGGCACCGTCATCCTTTCGCTGACGGGTGACTTGGGGGATGCCTCGAAGGCCATGACCTACGCTCCTCTTCGGTCGTCGATACACCCTGAAACCCACTTGAGTTCTGGGGCGAAGCTGCCGATCGTGGTTTCGTGGGGAGTACGTGCGGACCTCGATCCTCCGGCACTCCTCGTGTACCCCCGAGCCTGGGTGCCCGGAAGGTGAAGGGACGCCTGGGTACCTGCCACCGGTGCGGCTGGCGCAGAGAGGTCTCTCGTGTCACCCACGGCGACCGGCGCCGCTTGGGCGTCGCCCGCCTGTACCGACTTCTGTGTGACGAGTGCCGGAATGATCTCGCCGCCGGCGGGGATCGCCGAGACGGTGACCCACGGCACGGACCTCAGTCGAATCCCGGTGAGTGACGGGCCAACGCCGACAGCCCCTCGGCCGACTCCCGTGTCAGCGCCAGGCAACTCGGGCGCCCTTCTGAGGGCGGGCCAGATTGTCAACGTGGACCGACCGCAGTCCGCGCCACGTCGGATCCCCGGTCAGCGCCGCATATGCGGCTGTCCACGGGTCAGGCCCCGCCACGGTGGGAATCACTTTGCCCTTCCCTCTCGTCCCTGCGCATCGCCCCGACGAGCACCGTTTTGATGGTGGTCGTCACACCCGCCACAGGAGTCACTCAACGTAGTAAATAGCCACAAAGCGCAGTCGGCTGCGCCTTTTTTACATGGGTGCACCGCTCAAGGCAATAGCAAGAGTGACGTTTTCGTCGCCGTCAGTACCGGACAACCATTCTGCGTGACCAAGCAAGACGAGCCGTGACGAATTTGTGCAACCTTGAGTGGTCGGGCCTCCGCTCCGCGTCACGTAACACGCGTGGAAGTTTCCGTGCGTTGGCTACTTACCCACGGCTTACCCACGGCGCGTCGTCGTTCCGCCGCCCACGGCACACTCCAGCCCTACACTGTTCTCGCGCCAAGAACTGACGGAGAGAGGTCTTATAACCTCGTTGAGCGAAGAGGGGGAAAACTGTTGCCCCCGACAATGAGCCCCGCCACACCGGGAAGACCGCCGGAACGGGGACGTTGCCGACCCCGTCCCGCCCACCATTCGCTCAGTCAGGACCGACGCTTCGTGCTGGCGGGTTGAGGGCTCGCCACGAGACCGCACTCCCGGTTGATGACCGAGTTGGTGTTCAGGAGCTGCAGCGCCACATTGCGATCCTTCTGGTCCAGCGAGGCCAACAGGTTCTCATAGCTGTGACAGAGCGCCGCGGCGTGGGCAGAGATCACGGACGTGTCAGGGGGAGGTACTTGGATCTCCACGGCGACGATCGTCGTCCCTACGCCAACCAGGACGCACACCAGCGGGATCAGCATGCGGACCAGCATTCTCAGTCGACCCGGCTTGGATCTGGCGAAAGCACGGTCTGCTTCGATTCGCACGCGTCGTGGCATTACAGCAATTCCTCGCTCGAGAGGGAGCGCTTGAGATCGCGGACCCGCCTGCGAAGGCGATCGGGATTCTCGGCTACTCCCAGGCGCTGCAGGGCATCGGCGAGCTCTCGGATGCGCTCCAGGACCTCTCCGCGCGACAGCGTCTCCGCGAACCAGGGAATGGCTTCCTCGGGAGACGGCGCCGAGTCGGAGTCCTTCGTCTCGGGGGACTTGTGATCGTCCTGCCACTCTTCCCCGTCGGGAGCGACGCCCCACTCACGATCCAGCCGGGTCACGAGGGCGACCAGGTCATAGGCGTCGTTCCGGGTCAGGTAGATCATGTCCCGTCGCCTGCGGGCCTCGAGCATCAGCAAGACTGCGCCCAGTGTCTCGAAGAAGAATGCCAAACCGTACAGACTCTCCCCCACCGATGAGAGCCGGGGCGAAAGGAAGAAGAAAGCCAGGGAAACCGGCACGGCGATCGCCAGGAGACCGGCCAGGACGACAAGCGCCGTGGCGGAAAGCGATGTGGTCGATCGAAGTTTCATAGCCCGAAATTGAGTCGCGGGTTCATCAATGCCTACCCACGTCGCTTCGCCGACACGATCCACAGTCCCCCCCCGACCACGGCCGTCGCCATTGTATCGAAGCGGATGTCACAATGACGACGGTCCAGCCTGTTTTGCAGATGGACGCTCCTCTCGTCATGGAAGGGGCCCGACGGGATCGCCGCCCGCCCTCGGGACCATCCGGCCGGCATGTGTCGCATGAGGTCGGGTATGTGAGAGAAGGCTCGGCAGGACGCCGATGGCAGCCACGGTTTGGCCGATGAGATAGATCACGCCGATGACGGTGATGCTGTGACGGACGTTGAGTGCGATCGCAGACGCCCCAACGGTCACCGCCGCCAGGGTCGCCTGGAGTGCGAGAATGCGTCCCACCCTTCGGTGAACCCTGTTGATGCTCATCCACAGGGTGATGACGATCCGGGGCGCGATGGCCAGGGCGAGCAATCGCAACAGCGCGGTGGAGTGGGACGAATACTCTGCCCCCAGGATGCGGAGGAACAGGGGTGCGCCGATGATGAGGATGGCCATGATGGGCGCCAGCAGCTTGACGAGATGCCGGCTGAGCGCACGAGTGAGGGACGCCAAGCGATCGGGTTGTCGGGCCGCCTCTGCCACCAGAGAAGACCCGACGTTCAAAAGGGCGAGGTCGAATGCGCTCGTCGTCACCCACACGACATAGAAGTAGGCGTTATCGGTCGCGCCCAAACGCGTCAACACCAGTAGCTGGATGGCCGTGGATGCCGCCACGCCCACGAGGCCGGTGAAGTACTCGAATGTGACGAACTCCCGGAGGTGTCGTCGCGACACCGTCTCGGTCAGACCCCCGATCTGCTGTTGGGCGGGCAGAAGGGAACCGAAGATGATCACGTTCATGGCAGGGATGGTCAGCATCATCGGGATCGTCCAGGATGCGAAGATGCCCAGCTTCGGGGCAGTGGCGGCCAAGGCGACGAGAGCACCCAGCTTCATCACGCCGTAGGCGCTGTTCTCTGCTGCCACCCACCGGGAACCGCGTAATGCGATGGCGACGGCATCCTGGAGTGCGAAGAGGCACCAGACACCGACAGCCACCGCGAACCAGAGCGCTCCGCCGGGACCGAGCGCCAGCAATCGGTGGACCACCGTGAGGTGCCGGAGTAACGGGAGGGAGGCCGCGCCGATGAGGGCGCCGAGACACGCCACGGTTGCATATGAGCGAATGATGAACGCATTCCGTCGGTGCCCGGCCGTCGGCAGGAAGCGGACCATCGCACTCGTCAGGTTGAGCACTGCCAGGTTGGCCAGCAGGAGCATCACCGAGATGACCGCCGAGGATCCACCGACGACGTCGGGGGAATACCGGCGCGCCGCCAGTACCCAGAACGCCATCCCCAGGAGCGAGGTGCCAGC
>JARLGQ010000331.1 GCA_031292675.1 Acidimicrobiales bacterium
CTGACGGCGGACACAACATTGGCGTTCCGTCGTCTGCCCGGCAACAAGCACCGCCGCTTCAGGGTCGGTGATGTCCTGTTGCTCGCCGAGGAACGTGATTGTCGTCAACAGGGAACCGGAGTCGTTCGCTCAACGTTGCGAGAGCCAGCAGTACGGAGTGAGTCTCCATTCGTGGACCGGTCCGACGAGTCCGTCCGAGCGTGTCTTTACGTGTCTTTACCGTGCGGGAAGGGGAGGGATCGTGAGGGAACCTGAGGGGATCACAATGCCGCGACCAGCAATCTCCTCGGAAAGGGCCTGGTCAAAACAATGAGAGCCACACTTTCGCAATGTAGAGGCCGAGGGTTCGAGTCCCTTCACCTCCACCAAAAGCCCAGTTCAGAGGGCCAAAGTGGGATCCCCCAGAAGATCACCTTCTCGGACGTGACCTTACGTGACCTTATCGGTCACGCGACGAGTGAATCGGGGCCACTACTTGGCACATTCCCATGAGCCGTGCACTGCTCGCTTCCGGGTGACTTCGGGCCGGTCAGAACTGCGTTTACGACCCGTCGTAGCTCGGACCCTGTGCAGCGACTGCAAGGCCAGCGTCCCATCCGGGTGCTCGACCGTTGGCCGGTGGATGGATCGTTTCGATGCTTGCCCCACTGCGCGCCTGCACCCAGGAGACAACCGAGTTCGAGTTCCACATCTCACCCGCGCCAAGTTCGTCACGGCCCCATACTGGCGTCGGTATCGACGGCAAAGTTTCGAGGATCCGTTCTGCAACCTCGACATCGTCGGTGACCCTGACCGGGTTTCCGATCGCCTGATTGATGTCGGGAATAGAGCCTCCTCGCCAACGGCGAATCTCGTAGCGGAAGACCCGGAATCGCCTGAGCCATCGCATTCCGACTGGACCCTCAGCTACCACACCTCGTCGTTCGCCGTGCAGATCAGGTATCGGCGCCTGCTCGATCACGAACTGACCTTCTGGCGCGGAGATGACGAGCGCAGAATGATAGAGATCACACCGAGGACGACGGGCAACGAGAGCCGTCGCCGCCTCAAAGAGCCTTCCACTGATCCGAACGACGTGCGCTTCAGCACCCAGCAGGATCCAGTACAGGTCGACAGCTGCCCTGCTCCCCATTGCAGGGAGTGAGTCGCGCCCAGGCTGCGCGTAGGTCATAACTGATCGCACATGCTGCTCAATCAGAGTGCGTCATGCCAACAGTCGTGCTCGCCACACAGGGCGCCGATGAGCATTCTGCAGCCAACGGCGTCCACCTCCCAACGCTGCTTCGTTCCCGGAGAGGCGGTACGACTCGGCGGAACCGCCGATGCACAACGCGCGCTCTAGCAATGATCAGAATGGGTTTCTGAGAGGCCACGTTCTCAATGCCGCCCTCGTCATCTAAGCGTGCCTTGATGTTGTTTACTTCGCCCTCGTACATGGACTGCAAACGGCGGCACAGGAGGAACGGCGTCGCTGGTGGCTCCGAGCCTCCGGAGAGTTCGAGAAGGAGGTGATCTCCTTTGTCTCCGAGCGCGGGCCATTGGCTCACCTAGCCGATTACCCACGGCGGGCGGGATCAGTGCCCCCTTTTTCACTTGGGGTTGACTGACTGACTCAGTCAGTATAAAAATGGGGCATGCCCCGAACCACGCCGCCAGAACGATTGACCGAGGTGGCCCAGGCCGCAACCCGGGTGTTCGGGCGCCTCGGCTACCGCCGCACGCACATGGCCGACGTGGCGACCCAGGCGGGTTTGTCGTCGGGCGCTGTGTACAGCTACGTGGAGAGCAAGGAAGCCCTATTCCACCTGGTGTTCGCGCATGCCTTCGGGCAGTTCGCCGACGGCGTCCCGTCCCTGCCTCTCGTCACCCCGGCCTTTGCTGAGACGTTGGAACTGATCGGCCAGGGGCTACGCAAGGCGGCGGCAACACCTCGGCTCCGAGCCGCCCTCGATCAGGCCGACCCCGGCGACGTCCAGGCCGAACTCACGGCCATCATCGAGGAGCGTTACGACATGATCGAGCGGATGTGGCCGGTGCTGGCCGTGATCGAACGCTGCGCCGTCGACCTGCCCGATCTCGAGGCGCTCTATTACCAGCGGGGACGGCGTGGCCACCTCGCCCAACTGACCAAGTACCTCGAGCAGCGGGCGGCCAGCGGACACCTGCGCACCATGCTCGACGCGACGGTAGCGGCGCGTATCGTGACCGAGACGATCGTTTGGTTCGCCTGGCATCGTCGCGAGGACCGCGACGCTGCCCTCTACGACGACGAGCGGGCACGGCGCACTGTCATCCAGTTCGTGTGCTGCGCGCTGATCGGGCCGAGCTCATGACGACGACCATCAGCCCGATAACGACCGAGCGGCGTCCGACGGCCGTCGGCTCGAGTCTACCGAGGTTGTATCTCGGCCCGGTGCTCGGCCTCGCCGCCGGGCTCGTTGCCCTCGAGCTGGCGGTCGCTGGTCGCTACGGATACCACCGCGACGAGCTGTATTTCCTGGCCTGCGCCCGCCACCTCGCCTGGGGCTATGTCGACCAACCACCATTCACGCCGGCCGTGGCTCGACTGGCGACCGCAATGTTCGGATCGTCGCTTGTCGGGCTTCGGGTCTTCCCCGCGTTGGCCGGTGGGGCCGCCGTCGTGTTCACGGGCTTGATGGCACGCGAGCTCGGAGGCGGCCGTCGGGCACAAGCGCTGGCGGCGCTGGCCGCCGCCACTTCGACGGAGGTGCTCGCAGCGATGCATCTCCTGTCAACCACTGCCTTCGACCTGTTCTTCTGGTCGGCGATCACCCTATTGCTCTTGCGGCTGCTTCGCACCGGGGAACCTCGATGGTGGCTCGCTATCGGGGCGGTTGCCGGGATCGGGCTCCTCAACAAGTACAACGTGGCCTTCCTCTTCGTCGGCCTCGCCGTCGGCCTCCTCGCTTCGGGTCGCGGTCGAACCATGCTGGGTCCGTGGCCCTGGGCCGGTGCGGGCTTGGCCCTGGCGATCTGGTCACCCAATCTGGTGTGGAACGCCCAGCACGATTGGGCCGCCTTTTCCATGATGCACAGCCTCCAACAGGAGAACTCGACGCTCGGCGCCTCCATCAGCTTCATCCCGGACCAGCTGCTGATCATGGGGCCCGTCCTCATTCTCATGTGGGTGGGTGGACTGCGCCTGCTGCTACGCCACGACTTTGCCCGACCGCTGGGCATCGCCTATCTCACCCTGGTCGTGCTCTACACGTTGACCGGTGCCAAGCCCTACTACCTGGCGGGCATGTACTTCGTGCTGTTCGCCGCCGGCGGGTTATGGGCCGATCAGCGCCTCGCTGCAAGGGGACGCCCCAGCGGGAGGATGCGCATGGTGGCTTGGATTGTCATCGGTGGGGCCGTGGTGATTCCGCTTACCTTGCCGGTGCTGCCGGTCACCGCACTGGCCAAGGGACCGTGGGAAGGCCAGATCAACAAGGACCTGAGCGCCACCGTCGGGTGGCCCATGTTCGTCCGTCAGATCGCAGATGTGGCCGCCACTCTGCCACCGGCGCAGCGTTCTCACTTGGTGATCTTCACCGGTGACTACGGCGCGGCGGGAGCCGTCGATCTCTACGGGCCCCACTACGGACTACCCCACGCGATCAGCGGGCACAACAATTACTGGTGGTGGGGCCCTGGCGACTCAAGTGATCATTCCACGACCATTGCCGTCGACCTTTCAAGGTCCTACCTCAAGACGATCTTCCGTCAAATCACCAGTGCCGTATCGGTGCGGACCCCTGGTGGCGTGTGGAGCGAGGAACGGGGCGACCCAATTTGGATCTGCAGCCACCAGAAGGTCAGTTGGGCCGAGGCCTGGCCGAACGCGAGACACTACGGGTGAGAGGTCGGCTCGTCTCCAGGGCAAGCAGCGCCCGCCCCCCGCACCGCTACCCGGACGGTGGTCGTGCCTGGCCCGCCGACAGCCCAACCGACATGGGTACCTCCACGTCGCCATTGCCGCCGCAGACCGACATGACCGACCGTCCTGAAGCCTACGTGCTCATCCACGGCGCCCACCACGGGTCCTGGGTGTGGGATCCACTCCTCGCCCACCTCCGATTGCCGGCGCTGGCCGTTGATCTCCCTGGCCGCGGCGCTCGCCCCGCCGATCTCCGATCCCTGACCCTCGACGACTACGCGCTGGCGGTCGCGGCCGATATCCACGCCGCTGGCCTGCGGCGAGTCATCCTTGTCGGACACTCCCTCGCCGGTTCTGTGGCCTGCATGGTTGCCGCTCGGAACCCGAACGCCGTTACCCACCTGGTCGGGGTGGCGGCCGTGTTTCCCTCCCCTGGACACAGCGCCATCGACCAGTGGCCGGCGGGTCTGCGATGGCTGCCCCGAACCGGTCTCGTCCTGCGCCCAGGCGGTCGCAGAGCACCACTGACACTGAGTATCCGAAAAGCGCGCCACCGCCTCGCCAACGACCTCGATGACGAGCAAGCACGGTGGCTCCTGGCGAACCTCGGGCCCGAAGCGGTAGCGCTGACGACGAGTCCCGTTCCCGAGACCCGACTGGCACCCGACTTGGCACGAACCTACGTCCTGTGTGGCAACGACAGGGCTCTACCCGCCGAACGTCAACGTCGCCAGGCCCGCACCATCGGAGCGCAGATCGTTGAGATCGGTACCGGGCACGACCCAATGGTGAGTGCTCCACGAATATTGGCAAACGTCCTCAACGGCCTACTACCGACCTCACGCTCGAGTGATGCGCCTGGCCGGGGGAGTTTTACCGAAGGGCAATAGCCGCGACCCAGTTCGAGGAGATGCCATGCACCCGTTTTATGTCGAAACCCTTGCCATTCAGCGCCGTGAGCAGCTCCTCGCCGATGCAGCAAGGTCCCATCGGACCAGGACCATGCGAGCAGCTCGACGAATCGGGTGGCCACGCACCAGTTGGTGGCGAGCGAGGTCGTGGTTCGGGTCCAAGTTTCTCACCCTCGCGGTCACCAAATGGAAGGCGGCCATGAGACGCGGCGTGTTGAGCATGCTTGACGTGGTCAAGAACTGGGTGCCTGGATGACTTTGCTTCCTGAGCTTCCTGAGCTTCCAGAGCTTGCCGGTCGCCTTGTACGGCTGGAGCCGATCACACCGGGACCTACCGGGGCTCGTCGCCGCGTCAGCGGACCGAACATCGGCGTTCCGTCATCTGCCCGGCTGCAGGAACCGCCGCTTCAGGGTCGAAGATGACCTGTCGCTCGCCGAGGAACGTGATCCTCGCCAAGCGGGAACGAGCGCCATTCGCTGCGCATTACAAGAGCCTCGGACCTGGGTACCGACCCCGTGAACACGCTCCGACTCCGTTCGGGCGTGTCTTTACGTGTCTTTATCGTGCGGAAAGGCGAGGGATCGTGAGGGAACCTGAGGGGATCGAAACGCCGCTACCAGGAAAGTCCTCGGAAAGGGCCTGGTCAAAACGCTGAGAACCGTACTTTCGCAACGCAGAGGCCGAGGGTTCGAGTCCCTTCACCTCCACAAAAGGCCAGGTCATAGGCCTAAAGTGGATTCCCCACAAAGGTCGCGAAGCGCTCAGAGCGCTACGTGACCCGTCGTACAAGTGTTGGATGTGATTCCGCGACTTCAGCGCAGACTTCAGTTCAACGGACGCAAGGAGGGCCAAGCGACTGGAGTCAGCGGATCGGGGCGGACCCATGATCTATTTCGGGACTGGAAGCGTCTTTTCGGCAGGATCAGCCAAGTGTCGCAGGTTGGAATCGGGCCCCCGCCAACGATGTGTGAACCTTCGACTTTCTCGGTTACGAGTCGAGCGAAGCCGCAGCTTGACGGCTTGGTCGGTGTCACACTCTCCCGCGGGCTGATCAGTACGTCCAATGCGCTGATCACCCTTTGCGTATGCGGCGTAGGGCGGGTGCACGATGCATGTCGAGGTACGTGCTGGTCAGCCGTATGGAGGCAGCTCATCACGAAGGGCCTTGCTCGTCGAATCTCGCGACGAATGTCCCGAGGAATTGCTGTCAGCGATGACGGAGCCGTCGTGGGATCCACCGTCACCAAGTGGGATGGCAACCGGGAGCCGGGCCGCCGAGGCCCTCAGACTCACCTTGTTGTGACATGCGCTGTCGGAGGTCGGTGACGATGCGTCGAGCGAGAGGGTCACAGCCAACGCTGGCGAGGTGCTCACGGAGTAGGTCGGCAGCGCGACGGATGTTGCCAGCGGCAGCGGTGCGGACCACTTCGACGTGGTGGCGTTCCCAGTTCATCTGGTGGCCACTGATGGGGCTCGGGGGTGCTTGTGTGAAGGCGTCGAGATCGGCGACGGCGAGCCCAAAGGCCGGGTCGGCGTTGACCGCGCGACGTAACGCCATCAGCGTTTGGGCCGAGTCCACGGCCTGCTGCGCTTGGCGATAGAAGGCGGCGGCCTGCATGGTGGCGGTGACGACCCGACCGTGGTCCTCGACCGCGGGCCCGTCGGAGACCGTTTGGCCGCCCCGGCTGGGGGGCTGTTGTTGATCTTGGTGCATGACTGTCAGATTGGACTCCTGGCCTGAGGCCGCCCTGAGGTGATGCTGAGGTGAGCCGGCCAGCGCAATGGCGAGGTCCGGCCGGCAAAGGTCCGAGCTTCGGTAGCCCGACGGGCCGTGTAAAGGCCACCCTGGGGAGCGGACGTTCAGATAGCGGCTGGTGTCAGGCGAGCTGCGAGTGCGAGCAGATCTGGCTCGTCGGTGAGAGAGCGATGCGCCGGACCTTGGGTTCGTTGCTGCGCAAGTGCGACGAAGTTGTCGGCGTTGTGCTGGGTGGGATCAGCGATCGCTTTCGCGGCGGCCAGGGCGGAATCGGCGAGAAGTTGGGTTTCGGGGTCCGCAATTGTCTCAGCGGCGCCGACGGCATCCGCGGCGAAGATGGCGGCGGCATCGGGTTGACCTGCCCCGAGCGCCCACCAGGCCAGTCCGGCGAGCACTCGGGGCTGGCCAGAGGGAATGTCTGCGTCTCGGTAGCGGTCTGCCGCGGTGTCGAGCAACCCTTTGGCCCGGGCCAGATCACCCAGGCGTCGGGCGGCTGCCGCTTGGCCAACGATGGCGTCTGCTGACAACCATGGGTTGAAAGAACAGCCGATAGCCTCTTGGTAGAGATCGTCGGCCGAGTCGTCGTCACCTTGTCTGGCCCGCAGGACAGCGAGAGCGACCAGGGCAGAGTTCTAGTAGGGGTGCTCCCCGGTGGCCCGGCAGCGCCGTAGGAGCACTTCGTAGGCCTCTGATGCGCCTCCGA
>JARLGQ010000332.1 GCA_031292675.1 Acidimicrobiales bacterium
CGCCTTCGCGCTGGCGGGGGCGTTGGCGGTGATCCGGCGTCCCTTCGAGCGCCACGGGGCGCTCCCGCACCCCCGCAACGCGCTGGGGGCGATCGCCGCCCTCATAGCGGGGGTGCTCCATGCCCACGCCCATGGCACCGCCGTCAACGCCACCGTGCTGTCGGTGGCGCGGCTGGCGGTGCCGGTCGCCGTGGCGCTGCTGCCGGTGGCGGCCATGCACCTGCTGCTGGGCCTGCCCGACGGCAGCTGCCGTCTCAGCCGGGCCGCCATCGCCGGTGGATACGTCGTGGGTGCGGCGGTGGGGGTGGCGATGTGGACGCGGCGTCCCGCCCTGCCGCTGTGGCCGGTGGCGGTCGAGAGCGTCGTGTTCGGGTCGATCGGCGTCATCGGGTCCCAGCGTCGCTACGCCCGCTCGCGAGGCGTGGAGCGTCAGCGCATGCAGTGGTTCGGGTGGGCCGTGGCGGTGGGCGGCGAGATGCTGGTGTTGGCTCTCGCCCTGCGGGTGTTGTGGGGTTGGCCGACCCGTCCGTGGCTGGTGGTGATGGTCTCGAGCCTCCCGCTGGCGGTGGCGCTGGCCATGGGCAGCTCGCGCCGGCTCGCCGGGCGCATCGACCGCATCCTCGCCCACACCGTCTCGTTGGCGGGGCTCACCGGCATCGTCGTGGTGGTGTACCTGGTGATCGTGGTCGGCCTGGGCCACACCCCCACCCACGACCAGCGTTCGCTGCTGGCGTTGTCGATGGCGGCCGCGGCGGTGGCCGCGTTGCTCTACGGACCGGCCCGCCAGCGGCTCACCCAGTACGCCAACCGCATCGTCTACGGCGAGCGCGAGGCACCCGACGCCGTGTTGCGCACCTTCGGGAGCCGACTGTCGCGCGCCATCCCCATGGACGAGCTGCTCTTGCAGGTGGCCGAGTCGCTGCGCAAGACGCTCGGGCTGTCGGCCGCCGAGGTGTGGACCGGCTCGGGAGGCCGTCTGGAGCGGACCGTGTCGGTGCCCGATGTTCCCGTCGAGCGCCTGACGCTCAACGACGAGGAGACCACGGTGGTGGCCCGAGCCGGTGTGACGGGCACGGCGTGGGTCGAGATCTGGCTGCCGAGCCTGCTGCGCGACCGGGAGGACTCCGTGGTCCGGGTGGCGCCCACGACGCACTCGGGCCAGGTGCTCGGCCTCATCGTGGCCGTGCGGCCACCCGACAGCGAGCCCTTCACGAGCGACGACGACACCATGCTCGCCGAGCTGGCGCGCCAGGTCGCGTTGGCGCTGCACAACGTGGAGCTCGACTCCGCGCTCCAGGAGTCCCTCGACGAGGTCCGGCGCCAGGCCGACGAGCTCCGGGCCTCCCGGGCGCGCATCGTGGCCGCGGCCGACGCGGCCCGCCGCCAGATCGAGCGCAATCTCCATGACGGGGCCCAGCAGCACCTCGTGGCGTTGGCGGTGAACGTCCGCCTGGCCCGCCAGCTGGCCGAGCGCGATCCCGAGGCCTCGGGCAAGATCCTCGACCAGCTGGGCGGAGCGGTGCAGGAGGCGGTCCAGGAGCTGCGGGCCCTGGCGCACGGCATCTACCCCCCGCTGTTGATCGACCGGGGCGTCGCCGAGGCGTTGCGTTCCGCGGCGGGGCGCGCCGCCTTGCCCACCGAGGTCGACGCCGAGGGCCTGGACCGCTACTCCCCCGAGAGGGAGGCGGCGGTCTACTTCTGCTGCATGGAGGCGTTGCAGAACGCGGGCAAGCACGCCGGCGACGGGGCCGCCGCCTTCGTCCGCGTGTGGCAGGAGGGCGCCAACCTCTTGTTCGAGGTGCGCGACACCGGCGCCGGGTTCGACGCCGCGGGCACTCTCGCCAGTGGTGCGGGCTTCGTGAACATGAGCGACCGTGTCGGCGCCATCGGCGGAACCTTCAGCGTGACCTCCGCCCCCGGCGCGGGGACCACGGTGGCGGGGAGCATCCCCGTCGGCTCGTGACGCGTCGGCGTGCCCCCTGGACGGTCGACCTCAGCGCTCGGCGGGGCCCGCGTCGTCCTCCCAGACGCGGACGAGGACGTCGGGGCCGAACTGCTCCTTGTGGACGTACCCCACGGCGCCGCACGTGCGGGCGTCGGCGGGCAGGTCGTCGGCGTCGTAGGTCGAGAGGAGGATGACCTTCGTCCCGGGATGGGCGTCGGTGATCCGCCGGGTGGCCTCGATCCCCGACATCCCGTCCATGTTGATGTCCATGAGCACGAGCTGGGGCGACAGAGCCGTCACCTGCTCGATGGCCGCCTCGCCCGACTTCGCCTCGCCCACGACCTCGAATCCGGGGGTGGCCCCGACCACCGACCGTGCCGCCATGCGGAAGGGCATCTGATCGTCGACGATCAGGACCGTGGTTCCCGGGCCAGCCACGTTTCCTATCCTGGCAGCCCGCCGCTCGGGGGCACAGGCTGACAGCACCCACGGCCGGGGGGTGCCAGCACCACCGCCGGAGTTCAGTCCTCCTGGGCCGACAGGAAGAGAAGCACCGCCTTCACGCGGCGGTGGACATCGGGCTCCTGCGACAGCGCCAGTTTCGAGAAGATCGAATTGATGTGCTTCTCCACGGCCCGCTCCGACAGCACGAGGGATGCGGCCACGGCCGCGTTGTTCTTCCCCTGGGCCATCTCCGACAGGATCTCCCCCTCGCGCGCCGTGAGGCGGTGCAGCGGGGAGTCGGCGGACTTGGCCCTCGCCGCCACCAAGGCGTCGACCACCTCGGGATCGATCACCGAGCCTCCGCTCGCCACCTCGCGGATGGCTCCGGCCAGCTGGCCGATGTCGGACACGCGCTCTTTGAGGAGATAGGCGCGGCCCTTGGACCCCCCGTCGAGGAAGGCCAGCGCGTAGGCCGGCTCGGAGTACTGGCTCAGGACCACCACGCCGATGTCGGGGTGGCGTCCGCGCAGCACCTCGGCGGCCCGGATCCCCTCGTCGGTCCCCGTGGGCGGCATCCGGATGTCGGTCACCACCACGTCGGGTTCCTGCGATTCGACCGCGGCGAGCAGGGTGTCGTAGTCCTCGCACACCCCGACCACCTCGAGGTCGGGCTCGGTCTCGACGAGGGTGCGCACGCCCTCACGTACGAGGTAATTGTCCTCCGCCAGCACGACGCGCACGGCCATGGCCCCGCACTGTAGGCCAGTGGGCTCGAGGTCCGGCCCTCACCGGTTCAGGGTGCCGGAGCACTCGGGAGGTCGATGACCATGCCCTCCGCGGCCCCGACCACGGGGACCGGCCCCCCGGCGTAGGACGCCACCACGGCATCGATCTCGTCGTCGGTGCGCGGCGGGTCGTGGTGGTACAGCAGGACCTGCGCGGCATGGGCGCGCCCCGCCAGGCGCACGGCGTAGCCGGCCGCGGCGTGTCCGAAGCTGGCCCTCCCCTCGAGCTCCTCGTCGAGGTACTGCGCGTCGTGGACGAGGAGGTCGCAGTCCCGGGCCAGGGCGAGGGCCGCCTCGTGGTACTCGCCGAGCCCGTCGGGCCCGGGCCCGAGCGCGGTGGGGCAGTGGTCCGAGAGGTACGCCATCGAGGCCGTGGCGTCCGAGACGCGGAAGCCGAAGGTGCGTCCCCCCTTGTGCGGGATCTCCAGGGCCAGGACCGTGAAGCCCTCGATGTCGTGTTCGGCGCCCGGCTCGAGCCCGGAGAACCGCCACGCCCCGCGCAGCTCGGCGGGCGTGATCGGGAAGTGCGGGGGCGACATGACCTGGCCCAGGATCGCCTCGGCGTCCCCCTGGGCCGGCATGTAGAGGTCGGTCCGGGCGTCGGGACGGTCGGCGGCGGCGAAGAAGGGCAGTCCCTGGGTGTGGTCCCAGTGGAGGTGCCCGAGCACGATGGCGCCCGCGAAGGGATGCCCGCCCAGGAGCGCGGTCACGCCGCGGATGCCGGTGCCGGCGTCGAGCACGAGGCTGGGCCGCTCGCCGTCGTGGGCCAGCGCCACGCACGAGGTGTGGCCCCCGTAGCGGACGTGGCCGGGCCCCGAGGCGGGAGTCGACCCCCGAGCGCCGCAGATCGTCACCCGCACACGGGCTCCGGTGCCGTCGGGGCGCGCCTCGACAAGGGCGGGCGGGTGGTCATCGATTGATTTGGTCAGACGGCGTCGGCGAACGTCAAGTACGGGTTCGCGCCCCGTCCCCGGAGCCGGGGCGGTCGGGCGGTCGGGCGGTCGGGCGGTCGGGCGGACAGCAGTGCCCTCAGTCGTTGGCGCTCACCTCGGCCAGGAGGTCGGCGAATTTCTTCTGGGCCGCCTCGCGCCGCGTGGGCACGTGCTCGGTGGGCACCTCGGCCGGCGCGTAGCGCTTGAGCACCTGCCGGGCCACGGTGACCTTGTGGACCTCGTCGGGCCCGTCGTAAATGCGTGCCGCGCGCGCGGTACGGTACATGTGCTCGAGGGGGAGGTCGGTCGAGAAGCCCAGCGATCCGTGGGCCTGGATGGCGCGGTCGATCACGTTGTAGAGCACTCCGGCCCCGTAGTACTTGATCATGGCGATCTCCACGCGCGCCGCCGGTGCGCCCTCGCGGTCCATCTTCCACGCCGCGTGCAGCGTCATGAGCCGCGCCGCGGCCATCTCGGCCATGGAGTCGGCCACCCAGCTCTGCACCATCTGCTTGTCGGCCAGCAGCGACCCGTGGAGATAACGCGACACCGCCCGCTCGCACAGCATGTCGAAGGCGCGCTGGGACTGGCCCAGCCAGCGCATGCAGTGGTGGATGCGACCCGGCCCCAACCGCATCTGGGCCAGACGGAAGCCGTCACCCTCGTTGCCGACCAGGTTCTCGACCGGAACGCGCACGTCGCGGTAGACGATCTCGGAGTGGCCCCCGAACTTCCCGAAATGGGGGAAGGGGTGCTCCATGGTGGGAACGTCGCGCACGATGTCGACCCCGGGGGTGTCCGCCGGGACGAGGACCATCGAGCATCCCGCGTAGGGGTGGACGTCGGGGTTGGTGACGCACATCACGATGAGGAAGTCGGCCACCGACCCGTTGGAGGTGAACCACTTGTGACCGTTGATCACCCACTCCTCGCCGTCGCGCACCGCCGTGGTGGCGATAAGGGTCGGGTCCGCGCCCGCGCCGGGCTCGGTCATGGAGAACGCACTGCGGAGCTTGCCCTCCAACAGGGGCTCGAGCCACCGCGTGCGCTGCTCGTCGCGCCCGTTGGCCTCGATCCCCACCGCCAGAAGCTCGGCGTTGCCCGAGTCCGGTGCGTTGTTGCCGAAGACGACCGGTGCCAGGAAACAGCGTCCCAGCACCTCGTGCAGCAGACCCAACCGGACCTGGCCGAATCCCATCCCCCCCAGCTCGGGTGGCAGGTGGGCGGCCCACAGGCCCTCGCCCTTCACCTCCTCCTGCAGGGGGCGGATCGCCTTCAGGAGGTCCTCGCCGTCGAGGTCGAGGGTCTCGAGGGGTAGGACCTCCTCGTCCACGAAGGTGCGCGCCCAGGCCAGCTTGGCCTCGTACTCAGGTTCGGTCTCGAAGTCCCACGCCACTGCCTGCCTCCTGTCCGAGCCCACGAGGGCGCCCGCTACCGTGTGCCGGTGCCTGCCGACGCCATCGCTTCCCCCACGCGTAGCACCGTCTCCCTGCCGGCGCCCGTCGAGCGCTGCCCGGTGGACCTCCCGCCACCGC
>JARLGQ010000333.1 GCA_031292675.1 Acidimicrobiales bacterium
GCGGTGGCGGCGCTGGCCCGGGCCCATGCCCGCCCGCCCCGCCCCGGAGCCCAGGCGGCCCATGCCGTCTGATCACCGCCCCGCCGCTGCGCCGGGAGCCGACGAGGCGGCCGCGGGTCGCACCCCCCTCGACCCTTCCCGGCCGCGACGGGTACACGTCGTGGGGGCCGGTGGCGCCGGCATGAGCGCCATCGCCTCGGTGCTCTCGGCCATGGGCCATGTCGTGACGGGCAGCGACCTGAAGAGCTCGCCGACCCTCGAACGACTGGCGGCGGGAGGGGTGAGGGTGGTTGTGGGCCACGACGCCGCCAACGTGGCCGACGCCGAGGTGGTGGCGGTCTCCACGGCCGTCCCCGAAGGCAACCCCGAGGTCAGAGAGGCCCGACGCCGGGGTCTGGTGGTGCTGAGCCGGGCTCGGGCGCTGGCTGGCATCGCGGCGTGCCGACGCTGTGTCGCCGTGTCGGGAACCCACGGCAAGACCACCACCACTTCCATGTTGGCCCTGATCCTGATCGAGGCCGGGCTGCGGCCCAGTTTTCTCATCGGGGGGGACGTCAACGAGATCGGCACCAACGCGGTGTGGGACACCGGAGAGTGGATCGTCGTCGAGGCCGACGAGAGCGACGGCACGTTCTTGGAGCTCGATCCCGAGATCGCGGTGGTGACCAACATCGAGCCGGATCACCTCGACTACTACGGCGACTTCGACCACGTCGTCGAGGCGTTCGACCGCTTCCTGACAGCGGGGGCGGGCGCGGTGGTGGGGGCCGACGACCCGGTGGCGGCGCGCCTGGGTGCGGATCACGGCGCCGATCTGGTCGGGAGCTCCCCGGGGGCCACGTACCGAATCGAGGACCTCGAGACGGGCGACGGTGTGTCCTTCGCGCTGCGCGCCCGGGGAGAGATGCTCGGGCGGGTGGCGCTGCCGGTGACCGGGGCCAACATCGCCCGCAACGCCGCGGTTGCGGTGGCGGCGTCGTTGCGGGTGGGCGCGTCCTTCGGCGCCGCACAGCGCGCCCTGGCCCGCTTCGCCGGAGTGGCCCGCCGGTTCGAGTCGCGCGGGGAAGTGAACGGGGTGCGCTTCGTGGACGACTACGCGCACCTGCCCACCGAGGTGGCCGCCGTGATCGAGGCGGCCCGGGACACGGCCCCCCGCCGTCTCGTCGTGGTCTTCCAACCGCACCGCTACAGCCGGATCGCGGCCCTGGGCACGCAGTTCGCCGACTCGTTCACCGGAGCCGACGTGGTGGTCGTCACCGACGTCTTCCCCGCCGGCGAGACACCGCGGCCGGGGGTGACGGGCAGGATCGTGGCCGATGCCGTGCGCCGCGCCCACCCGGCGCTCGACGTCACCTACGTGCCCGGACGCGAGGAGCTTCGCTCCCACGTGGCGAATCTGCTCACCCCGGGGGACCTGTGTCTGACACTGGGCGCCGGTGACCTGACCGCCCTTCCCGACGAGCTCCAGGTGGCCACTCCGTGGTGAGCGCCACCGGCGAAGCCTCCGGGCCCCCCGGGGCGCTGCTCGACGCCGTCGCCGCGCAGCTCGGCCCGCGCGCCACGAGGCACGCGCCGTTGGGATCCCGCACCACCTACCGCGTCGGGGGGCGTGCCGGGGTGCTGGTGGAGGCGGACCACGAGGACGATCTCTCGGCCGTGCACGACGCGCTGGAATCGGCGAGAGTCCCGATCCCGCTCCTGGTGCTGGGGGAAGGGTCGAATCTCCTCGTCGCCGACGCCGGGTTCCCCGGCATCGTCGTCCGGCTGGGCGCCGGCTTCGCCTGGGACGAGATCGCCGGGACGGTGGTGCGTGCCGGGGGGGCGCAGAAGCTTCCCGTCGTCGCCCGCCGGTCCGCCGCGGCCGGCCTGCACGGCCTGGAATGGGGGGTCGGGATCCCCGGATCGGTGGGCGGTGCCCTGCGGATGAACGCCGGTGGCCACGGCTCGGACGTCGCCGCGGTGCTGTCTCGCTTCCGCCTCGTGGACCTGGGCACCGGGCAAGGGGTCGAGGCAGGCCCCGGACGACTCGCCCTCGGATACCGCACCTCGTCGTTGGGAGCGGGAGAGGTTGTGGTCTGGGCCGAGTTCTCGCTGCAGGCGGGGGAGCGCGCCCGAGCCGAGAAGACCGTGGCCGACATCGTGGCCTGGCGTCGTGCCAACCAACCCGGGGGATCCAACGCGGGCTCGGTGTTCGTGAACCCCCCGGGCGACTCCGCGGGCCGACTGGTGGAGTCGGCAGGGCTCAAGGGACTGCGCATGGGGACGGCGCAGGTGTCGACCAAGCACGCCAATTTCATCCAGGCCGACAAGGGCGGTCTCGCCGACGACGTGTGGCGGCTCGTGGAGCACGTCCGGTCCGAGGTGGCGGCCCGGACCGGCGTGACCCTGGAGCCCGAGGTCCGCATGGTCGGGTTCCCCGGTCCCGCGCCGACGGTGCAACCCGGTGCGGGACCGGCCCAGGTCGTCCCCGCCAAACCTTCAACCTCAACCTCAACCTCTACTGGAGGTACAGGGTCATGACCGAGACTCAGGGCCCCGGATCGCGGGGCGTCGGATTGTACGCAGGGCCTTCGGCCGAAGGGCCTCCCGCTCGGGATCCTCTGTTCGAGGGCCCGGGAGGCGGGGAACTGACGAGCGGCCCTGGGCCTGTGGGCGGGCCGGTCGGCGAGCCTCCCGGGACAGGGCGTGAGGGGGGCCCGGCAGGTCCGGGCCCGTCTCCCGGCACCGACTCGGAGCGGGAACCCGTGGTCCATCCCCGGGTGTGGCAGCGACGGGTGGCGGTCCTTCGGGACCAGAGTCGTCGTCGGCTGCGGTGGGTGGTGGGCGGGGTCGCGGTCCTGGTGGCGCTGTGCGCGGTGCTGCTCGCGCTCCACACTCCTCTCCTCGCCCTCCGTCACGCCACGGTGGTGGGCGCGCAGCACACCGGCACCGAAGCCGTGCTGCAGGCGGCCGGCCTCGTCGACCACCCGCCGCTCATCGACGTGGACCCGAAGAGCGCGGCACGGCGCGTCGAGCGCCTGCCCTGGGTGGCTCACGCCGAGGTCGTCCGGCACTGGCCCGACAGCGTGACGATCATCGTGACCGAGCGTGTGCCGTTGGCGTCCGTGGCCCGACCCGGAGGGGGTGTGGCAACGGTCGATGCGACCGGACGCGTGCTCACCTGGCAGGGCGGCGCCGCGCCCGGTCTCACCCTGGCGGCGCCGGTGACCCCGGGCCGCCCCGGCACCGCCCTCCCCAGCGCGGCGCGCCCGGCGTTGGTGGTGGCATCCGCCCTTCCGGCGACGATCGCCGGACGCGTGCAGGAGGTGGCGGTCGACGCCCGGGGCATGGTCTCGTTGGATCTCGGTGGAAGGCTCAGCGCGATGTTGGGATCGACC
>JARLGQ010000041.1 GCA_031292675.1 Acidimicrobiales bacterium
AACCTGAGCCAAACACCCCGCTGTCCAGGGCGCTGGCCGAGCGACAGGCCGAGCAGAACTATCCGACCTACGCCGTGACTTATAACTCGCCGCCCTATGGCGTGATGATCAGGGCGGGACTGTGGCTCGAGCTCGAGATGGCCATCGCCTACGTCTTCGGTCTCGGGTTCGCCTCTCTCATGGGACAGCGAATGGTTCCGATCATCCTGATGATCGTGTACCAGATCATCTTCCGACCGTTCCTATTGTCGACCAAGATTCAGCTTCCCCACCTGATCAACCTTCAACGACTCCTGGTCATCGAACTGGCTGTGGCGCATTTCGAACCGGCCGGGATCGGGATCAACTACGGGATCCTGAACGGACCCGCTGGGCTTCGAGACTCGTCGTACCTGGTGCCGGAGCCGACTGCCATCGCGGTCGCAGTGATCGCGGCCTGGCTGGTGGTGTGGACGGTCTTGGGCGCGTGGAGAATGGCGACCAGGGACGCTTGAGAAACGTCCGGCTCGACTTCGCTGTGTTTCTGGACTTGCGCATGCCGGGATACATAGCGGAGAGTGCGAGGTGATTGGCGTCGATCTCGCTGGTATTGCCGTTCATCTCGCGGCGCGGATACAAGCTCTGGCGCAACCTGGCGAGATACTCGTTTCACGAACAGTGGCCGACCTCGTCACCGGCTCGGGTGTCACCTTGGAAGACCTCGGCGACCACTCGCTCCTGGGCCAGAGGGACCGTGGCGCGTCTTTGCCGTTGGCGCATCATGCCGGCGGTCTCGAATGCCTGGTGCCGTCACGCCCCCGTACCAAGGGATCGAACACCATCCGACTCCGGCCTCTGCGCTATTCAGCAGGGGGTGTAGAACGAGCTATGGGCGCGAAACGACGTCCTCGGTACCGCACGTAAACGACAGCGAGGACTACCAGCCACAAGACCTCGGCGGCACCACCCAACAACCACGCGAGGACGCCGGGTCCAGGACCAAATGGGAAGCCCCACGTCAAGGCTAGAGGCCAGAACATCAGGGCTATGAATCCAATGTCCCTGGCGATGGCCGGCCAACCCACTAGCCGCCTCTCATCTCCACCGGTCACACGTCCACGCGGTGTCGACACGCCACGCACGATAGCGCCGGGTACAGGGCATCGAAAGGGGCCACCTTCGGGCACCCTGGCGTCGACCGGGATCAACCGTTCCCGGAGCGCCGCACGACGGTCTCAGGCCGGGCGGTAGTGCCGGATCTGCGCGGGTAGTCGAAGGCTCGCCGTAACCCAGGCCATTCGGGATCGCTCTCGGACGTCGATAGAGGGCGTTCACGACCGACTCCTGAGTGATCGCAAGGGGCACAGCCGAGGCGCGAAACTTTGATCCACGTTCCGACCGGGAATTGCGGTTACGTGTTCCGCAGCCGGCCCAAGACACGTTTCGCGTGTCGAGGGGACTGCGTCACCACCGGGAGGTCACATGCGCGTAGAGACCGGTACACGATGCCAACGCTGCAGGGCCCGGCTCACGATCATCGTCCACCTCTGCTGGAGCCCGGGCTCCTCAGTAGCCGACGGCCGGCTCAGCGAGCACCGGACCGTCGGCTACTGAGTCCGACGTCGGGAGGTCCACTCTTCTCCGACAGGCTGATGCGGATGGTGATCAGAGTGATTGCCCCGGGCAGGCGTTGTTATCCGGTCCCCCCTATTTGTAGGGCGTCCCCATGCCAGTGGTGATCAACTTTGTCAAGCTGCCGTGCATCAGCGAGCCCCAGGCGTTGGAGCAAACATCGAAGCACTCGTACTCGGGATCCAACCCCAGGTGAGCGAAGCGGACCTCCGTCTCGTCACCTCTACTGACGATCTCGAAGCTGATCTTTGTGCCCACCCACTCGGTTTGATCCTCGACGAATTTCATGCGGTTGTCCAAGACGAGCCACGTGACCTTCTCGTCCGGAACGAGCTCGATGACTCTGAGCTTGGAATAGTGGATGTCCTGGACACGATATGTGAACTCGTCTCCGACTTTGTCGTTGTTTCCTTTGACGTCTTCACCCCACCAGCCTCGCACGTCGTTGATGCTCTTGAAGACTTCCTCGGGGCTTTGGTCGGCTACGAAAGAGGTGGTGTAGTCGTTCATGGCTTCTTCTCCTTTGATTTTGGTTTGTTGCTTGATCTCCAAGTGGACGATTTGCCTTGGTTCCTCTGTCAAGGCAGGGCCGATCCGGTTTCAAGGAGGGTTTTCAGGCCGGCCAGCACGGCAGGCCAGCCGTTCGAGATGCCCTGGAGGACACCGCTACCGGGCTCGAAGCCGTCGTGCACGACCGTGAGCTTGACCACACCGTGCCCGGTGTCCTCGATGTCGAAAGCGACGTCGGAGCGGGGCTCAGCCCGCCAGGCGTCAGCCGTGGCTTCGTCCATGCCGACCTGGGCGGCCCACTCGGGCGTGAACGTGTGCCAGGTGTAGGCCAGCCGACGGGAGGGATCCGATTCGAGGATCACCTGTTCGGGGTCGCTCACGACGAGCCCGACCTCCGCATGCGCCAGGGCCCAGGTCGAGCCCTTCTTCCAGTCCGAACGAAATGTCTTCGCACCAGCCCTTTGGTGCCGCCAGTAACGCTTCGTGAGTGCGGGGTCGGTGAGGCCCTGCCACACCCGCTCGGGCGTGGCGTGGATGTAGGTCGTGTACGAAAAGCTCGTCACTTGTCTTCCTTCCCTCGATGTGCAACCAATGGTAGCAGGTCCCGCCCAGATATGCAATCTAAAGTTGCACATTGGCCTCTGACGTGCTACTATGGGTTGCAGTTCGAGGGTGGGAACGAGCGATGATCGACATTCGATCTACGTCGCCCACGTGGCGGCACCCCCGACCGGCGAAAGCCGGCGACGCGCTCAGAGAGGGATCGGATACTGATGGCAGACCTGGTGATTGAGCGGGAGATTCTGATCGAGGCACCGGCGGAGGTGGTGTGGCGCACCGTTACCGAGCCCGACCAGATGAGCCAGTGGTTCGCCGACCGAGTGGAACTGGTCGTGGAACCTGGCGCTCATGGCTACATGGGGTTCGGGGACCAAGGCGGCCCGGTCGTCGTGGAGACGGTCGATCCACCGAATCGCTTCTCATTCCGCTGGAACCATCCTGGCGGGGAGGAGCCGGTAGCCGGTAACTCCATGCTCGTGGAGTTCACGCTGACGCCCGAGGGCGGCGAGCGGACCCGTCTTCGAGTGACCGAAAGCGGCCACGAACTGCGCGACTGGCCCGAGGCGGAAAAAGAACGCTATGCCGACGAGCACCGGGGCGGGTGGGCCGAGTTCCTGGACCGCCTCGCCGGCTTGCTGGCGGAGCGCCAGTCGGGATGACGGCACAGCCCGATGACGAGTTGTGGTCGGCCATCGCCGACCCGTCTCGTCGCCGGGTTCTCGACCTCCTCGTCAGCAACGGTGGCGTCAGCGCCAGCTGGTTGGCCGGACGGGTGCCGTTCTCCCGCCAAGCGGTCTCCAAACATCTGGTCGTGCTCGAAGAGGTCGGGTTGGTCAGCCGGCGAAAACAGGGTCGAGAGGTTCTCTACCACGTAGTAGGGGACCGTCTCGACGAGGCCACTCGGGCCATGACGGACCTCGCCGCGCAATGGGACCGGCGCCTCGACACGATCAAACGGATCGCCGAAGCGACGCACGCGGGAGCCAAGGAGAAGAAGAGGCGAGGCCCTGACCCCAAGTAGGCGGAGGAGCCGTTCGGAGCGTCAGCCCCGTTGGCACGGACCGCCCATGATCGGCACGACAGCGCACCCGTGTATCACGAGGATCCGATCGGCATCACCGCTTCCCGGACCGACCTTACGGGCCGCCTCACAACCGGTCGTCGGGGGTTCCGGGCGCCTCCTCCGCCTGCCCGGCCCGAGGTTCATTTCTTACGGCTTACTCACCGTGCTGACGAGGTCAGCCGATGTCGTGCACCTTGATGCCGTCCAGTTCACGCACGAAGTCGGCCCCGAGCGCCTGTGACGGCGTATAGGCCCCCGGAGCCACGGCGCTGGAGGCGAGGCGCTGCGCGATGCGAACCACGGAATCGGCGGTGAGGTCGTAGGGGTCGAGGGTGGTGACGGTTCCGCTCACCGACCGGCCGGCCGCGTCGGTCACCTCTCCCCACAACTGTCCCTGGGTCTTGCCCCGGGTCTCGGCCGAGGGGCCGGGGAGCCTCCCCACCACGCGCTTCAAGAGACGTTGTACCATCCGGTTGCGGGTGGCGGCCCCACCCACCTGCGCCAGGGCCATCATCGGGGCGATGGCGGGGGGCAGCGCCGCGTACACCACGATGTCCCCGAT
>JARLGQ010000334.1 GCA_031292675.1 Acidimicrobiales bacterium
CAGTCTGCCCATGTGCTTCGCGGACGGGGAATTTCGCATCGGGAGCCACGACGTCCTGCTGGGCGACGTGGGGGGGTGCCCTTTCTACATTGACGGTAGGCAGTTCCAGGTCTGGAAGCATACCCAGCTGATCCTGGACGTCGGCATGGGGGAGCCTGAGGGTTTCTCCCTCCCGGCGGGCGAAGATCGACACTTCATCATCCACTCGAAAGTCTTTACCGCCGCGGAACAGACCGTGCTGGACGGCAGCTGACAGGCCGCTCGCTGGAGGGGCTTCGTCTGCTGCCCCAGCCCATTTGCGCTGAGATCACTGAGACATCTTGGTCACCGAACCCGCCAGACTCAGAGCAACTCCGCGCTCGGAGTGTTGGGCCTCGGGCGAGTTCTCGTCGGGCTGCCGACCGATAACGCCGCCACACTGCGTTGGCGAAGACCTGGTTGACCGATCGGAACTGCTGGTTCTGAGCGCCCTGGTAGGGCCAGCCCGGCCCCTTGGACCCCGATCGCAAACACCCGTGGTCGAGCGGGTGGAGACGGCTGTCGTATCGTCCGCCGCAGTCGAGTTGGCGGACTGCGTCAGACTCGACCCACACGGAAATGTGCGGCGAAGATAATGTATGATGGAGCGCAAGACGCCGCGGTATCTGACGCCCTGAGTCCGGCCCCGACAGATACATAGTGGTGCGCGCACCCCCGACTACCGTGCGCCTGGCCCGGTCGCCAACCGGACCCTGCTGCCAGTCGGTACCGGCCTCCCCACGGGATAACTGCCCGCGGAAGAACGCTCAAGTCTGACGACTGGTCACCTCAGGTTGCCGATAAGGATTCCCCCCACGCCGGCAAGGAAGATGCCGGCAAGAGCGACTCGTGCGGCGCGGGAACCTGGCTTGGGGACCTTGAAGACGAGTATGCCGACGCTCACGTTGACCAACAGGCTGAGCTGGGCGATCGTGAAGCCGACGCCGGTACCCACCCGTGCGACCAGCCCCAACAAGGCAATATTGCCGATGCCGAACAGGAGACCGGCCGACAGCTGCACGGCGGTACCCCGTGGGCTCAGCCGTGCGGGTCCGCCCGTCGCCATGACCAACACCGTCCCGGCCGCCAGTATCCCCAGGGCCAGCGGGAAGTTGGCCACCTGTGCGGGTAGCTTCGCCCACTGCGCGGGTACGAAATAGCTGCCCCAGAGCACCCCGGCTGCGCCTGCGAAGAGAAACCCGCTGCGGTACCTGTTGGCCGCTCCAGCGACCCGGACCTTGGCCGGGGGCAGAGGATCGTTGGCGTGCGAGCCAGCCTCCACCGGGCTGGCGGCACCAACCTGAGAATCTTGCGAACGGACAATGAAGAGGATTCCTGCGAGTACGAACACGAGCGCCACGCCGAGAACGGCGAATTGGGTGGTGCTGAAACTCTTCAGCTCGCCGAAGAGCAGGGTTCCCCATACGAAGGCAACGATGATGTTCAGTGGCGTCCACGAACCGCTGGCCCGGGCCAGCCCGATGGATTCCGAAGCTCGGAAGGCTGAGTACCCGCCGACTGTCCACACCACCCCGCCGACAAGGGGCAGCCAGAACCCACGCCATCCGAATGAGAGGTGCCCGCCACCAATGGCGAGGGCGCTGGCGGCAAAGACAGCATTGCCAAGTGTGACGTAGAACGTCCGTGAGCGCTGGGACACGCCCGGCATGATTTGCGCCACCGGTATCCAGAAGCCCCAGGCCAGTATCGTGGTGAGCGCGAGCAGCGCGGTCATTTGTCACGTCGCCGACGGCGCCCACCGTTCTCGGGAGCCCACACTGCCCCTGAGGGGCTGGTCCTTATCGGCCTTGGTGCGCGCGAGCCCATAACCATGGCAGTCTGCATCAGGAGCGGGAGTCAGCGACCCAGGCCAGGCCACACAGCGTTTCTCCGGTCGCCCGCGGCCGGACCGCACGGGATCACCCTTGAGTTCAACCAGTCGACGCAACAGCCTCGGCGAACGCCTCAGATGGTGACATACCACCGAGAGTCCGTCGAGGGCGTTCGTTGAGTTCTCTGGCGACGGCGTTCAGATGTGCCTGGGAATAGCCGGAGAGTTCAGTGCCCTTGGGGAAGTACTGACGCAACAGGCCGTTGGTGTTCTCGTTGGATCCGCGTTGCCACGGACTCTTCGGATCACAGAAGTAGATCTGGACACCCGTGTCGACGGTGAAGCGTGCGTGCTCGTTCATCTCGCGGCCCTGGTCCCAGGTGATGGAGCGTCGGAGCTCGGTCGGGAGCTTCACGATCGTCTTGGCGAGTGCCTTGCGCACGGCCTCGCCGCCGTTGCCGTCGGGAAGGCGCATGAGCATGACGTAGCGGGTGGACCGTTCGACCAGGGTGCCAATGGCGCGCCGACCGGTGCCCACGATGAGGTCCCCCTCCCAGTGGCCGGGCACGGCCCGGTCCTCGATCTCAGCGGGTCGCTCGGAGATCATCACCATGTCGCGGATCTTGCCCTGGCCCGTCGCTTGGCGCTTTCCCTGGGGTCGGCGCGTGGCCCGACCCTGGCGCAGACAGCGAAAGAGCTCCTGGCGCAGGGCTCCTCGGCCTTGCACGAACAGCGACATGTAGATGGTCTCGTGAGACACCCGCATCTCCGGGTCGTGGGGGAATGCCTCGGGTAACCAGTCGGCGATCTGCTGAGGCGACCAGCGTTTCTCCAGTTTGCCCTCCACCGCCCGGCGGAGTCTCCGACATAGCGCCAGCTTGGTCGGCCTCGGTCGTCTCGCTCGACGGCGGGCCGACGCCTCGGCATCGCAGGCCCGGTATCGATGCCGACCCCCGTTGGCGGCCACCTCTCGAGAAATCGTCGAGGGCGACCGTCCCAGTCCGGCCGCCACCTGCCGCATCGACAGCCCGGTGGCGAGCCCACGGGAGATCTCCTCCCGATCAGCCAATGACATCCGAGCTTCGGACCACACCGTGGGCGCCAATGGGCGGATACCGCCGGTCTTGTGGATCAGATCTCGAACCGCCGCCATGGAACGCCCGATGGAACGGGCGATCGACCGCATTGACTCGCCAGTCTCATATCGATCCCACACCTCGGACTGCTCGGCAGCAGAGAACCGCACATACATCGCACACCTCCAGGTCGGCGTCAGCTTCCGCTGTTCGCCTCACCGGTGCGTGGATGGCTTGAGACCGCCCCCGGACTCGGGCGGGTGACGCTCCGTCTACGAGTAGCGAGTCAGTCCGAAGGGGACGGACTCGGTTTCGCCCTAACCCATCCGCTATCGCTCAGCGCTTGGGCTCAAGTGGTGATCGCGACATCTCCCGACCTGGAGGTGTCAGATGGAAACTCGAGGACGGAAGCGC
>JARLGQ010000335.1 GCA_031292675.1 Acidimicrobiales bacterium
ATGCGCTGAATGGCCCAGGCGGCGTCGTCGACCTCGAGGCCGAGCGGCTCGGCGACGTCCCGCGCGATGGCGGCACGACCCGCCTCGACGTCGAGCTCCATCCGCCCCCCGGCGAAGCCCTTGACCGGTAGGTAGCCCAGCACGGCGTCGCTGTCGGTGACCGTCGCCTGCACACCACCGCGGCTGTAGCAGACCGGTCCGGGCACTGATCCGGCTGACTCGGGGCCGACCAGGAGCGCGCCCTGGCGGACGCGGGCAATGGACCCGCCGCCGGCGCCCACGCTGTGGATGTCGACCATGGGCAGGTTCACGTAGTAGCGGTGCCGCCAGTTCCAGTCGGTGGCGACGGCCGGCTGCCCGCGCTGCACCAGGCACACGTCGTAGGAGGTGCCTCCCATGTCCGCCGCCACGAGATCGTGCACGCCGCTGCGCCCAGCGGCGAGCGCCGCACCCATGACGCCGCCCGTGGGGCCAGACCCGAGGAGGGCGACCGCTCGGCGCGGCACGGACTGGGGCGGCATGACGCCACCGCTCGACTGCATGAGCACGACCTGCCCCTCGAAACCCGCCGCCCGCAGCTTCTCCACCAGGCGGTCGATGTAGGCGGAGATCTTGGGCGCGACGTACGCGTTGACGAGGGTGGTCGAGGTGCGCTCGAACTCGGGCGCCCGGGGGAGCACCTCGTGCGACAGCGAGATGTGCCCGACGTCGGGGAACTCCTCGAGGATCAGCTCACGGGCCCGCCGCTCGTGGTCGGGGTTGACGAAGCTGAAGAGGAAGCACACTGCGATCGACTCCACGCCGAGCTTCTGCAGCCGGCGCACGCCCCGGCGCACCGCCTCCTCGTCGAGCTCGAGGACGACGTTCCCCTCGAAGTCGCACCGCTCGGGGATCGGGATGCGTGCCCGCCGGCGCGCGATCGGCTCGGGGGGCGGGGCTGCCGGGTCCCAGATGTTCTCCTTGTGGTCCCGGCGCAGCTCTATCTCGTCGCGGTGGCCCTCGGTGGCGAGCAGGCCCGTCGGGGCGCCGCTCATCTCAATCATGGTGTTGTCCGCCGTGGTCGTCCCGTGCACGAAGGCCTCGATCGCGCCGCAGAACGCCTTGGTGTCGATGCCGAACGTGCCGGCCAATTGCTTGACAGCCCTCAGCACCCCGACCGACTGGTCGTCGGGGGTCGTCGGCGTCTTGTCCAGGACGACCTGACCGTCCGGCGTGATGCAGATGAGGTCGGTGAACGTGCCGCCCACGTCCACGCCCACCCGGTAGCCACCCTGCGCCATGCCCATCCTCCCCGCCCGCCCCCTGGCGGGACGGGTGAGGCTCGATCCTAACCTGACAGCAGTGTCAGCAATTGGGCCGACGGCACGCTACGTTTGCCCGGTGCCCGTCTGGCTGAGCGAGCAGGAGTACGCCACGTTGCGGGCCGCCTGTGCCCAGCTGATGCCCTCCGACCAGGGGGCGCCCGGAGCAGAGGAGGCGGGCGTCGCCGAGTACATCGACACCTTCCTCGGCGCCTTCACGTTCGACCCGCCCCGCATCTGGGCGGGGGGCCCGTCGTCGGGACGCAAGGGTGGCGTGGCCGGGTTCGCCACGTTCCACCACCTGTCCCGGCTGGACGAGCTGGCCTGGCGGACCCGGCTCGAGGGGTCCCAGGGGCGGCTCGAGCGGGAGTTCAACGGCCCGGTGGTGGGGCTCCAGCAGCGCTACCGGGACGGGCTCGCCGCACTGGGCGAGGACTTCGGCGAGGTCGACGGCTCCGAGCAGCGCCGCCGGCTGCGGGCCGACGAGGCCTTTCTCGAGATCTTGTGGGAGCACTGCTGCGAGGGCATGTACGGGGCGCCCGAGTACGGGGGCAACCGCGACGGCATCGGGTGGGCGTACATCGCGTACGAGGGCGACGTGCAGCCGCGCGGTTACAGCGACGCCGAGGTGTCCCAGCCGTGACGGCCGACGCCGTCATCATCGGATCCGGGCCCGGCGGGGCGACCGCGGCCGAGGTGCTGACGCGGGCCGGGTGGTCCGTGGTCATCATGGAGAAGGGGCGCAACCACCTGCTCGATCCCGACGACCCGACGAAGCCGGCGGGCGACTACTCCAACGACGAGATCAAGTTCATCTCGCGCTACTTCCTCGGGCCTGACCCGCTGATCGAGCCGCGCGCCTTCCGGCGCAACGCCGACGAGGGCGAGCACACGCACGTGGGGGAGGTGAATTCCATCCCCACGACGGTCGGGGGTGGCGGGACCCACGCCGACGGCAAGGTGCCGCGTTTCCGCGAGGAGGACTTCCGCCTCTTCTCCACCCACGGCCCGCAGGACGGTGCGGCCGTCGACGACTGGCCCATCGACTACGACGAGCTCGAGCCCTTCTACGCCGAGGTCGAGCGGGCCATCGGCGTGGCCGGCCGCGCCGGTGCCAACCCGTTCGCCGCCTGGCGGTCGGGCCCCTACCCGATGCCGCCGGGGGCGCCGATGTACGGCGCCGTGCTGTCGTCGGCCGCGGCGGAGAAGGTCGGGCTCCATCCCTACGAGGCGCCGACGGCCGCCAACAGCATCGCCTACGACGGGCGCCCCGCCTGCAACAACTGTGGCTTCTGCGCGTTCTTCGGCTGCCCCATCCATGCCAAGGGCGACCCGGTCGCGCTGCTGACCCGGGCCATGGCCACCGGCCGGGCCGAGCTCATGGCCGAGACCTACGTGAGCCGGATCGTGACGGAGGGGCGCAAGGCCACGGGTGTCGAGTTCATCGGGCCCGACGGCGTCACCCGCACAATGGACGCCAAGCTGGTCATCGTGGCCGGCGGTGCCATCGAGACGCCCCGCATCCTCCTCCTGTCCGGCCTGGAGCACCCCGCCCTCGGCCGCCACCTCATGTGCCACTTCCAGACGATCGTCGTCGGGCACTTCCCGCACCTGCGCCTGCACCCCCACAAGGGGCGGGCGGTCACCCACGTGCACGACGACGCCATGGTGCAGGACGAGCGCACGCGGGAGGCCGCTCTCGGAGCGGGGCTGCCGTGGTTCCGGGGCGGCCTGGTCGAGCACAGCGGCGGCGGGCTGCCCATCATGGAGGCGCGCCACTCGCCGTGGGGGCGCGGCCACGCCCAGGCGATGCGCGACTCGAACCTGCGTGAGCGGATGTGGGCCTTCATCATGCAGGGGGAGGACCTGCCCTACGCCACCAACACGGTCGACCTGAGCCCGTCTGTCCGGGACGCGCGCGGCTTCCCGGTGGCACGGGTCACCTATGAGCCGGGACGCCACGAACTGGCGGCGTCCAAGTACCACGGGAAGATCCTCCAGTCGGTGCTGGAGGAGATGGGGGCCCAGTGGGTCATCCACACCTCGTCGCCGGGCGTCTCGTACCACGGCGTCGGCGCCACCCCGGTGCCCGAGAGCCGCCACGTCATCGGCACGGCGCGCATGGGCGACAACCCGGACACCTCCGTGGTCGACCGGTGGGGTCGCGTGCACACGCTCGACAACGTCGTCGTCGCGGACTCCTCCGTGTTCGTCACCTCGAGCGGCTACGGCCCGACGCTCACGCTGGTCGCCCTGGCGGCACGTGCCGCGCACCACCTGGCGGGGACGAAGCCGGGTTGAGGGAGCGCGGAGCGGCCCCGACGACGGTCAGCTGAGGCCGCGGGTCAGCAGCATGGTGCCGGCGATGGGCCCGCCGCCGTTGGC
>JARLGQ010000336.1 GCA_031292675.1 Acidimicrobiales bacterium
CGGGCCCAGCCCCTCAGGGTGGCCGCTGTCGTCGATGTTCAACCAGCCAGCGCTTGAGGACCTGCTCGACCGGCGGGCTCGCTCGCTGCCCGGGGTCGAGGTTCGCCGCGGCATGGAGGTCGTCGCCCTGGAACAGAGCTCCGAACACGTCACCGTCCGCACGGCCGGGGGAGACGAGATCCGCGCCCGCTATGTCGTCGGGTGCGACGGAGCCAACAGCATGGTGCGAGACCTGCTTGGGATCCCCGTCTGTGACCTCGGGTTCTTCTACGACTGGCTCGTGGTCGATGTGATCCTCGACGAGCCCCGCGTCTTCGACCCGCCCAATCTCCAGGTGTGTGACCCGTTGCGGCCCACGACCGTGGTGTGCGGCGGCCCGGGCCGACGACGTTGGGAGTTCATGCGGCTCCCGCACGAGACCATCGACGAGCTCACCGAGGAGCCCCGCGCCTGGGAGCTGCTCGCCCCGTGGGACGTCCACCCCGGCAACGCCCGCATGGAGCGTCATGCCATGTACACCTTCCGGGCCCGCTATGCCGAGCGCTGGCGAGCGGGTCGGGTGCTGCTGTCCGGCGACGCGGCCCATCTCATGCCGCCCTTCGCCGGACAGGGGATGTGTTCCGGCATCCGCGACGCCGCCAACCTCGCGTGGAAGCTCGACCTCGTCCTCGCCGGCCATTCCCCCGACGACCTGCTCGACAGCTACGCCCAGGAGCGTCTCCCTAGCGCCCGCAACGCCATCGAATTCTCGGTCGAGCTGGGCAAGGTCATCTGCGTCCTCGACTCCGACGAGGCGACTGCCCGCGACGAGGCCATGAGCGTCGGCGTCGGTACCGACCCGATAGACGCACCGCCGTTTCCCGGCATCACCGAGGGCATCGTGCAGCTCGCCTCGCCCGGGGCCGGAGAGTTCTTCGCGCAGCCCAGGGTCGACGGCGGGCTCTTCGACGACGTTCACGGCGTCGGCTGGCGCCTGATCACGCTCGGCCCGACCACCACGCCCATCGATCCCGCCACAAGGAAATGGTTCGAGTCGATCGGCGGCAAGTGTGTGACGCTCCCGCGATGTAACGACCTCGTTACCCTCTGGTCCGAGAGGGGCGTAAGCCACGTCCTGCAGCGACCCGACTTCTACATCTATGGCTCTGCTTCGGGCTCGACGGGAGCCTCTGCGCTCCTCGAGGGCCTGCGTGCCGATCTCCAAGGGGCCCCGCAACTGCAGGGAGGCCGGTCGTGAAACTCGCCAACGTCCGCGGACGTGCCGCCCTCGTCCTCGGCGACGAGATCGCGGACCTCGCCGAGGTCTCGGGAGGGCGGTTCGGTCCCGGCCCCATGGCTCCCTACCCACACTGGGCGGCAGTCGCCGAGTTCAGCCGGGGCGTGACGTCGACGACCGGGCCGCTCGTTGAGGCCGACCTCCGCTGCCCAGTGCCTGCGCCTCGGCAGGTTTTCGCCATCGGCGTCAACTACCGCAGCCACGCCGAGGAGGCCGGCATGGCCATCCCCGACGTACCGGCCACCTTCACCAAGTTCCCGGCCTGCCTGACTGGGCCCTTCGACGACATCGAGATCGCGGGGGAGACCACCGACTGGGAGGTCGAGCTGGTCGTGGTGGTGGGACGCCAGGCAGAGCACGTCGAGCAGGCGGAGGCCTGGTCGTATGTGGCCGGGCTCACCGTCGGCCAGGACGTGAGCGACCGGCATCTCCAGTTCGCTGCCGGCGGTCAGTTCTCGCTGGGCAAGTCGCGCCGGAGCTACGGCCCCATGGGGCCCTGGGTGGTCAGTCCCGACGAGCTCGCCGATCCGGACGACCTCGTCCTCGGCTGCTCGGTCGACGGCGAGAGGGTCCAGGAGGGGCGGACGAGCGATCTCGTCTTCAGCGTCCCCCGGCTCATGGCCGAGCTGTCGGCTGTGCTGACCCTCTTTCCCGGGGACATCATCTTCACCGGCACGCCGGCTGGCGTGGGCGTCACCCGCCAGCCCCCTCGTTTCCTGCGACAGGGACATACCCTGCAGTCGTGGGTCGAGGGCATCGGGACCATCCGCAACCGCTGCGTCTGAGGAGGTCACGCCCATGCTCCTGCCCCTCGCCTCGGAGCCGTTCACCGCTCCCACCGACCGCGACATGCTCCCCTCGGAGCGGAGGACCTTCGTGCGGACGCACCGGACGTGCGTCTTCGGCTATCCCCGGCTCAACGATGGGCCGGCGCTGTCGGTCGTGTACTACATCCCCACGGATGACGACGAGCTGCTCGTCTCCACGATGACCGGCCGTGGCAAGGCCCATGCGGTGGCCCGAAACCCCAAGGTCAGCCTCTGCGTCCTCGACGAGCGCTGGCCCTTCACCTACTTGCAGGTCTATGCCGACGCGACCGTCGACCGGGACCCGCAGCTCGTCGTCGACGTCATGATGGCCGTCGGCGGCCGGATGTCGGGCCAGCCGCTCGGCGACGAGGCCCGTCCCGTCGTCGAGGCCATGGCTGCCGAAGAGCATCGCGTTGTCGTCCGTTGTCGCCCCTATGCCACCTTCGCCCAACCCCCACGGCACCTGCACCGGAACGACCAGGCCGATCCCCTTACCCACTGGGTCTCCGGGGCCGTTGCCTGGGATGCCCCAGACCCCACCTGAGCCGGTCGAGGATGGCGACAGCGTCGAACCATGAGCCGTCTATGAACCGGGACGATGGCGAGCCCCGCGGCTCGCCGGGTCGCCCACGGGCCTTCGTCCTCATCATCAATCCCGTCTCAGGCGGTGGGAAGGCGGGCGGGCGGGAATTCGTCCAACTCTGCCGGGATCGGGGCATCGAGTCGCTGTTGGTCCGGCCCGGAGAGGACATCGCTGCCGTGGCTCGAGCGGCGGTAGATGGAGGCGCGGAGGTGATCGGGATGGCCGGCGGCGACGGGTCCCAGGCAACTGTGGCGGCCGTCGCTGCCGAGCACGACCTGCCCTATGTGTGCATCCCAGCCGGGACGAGGAACCACTTCGCCGCTGACCTCGGGGTGGACCGGAGCGACATCGCAGGAGCGCTCGACGCGTTCCAGAAGGGCACCGAGCGCCGTGTCGACCTCGCCAGGGTGAACGGGCGGGTGTTCGTGAACAATGCCTCCATGGGCCTCTACGGGAAGCTGGTCCAGTCGCAGGCGTATCGGGATGCGAAGCTCCGGACGGCCATCGAAATGCTGCCCGAGCTCATCGGACCGGAGACGGAGCCTTTCGACCTCCGTTTCACAGGCCCTGATGGCTCGAGCTTTCCGAACGCCCAGCTGCTGCTCGTGTCCAACGACCCCTACGAGATCGATCGGCCTGCCACCCCGAGGACACGGGGGCAGATGGACGGGGGACTGCTCGGCGTGGTCGTCGTGCACAAGGGTCCGCCTTTGCCACGGTGGAAGGAGTGGTCCACACCGACATTCCGTGTCGACTCTGGGGATCCGGTCGAGGTCGGGCTGGACGGCGAGGCCGTGATCATGGACCCCCCGCTGCTCTTCGAGTCCTGGCCCTCGGCGCTCCGAGTCCGCGTGGTTGCCTCGCGAGGCCCTCAGTCCGCCGTAATGCGCGCCAGGCGCCTCCATCCGCCCCTGCGATAACGGCGGGAGAGCAACTCCGGTTGGGACGCCCGCTCTGGACAGCAATTCGACCAGCGGCAGCTCCCGGCTCGATCGTCCTCCCTTGCCCCTTGGCGGCTCGACGCGTCCTCGTCCGGAACGCGGCGCTCCGAGGGGCTCGGGCTTTTGGGCCCTTGACAGGAAGCAGAAGTGATTACATAATCGATTCTGTGATCAGTCATCAGTTCTGTAAGGGCCCCGGCCCCACAGGCACCGGCTGTCCACCGGCATTCACCACCTCACAGAAAGGCAAAGCTGTCATGCTCAAGTCACTTAGTACCTCCCTCATCCTTCGGGGCCTGCTGGCCGTGGCCATCGGGGTCGTAGCCCTCGCCTGGCCGGGGGTCACTGTCCTCGCCCTTGTCGTCGTGTTCGCCGTGTACGCCTTCATCGGGGCCGGCTTTCAGGCGATGCAAGCGTTCAGCAGCCGCACCGCCGGGCCCGTCGTCGGCCACCTGCTCCTCGGACTCGTCAACATCGCCGCCGGGGTGCTCGCCCTGGCGTGGCCGGTGCCGACCGCCCTGGTCCTGGTGTTGCTCGTCGCCAGCTGGGCCGTCGTCACCGGGGTTCTCGAGGTCTTCGCCGCCTTCCGGCGCAACGAAGAGGCCGGGACCCGCGCCATGTACGTCTTCGGTGGTCTCGTGTCCATGGCGTTCGGCGCGGTGCTCTTCGCCCGCCCCGGGATGGGTGCCATCTCGCTTGCCCTCTTGTTCGGCCTGTTCAACCTGATCGGCGGAAGCTGGCTGTTCGTGCGCGGCATCGAGTTGCGTGAGGCCCGCACTCAGCTGCGCTCGCTGGTCTCTCCCACCGAGACGAAGGCCGCTGCTTGAGCGGGTGACCCTTGGATCAGTAGCCGACGGCGGGTGCCCTGGAGCGCCCGCCGTCGGTGCGCTGGGAATAGGAGCATCTCTGTAGCATGAGATCAGAACTGATCACCAGGTTCCAGAAGGAGGGACGGGAGTTGACCGCTTCGTCAGCAATCGGGGCGTTGCCGACCAACCGGCTCGATCGTCGAAAGGCTCGCACGCGCCAGGCTCTCGTCGACGCCGCCGTCCGCCTGATCGCCGAAGGCCGGGGAGAACGTGCGAGCATCCAAGAGATCACCGAAGCGGCCGACATCGGCTTCGGATCGTTCTACAACCATTTCGAGAGCAAAGAGCAGTTGTTCGAGACTGCCTCGAGTGAAGTGCTCGAACGCTGGGGGCAGATGATCGACCGGGCCTGCGCCGGGATCTCTGATCCGGCGGAGGTCTTCTCCCTTTCACTGCGGATCTCGGCTCGGCTCGGCTGGACGCATCCCGAAGTCGGTCGGTTCATCACCGGCGCCGGCCTTGATCTCCTCGACGCTCCCGGGGGGTTGGCACCGCGCGCCCTTCGGGACATCCAGGCAGGTCAAGCGGCTGGGCAGTTCACCGTGCGCGATGCGGACGTCGCCCTCAGCGCCGTAGCAGGCGGGCTCATCGGGTTGCTGCGAAAGCGCCAGAGCGATCCCGCGCTCGTGCCCGAGACATCGGTGGATGAGCTCGCCGAAGCGTGCCTCCGGCTCCTCGGGCTTCCTCCCGCCAAAGCCAGACGCGTTGCCGGATTGCCCCTTCCGGCTACCGAGCCCTGGTAAACACAGCGGTGACGCCGCCCCCTGTGGCGCCGAGGACCCGAGCCGAGATGCTCGAGGCCGGCCGGGCGTTGCGGTCCCGGGTTCCACGGCACAGTCATGGTGACTGGCGACCCGCCCCCGACCGCCCCGATCCTCTTGCCATCCTGGACGGGTCGAACGCGACCCGCCTGCCCGATCTGATCCCTGTCCGCAACGGTCGGATGATGGCATCGCCGTTCGCCTTCTACCGGGGTGCTCCGGCGATCATGACAGCAGACCTGTGTCGGACGCCAGCAACTCGCATCCAGTTGCAGATCTGTGGCGACGCTCATCTTCTCAACTTCGGCACCTTCGCCACGCCCGAACGCAATCAGGTATTCGACCTCAACGACTTCGACGAGACCCAGGTAGGACCTTGGGAATGGGACATCAAACGCCTGGCTGCCAGCTTGGTGGTGGCGGCGAGAACAGCCAGCCTCGCCGATGGCGACGGGGTGACTGCGGCGCAGGGCTGTGCGGCTGAATACCGGACCGAGATGGCGAGGATGGTGGAGCTCTCCGCGTTCGAGGTGTGGCACTCCCGGCTCGACGTGGAGTCGATCATCGCCGACGCTCCCGACAAGCCGGCCCGCACGCTTGCCCAGCGGAGCGTGGCCAAGGCCCGGCAACGCACCAGTCTTCACGCCTTGTCCAAGCTCACCACGGTCCGCGACGGTCGCCGAGTGATCGTGGAAGACCCTCCCGTGGTGATCCGGCTGAGCGAAGGGCAGCTCGAGCTGGCTCGGGGATTCGTCAAGGCCTATCTGGCCACCCTGGACCCGGACCGCACCCTGTTGCTGGATCACTACGAGTTCGTCGATGCCGCGCTGAAGGTCGTCGGCGTGGGAAGTGTCGGAACCCGCTGCTTTGTGGCGCTGCTGGCGGGTAAGGCGGATCTCGATCCTCTCTTCCTCCAGGTCAAAGAGGCCCAGGCCTCTGTCTTGGCACCCTACGTGGGCGGGACCCGGTATCGGAATCAGGGCAAGAGGGTCGTGGTCGGCCAGCGCATCATGCAGGCGGCGAGCGATATTTTCCTGGGTTGGGCGCGCGCCGATGGCTTCGACACCTATGTCCGCCAGCTACGGGACATGAAGGGTTCGGTGCCTTTCGAAGTGGCGCGGCCCGACGACTTGATCCTGTACGGGCGACTCTGCGGCGCCGCGTTGGCCCGGGCCCATGCTCGCGCAGGCCAGCCAGCACTCCTCGCCGGCTACCTGGGATCGAGCGCAGCCTTCGACGAAGCCATGGCTGCGTTCGCCCTGGGCTACGCCGACCAGAACGACAGAGACTTCGCGTCGTTTCTGGACGCTATCCGCTCCGGACGTGTCCAGGCTGAGCCGGGACGATGACCGTAGGTCGCAACGCGCAAGCGGGAATGACCAAAGGAACGACGCTTTGATGCCTTTGCTTACAGACTCGGCGCCACGACAACGACCGGATGTTTAGCTTCTACGCCGTCTTCCCGCCTGCTTCCCAGTCGAGATGGGCCACGGTCTCTTGTCAATGGTCCCGGGTGCCGCTCATGATTTCTCGTGACGGATTGGAGTTACCGGCTTCGCCGAACCGTTCCCGGGGTCGTCGAGCGTCATGGAACCATAGCGCTGTCGGTATAGGGGGTAGACGATCACCCCGGCGAGCAGCGGAAGCCAGTACTGGGCTAACCGATAAGCGAGGGTCGCCACCACCGCCTTGGCTCCGGGTACCCCAGCTAGCACCAATAGACCGCTCAGGCTGGCCTCCACGATGCCCAGGCCCCCGGGCGTGATGGGTACCAACGCGACGATCTGGGCCGCCGCGTAGGCCAGGAGCACGAGCGACGGGGTTGGTTTGCCACCCGTGGCAGACACCGCCAACAGCAGGCAGAGATAATCGAAGCCGAGGCGACCGCCGACGAGGAGAGCCGCCTGCCACCAGTTCCGGCCCAGCGCCGTACCGATGGCGTCGCGTTGGCTCAACAGGCGGGTGTCCAACCCGGTGGTCTTCATCTTGTTTTTGCGGGCGGGGACCCTGTTCCAGAGCCACTGCAGGACCCGGCCCACTGTTGCCAGGGGTTTGTCGGTCGCCATGATGACGAGGCTGCCGATGACGAACAGGGCGAACCCGGCGAGACCCAGGAGGGCTGCATGCAGCAGGCCGGGTTGCACAGGGGTGCCACCGATGATCGCGGGCAGGGCGAAGATCGGGAGCGCGAACAGGCCCCCGATCCCGAGCAGGGATGCCGCGGTGAGACCGGCGACGGCGGTGTCGGCGTTGATGCCGGCCCGTTCCAGCATCCGGAACTGCACGCCGGCCCCCGCGGCGTCACCGCCTGGCAGGACGTCGGTGACGGCGTTGCCGACGAGGCCGGCCGCGACCACAGCGAACCATCCCTTGGTCCGCAAAACCAGGCGTTGCAGGTCGAAGTTGCAGGAGAAAGCCGCCACCTCGGCGACCAGCGCCCCGACCAGCCAAGCCGGTGACAGTGTCAACAGGCGCGGCCAGGCGCCCATCACCTTGGTGAGGCTCGGGAGCAGGACGTAGAGGGCCAGAGCGGTGATGAGAAGCGCCGCTCCCCGTAGTAGCAAGCTCTTTCTTGAATGCCGCCGCCCGGGCGCCGAAGCTGGCGTCGGCGTGGGCTCCGCGGTCGGCGTTGATGATGGTGCCGCCCCGCTGTTTGTCGGTTTCTCGGAGCCCGAGGGGTCTACCGAAGGCGCCGGTGGCTGTGCCGGTAGAGTCGGTCGTCCCGTTGTCTTCGACCGGTCAGCGGGGTCGGGCTCAGCCGAGTATTTGGGAGAGGGTGTTGTCGGTGTCATCTGTACGGGCGGTCAGCACGAGGCTCGGCACACCGTAGGCCAGGGCGAAGACACGGTGCTAGGGCGAATCCAGAGTGGGCGAGCAGTGCTCCAGGAGACGTCGAGAAGGCCCGGGGCCTTCTCGCCAAGGCGCTTCCGAAGCATCCTTCCCCAGGAGAGACCTGTCCGAGCCGTGAAAGAGTCTCGACCCATCTGGTCCCTGAACACGGCAGCATGGGCAAAGAGACCATCCGGCTCGTGGTACCGACCGAGCACGGTGGCGAGGCCACCGAGATAATGGCTGATCGGGCCTTCCATCGTGGCGCCATTCCAGGGCACCTGATCGGGCCACGGAGCAAGACGATCAAACACCGGAACGGCTACTTCGGATCCCGGACTTCAATGGCTGCCCCGGCATAACAGACGAGGGCAGTGATCAAAACCTGGTCGAGCGGGAGCAGGACGGGACCGACCGGCGCTCCAATAAGGATTTCGACGACTCTTCTCATGGCGATCATAGAAGAGTCACGTCAGTCGCATCGACGCCGCTGTTCGGCGCGGTGTTCCGCCATATCTCACGGACGACGATCTCAATGATTGCGGCCGTCGGGATCGCGAGAAGAACGGCGACGAATCCCCCGAAGAGCCCTCCGATCCAGCTGCCTATATCCGCACCCACCAGGACCGCGACCATCACGAGCAACGGGTTCACTCTCACGGTGCGGCTCATGACCACGGGGTTCAAGACGTGGTTCTCGAAAAAGGTGTAGAGGAGAAAGACGGTGGCGGTAACCACTCCTGCAGTTGGGGAGTGCCCTAATGCGAACAGCACGGTTGGAATCCCTGCAAGTGCCCCTCCGATCTGGGGGAGGAAATCAACCAAGGCGACCCACAACCCGAAGAGGAGGGGATAAGGAACCGAGAGGAGGGCGAGGGTCACGAAAACCACGGCGCCTGCGACGACGGAGGTGAGCAAGTCCCCGAGCATGTAGCCGGAGATCGATCTGCTTACCTTTCCCCCGATGCGCGTGTACCTCGCTGCTCGTTCGGGAGACATCGCGCCCAAGAGCGCCACTCGCATTCTTGGGGCCTCCAAGAGGAGCAAGATGACGAAGACGAAGGTTGCCGCCAGCGAGAGCAGGACCGACAAGGCACCCTTGCCCAGCGCGAGGGCTGGCTTGCCAAGGCTCTGCGCGAAGCTCACCAGTTTCGGGGCGTTCCGCTGCACCCATGACGCAATGTGGTATCGGCGGACCAGATGACCGATCCAGCCCTTTCCATGCTGCGCTCTGTCCACATACGACGGCAGGTTATTGGCGAAGTGGGTGATGGCGTTCACGAGGGGGTGGCCAAAGGCCACAGCGAGGCCAGTAAAGAGCACGACTCCCCACAGCGTCACAATTGCGACGGCAGCTCCGCGCCTCGGAACCTTCCACCGTTGGAGGGCCACTACTTGCGGATTCAGGAAGAGGGCGACGAAGCCACCGAGCAACATCAGCATTGCAACGTCTCTCAGGCGGTAGAGGAGGAGGCCGGCCAAGTAGACAGCGACGATGATGGCCACGGTGACCACGATCGTGCGCAAGGGAACCCGCTTCTCGTCAGCCCAAAGCAGGATTCGAGATCGCCGCGACTGATCGCTCGTCAGTGCTGCGCTGGCGCCGTCGAGCGGCGTCATCGGACTACCGTCACTCTGGAACCACCACGACCGTGGGCAGTCACCGCGAGGGCCAGCTTCATGACGCCCCAACCGTCGAACGTGATTGGGCGTGATCGTTTCGGAGCTACAGGCACGCTAAACACCTCCTATGAGCAGTTACTTCCGAAAAGGGTAACTGCCGTCCCTGCTGGACTCCTCGGTCGTCCGCAGCGTGACCCGGCGCCGGGGATTTCCTGCAGCTCGCCACCGCGTCAGAGGACTGGGTGCGAAAGGCGTGGCCCCAATCGGGGAGACTTCGTGCGTGCCCAAGCGAAGAGCTTCTTGGCCAGGAGCGGGTAACCCGGGCGGTGATGGAGTCGACCGGAGTTGTTCTGAAGCCCGTGTGGTACGCGCTCGAGGATGCTGTCGACGAGCTGGTGTTGGTGAATGCCCGGAAGGTCAAGAAGGTGCCTGGTTGCAAGACCGACGTCAGGCTCGCTTTTGCCGTAGCGAGCTCTTGTGAGGTGGTCGTGAGTTCTACCTGCAACGCGTCGCGCTGGCTGGTGGTCTTTCCCAGGGTGGATTCCACCGACGACAACTTTCCCACCGTGAGTGCGAGGTGCACCCGAGTGACCTGCAGCGACGAACGCGCCTGGCGTAACTCGGATCGGACGTGCAGGTCCGCGATGATTCCAAAACCCAGCAGGCCCGTCCCCACAATCGCGCTCACGAAAAGGACGATGCGTCTCGTTCGACGCGCCTGCGTTCGTCGAGGCTTGTCGTATGGGGGCCGAGGAGTGTGATCTGGCCGGGCGGGCCGCCTGGTGCGCCGGCGAGAAGCCCCTTGAACGTCTAAGCTCTGCTCATCTCTGGCGTCGAATTCGTGTTTAGTCAGTCGCCGGATGTCGCCCAGAAACCAATAGAGTCACCGTCCGGTACCTCCACAGCTCGCCCCGTCGGCGCGTGGTTGCAACTGCTTGACCACGCTCGGAACGACGATGGGCCTTACCGTCCCAGGCTGGTGTCGAAGTCGAATGCCGGTCTGGGCCCACGACCCCAACGCCGTTGCGGGACACGAGGCCGAGTCAAACTCGCTATCCGCTAGATCCTGAACCCGCGCCTCCACCGGCACCGAATCCTGGGAACCCCGACGTGGTGCCGGCCGCGGTGGCGGCCACCGATGTGGCGGACACCGTCCCGTCGCTTGCCTTCGAACCCTGGA
>JARLGQ010000337.1 GCA_031292675.1 Acidimicrobiales bacterium
CATTCGTCGGTCCAGGCACTGCGCAGCATGCGGGCCGGCTTCCCCGTCAGGGACCGGGACCGGATCGTGTCCCGAGAGCTGGCCTCGAGGAACTTCTGCTTGACCGCAGGATGGGTCTCGGCCTCCTCGGTGGTGAGCCACACCGAACCGCACCACACACCCTCGGCGCCCAGCGCCAGGGCGGCGGCGATCTGGCGCCCGTTGGCGATGCCGCCCGCGGCGAGCACCGGGGTCGGGGCCACCGCGTCGACCACCTCGGGCACGAGCACCATGGTGGCGATCTCGCCGGTGTGCCCGCCCGCCTCGGTCCCCTGGGCCACGATGACGTCGACCCCGGCCGCCTGGTGGCGCTGGGCGTGGGTCACCGTGCCCGCCAGGGCGGCCACGGCCACCCCGGCGTCATGCGCACGCGAGATGAGTGCGGGGGGCGGGGGCCCCAGCGCGCTCGCCACCAGCGCGATGTCGTGGGCGAACGCCACATCGAGCAGCGGCCCGTATCCCTTGGCGGCCACGTTCGCCAGGGCGTTGCGCCCCGTGCCCTCACGGAGGTCGGCGGGGATCTCGGGCACGTCGTAGCGGCGCAGGATGTCGTCGAGGAACTCCTGCTGGGCGGCGGGCAGGAGCTGGCGCACGGCGTCGGCGTCGAGGCCGCCCTCCTCGGCGCCCGCGTAGTTGGCGGGGAGGAGGATGTCGACGCCGTAGCGCCCGCCCCGGGTCTGCTCCTCGATCCAGGCCAGGTCGACGTCGAGCTGGTCCGGGGTGTGGGCGACCGCTCCCAGGACCCCGAACCCGCCCGCCTTGGTCACCGCCGCGACCACGTCCCGGCAGTGGCTGAAGGCCAGGATGGGGAACTCCACCCCGAGCATCTCGGTGACCTTGGTCCTCATGTCCCCCTCCTCGCTGGCACGGCGTGTCGAGCGTAGGGCGGCGGGGGCGGGTGCGGATGCGGGGAGAGACCCGGGTGCGGGCGAAACAGGTGTGGGTGCAGCACGGTCACCGCATCTGAGCGAAGATCGGGTCCGCACACGGGGGTGATCGGCATGGCATATGACGTGGCAGGTCGCAGGGCGCTCGTGACGGGGGCGTCGTCGGGCATCGGAGCGGGGCTGGCCGAGGCGTTGGCCAAGGCGGGGGCGACGGTGGGCATCGTGGCCCGCCGGGAGAAGCGGCTGGCCGAGGTGCTCGAGCGCTGCCGCGCCCATGCTCCGGAGTCACGCATGTGGGTGGCGGACCTGGCCGACCCGAAGGCGGTCGAAACCATGGCCGAGGCGGCGACGCGCGAGTTGGGCGGGGTCGACGTGCTCGTGAACAACGCCGGGATCCCCAAGCGCCGCCACGTCACCGCCCTCGACGCCGCCACCGTGGACGCGGTCATGAACATCAACTATTCGAGCCCGGTGCGCCTCACCTTGGCCCTGCTCCCCCAGATGCTCGAGCGGGGCGAGGGCCGCATCGTCAACGTGTCGTCGGTGGCCGCCACCCTGAGCCCCCCCGGCGAGGCCGCCTACGCGGCCACGAAAGGTGCGCTGACGGTGTTCTCCGAGTCCATGGCGGTCGACCTGTGGGACACCGGCGTCAAGGTGATGGTCGTCTATCCCGGAGTGGTCGACACCGAGCTCTTCACCCTCCCCGACAACGACCCGTTCGTGGCGCAGGTGGAGTCGATCCCCGTCGACGAGGCCGTGGCGGCCATCCTCGCCGCCCTGGCCGCCGATGCCGCCCAGGTGTACGTCCCGAAGTGGTTCGGCGACATCGCCTCGGGCAAGGCCGCCAATGTCGAAGCGTTCCTGGCCGGCACGGCCGAGTACGTGCGCCAACAGCAGACGGCCACGTAGACGGTCCATCCGGACCGGCCGGCGGGCCCGGTCCGGCCGACGCCGGTCAGCGGATGTCGGCCGCCGCCGCGATCACGAGGCCGAGCACGAGCAGAGACCCGGCGCGGCGCGTGTGCACGAAGGCCACCGCCGCGAACCACAGGGGCCACACCGGGAAGCCCTTCGGGGGGGCGTCGGGCTTGGGCTCGCTGAAGGCCTTCCAGGCCTGGACGAGCTTGGGCACCGCCGCCAGGCTCAGGAGGGCCGGCCACGGCAGGGCGCGCACCGCCACGCACACCACCACGGTGACATAGAACGCCACCATGAGGCCGAGCGTGGCGGCCCGGGCCCGGCGCTCACCCAGGACGACCGGCAGCGTACGGATCCCCAGGGGCTCGTCGAAGGGGGCCTTGTCGATGTGCTTGCCCATGAGCACCGCCGTGCACAGCAGTCCGTAGGGGACAGAGGCCACCACGATCTCCCAGGGCAGGTGTCCGACCGCGGCGTAGTAGGTCCCGCACACCATGAGCGGGCCCCACACCAGAAAGACGTCGGGCTCGCCCAGTCCCCGCTTCTTGAGGCGCAGCGGAGGAGCGGTGTAGGCGACCGACAACGCGAACCCCGCCAGGGCGAAGCCCACCACCGGCCATCCCCGGTAGGCGGCCAGCACCACCAGGATGGCGAGGTCGAGCACGTTCACGACCAGCGCCGAGCGGGCCAGGCGCCCCCGCGACACCATGCCCGACAGCACGGGATGGGGCGCGTACAGCGCACGCGGGTACGACGCGGTGTCCGCACCCACCTCGGCGTCGAAGAGGTCGTTCATGAGGTTGTTGGCGCAGTGGGCCAGGATCAGGCCGGCGAAGGCGAGGACCAGCAGGCCCGGGTTGAACCCACGGCGGTGCACGGCCAGGCACGTCGCCACCGCACCGGCCACGAGGGTCATGGGCAGGACGGCCGCCCGCGTGAGGACGAGCCAGCGCGACACCACGTCGAGGGGACGGCCCGTGGGCGGGTTGGTGGTGCGCAGCACCTCGACCCAGGCCGAGAACCGGCCCTGGGTGGGCTGCGTGGTGGGGACGCCGGTGGACTGGGGCAGCACGTCGCTCACCTGGGCATCGTACCGACCGGCGAACAGCGCCGACGAGTCGGCGCCCCCGGCGTGCCCCTGTGGGCGGTCCCGGCGTGGCCCTAGTGTGAGCCTCCTCGTTCCCCGAGGTTCGACAGAGCCCACGGCTCGACAGGAGGCCCACGTCATGGCATCGGTGGCGGCAACGGAGAAGTCCCTGGCGGGTCGCACCGCGGTGGTCACCGGAGCCTCGAGCGGCATCGGACGCGCCATCGCCGAGTCTCTGGGAGCGGCCGGCGCGCACGTGGTGCTCGGGGGCCGGACCCGGAGTGCGATGGACGAGTCGACGGCGCGCATCGAGAAGTCGGGGGGGACCGCCGAGGCCCACGTGCACGACGTGCGTGACGTCGTCCAGGCGCGCGCCTTGGTGGAGAGCGCCGTGGCCTCGAGCGGACGGCTCGACGTCATGGTCAACAACGCCGGGGTGAGCTACCCCGAGCCCATCGTCGACGCCGATCCCGAGCACTGGCGCGTCATGCTCGAGACCAACGTCCTCGCCCTGCTGGTGGGTTCGCAGGCCGCGGTGCACGCCATGCGCGCCTGTGGGGCCGAGGGACACATCGTCAACATCTCCTCGGTGGCCTCGCTGCAACCGGCGTCGGGTGTCTACGGCGCCACCAAGCACGCCGTGAACTGCATCAACGAGTCGTTGCGCCGGGAGCTGCTCGACGAGCCCATCAAGGTGGTCACGATCATGCCCGGCGCCATCGCCACCAGCTTCGCCCGGAACTTCGACCCCGCCGTGCTCGAGCTCATGGTGAGCACCATGGGCGGCAACACCGACCCGGCGCAGTTCACCCAGGGCGACCGGCTCCCCGACGAGGTGCTCCTGGCCGCCCAGCAGGCCATGTCGGAGCACCTGTGCACACCCGAGGACGTGGCCGAGGCCGTGCTGTGGGCGATCACCCGCCCCGCCGGCGTCCATCTGGCCGAGCTCGTGGTGCGACCCAAGAAGGACCTGTCACTCTGAAACGTCCCCGGGTCGAGCCGGCGCGTCTGTCGTAGCCTGGGCCGATGGGATTCCATCACGTGGCCGTGGCGGCACGGGACCTCGACGCCACCCACCGCTTCTACACCGAGGTCATGGGGTTCACCCTCGTGAAGACGGTGGCGGCCCCCACCGGGTCGTCGGGGGGCGGCTGGGCCAAGCACCTCTTCTACGACACGGGCGGAGACGGGCTCCTGGCGGTGTGGGACCTGCACGACGACACCATCCCGAGCGGCTTCGATCCCGCCATCTCGACGGGTCTGGGGCTCCCGACGTGGGTGAACCACATCGCCTTCGACGCACCGGATGTCGAGGATCTGCAGCGGCACTGCCGGCGGTGGCAGGAGCACGGCATCGAGGTGGTCGAGATCGACCACGGCTGGTGCCGCTCGATCTACGCCACCGACCCCAACGGGATCCTCGTCGAGTTCTGCGCCACGACGGTCGCGTTCACCGCTGCCGACGCGGCCGAGGCGGCACGGCTTCTGGCCGCGGAGCGGCCGCCGTTGGAGGACATGGGCGACATGACGTTCCATCCCGCCCTGGCACCCGACGTGGCGCGCTGAGGCCCGGCCGACCCGCGCTGCTTCGGACCAGCCAGACCGCCAGCGTCAGACCAACAGGCGGAACATGGGGCTGTCGGGGGGCAGCAACCGGACGTCGAGGCCCGACTCGGCGATGCGTACGAGCAATGGGGCGAGGTCGTCCCGGTCGGCGAGCTGCACCCCCAC
>JARLGQ010000338.1 GCA_031292675.1 Acidimicrobiales bacterium
GCAGGACCGCCTCGTCCACGCCCTTCCCATCTTTCACGGGCACGGGCTGTGCGTGGCGCTGTACACGTCGCTGCTCACCGGTGCGTCGGTGGTGCTGCTCCCGCGCTTCGAAGTCGGCGCCGTGCTCGACGCCTGCGCCGACCACCGGGCGACGATGTTCTTCGGCGTCCCCACCATGTACCACCGGCTGGCGGGGTCGAAGCGGGTGGGGGAGCTGGCGCGGCTGCGCCTGGCCGTCTCGGGCTCGGCCGCCCTGAGCGCCGAGCTGCACGGCGCCATCGCCGGGGCGGCCGGCGTCGAGGTGCTCGAACGGTACGGGATGACCGAGACGCTCATGACCCTCTCCAATCCCTATGAGGGCGAGCGCCGGCCGGGGACGGTTGGGTTCCCCTTCCCCGGTGTCGAGGCCGAGGTGGGTGACGGTGACGCCGGAGGGGGAGCTGGCGGCGGCGAGGTGCGGGTGCGGGGCCCGGCGGTCTTCTCCGGGTACTGGGAGCAGCCGGCCGCGACGTCGGCGAGCTTCGCGGCGGGATGGTTCTGCACCGGCGACCTCGGGGTGGTCGAGGACGGCTATGTCCGCCTTCTCGGCCGCTCCACCGAGGTCATCATCTCCGGCGGGTACAACGTCTACCCGGCAGAGGTGGAGGACGTCCTGCTCGGCCACCCGTCGGTGGCCGAGGTGGCCGTGACCGGCGTGCCCTCCGAGGAGTGGGGTGAGACCGTCTGCGCCTGGGTCGTCCCCGACGGCATGGCACGTCCCGATGTGGAGTCCCTCCTCGCCTACGCGGCGCAGCGCCTTGCTCGCTACAAGCGTCCACGTCAGGTGCGGTTCGTGGACTCGTTGCCCCGGAACTCGATGGGCAAGGTCCGTCGTTCGGAGTTGCGATGAGCGCGCTAGCTTGCGGCGCGTGCGCATCGCTTTCGGTACGGACGAGGACACGCCTCTGACGGCGGAGGTCGTGTCCGACCTGCGGGCCCGGGGACACGAGGTCGAACAGGTCGCGGTGGGCGCCCAGTGGCCCGAGGTGGGACGCGCTGTGGGCGCAGCCGTCGCCGGGGGCGACGCCGAGCGTGGCGTCGTGTGTTGCTGGACCGGTACCGGGGTCGCCATGGCTGCCAACAAGGTCCCCGGCGTGCGTGCCGCGTTGTGCACGGACGCGGCCACCGCGCAAGGGTCTCGGCGCTGGAACGACGCCAATGTCCTGGCCTTCGGCCTGCGGCTCACGACCCAGGAGCTGGCGCGCGAGATGGTCGACTCTTTTCTCGCCACCGATGCCGACGAGTCCGAGCTCCCTGTCATCTCGCGGGTCGAGGGACCCGTGGGCTAGCGTGCCCCCATGACGACGTTCCTCATGCTCTCGACGCTCGGGCCCGAGGGGATGGCGACGCTGCGGCAGAACCCCCAGCGTCTCAAGGAGGTCAACGGCGAGGTCGAGGCCATGGGCGCCCGCGTGATCGCCCAGTGGGCGCTGCTCGGCCAGTACGACTTCGCCACCGTCCTCGAAGCTCCCGACGAAAAGGTCGTGACGAGGGTGGCGGTGGCCCTCGGTGCACGCGGCACCCTCAAGACCAAGACGCTCATCGCCGTCCCGATCGACGAGTTCATCGAGACGGTCGGTACGCCCTGAACCACATGGGATGGGCGACGGGCGCCCGGTCGTCACGACCGGGCGATCGACCCCCGGCTCAATACCACCAAAGGCCCTGCTTGCGACGCTCCGACCTGATGTCCTCGCTCGGAAACACATCAGGGAGCACGCTGTCGTCGGACAAGCGCCGGACGCGGTACCCGCCCTGCACCTGCTCGGCCACCTCGAAGCCGTGGCTCCACGAGCCCACGAAGCGATTGCGCACGTCGACGGGGGTGCCGACGGGGAGTTGTGTGTCGGGCATGCCGGAGGCGACGTCCATCAGGCCGTTGGTCATGGGGGTGGCCTCCTGTCGTGGCGGCAACGCCTCCCATGATGGGCGCTGCACCCTCTCACCACAAGGGGTCCACGGACAACTTGCGGCCAATGAACTCGCGCCCGCTGTGACCCGGTGATGTCTCCGCGCCATCCGACACGACTGGCCGTGACGGGGAAACCGCGGCGCCGGGCCGTCCCGGCACGACCCGGGCTTTCTCACGAGCGCGGCTTGTGGGGTGCGGGTCACCGGGTGGTGGCCGGAGTGGACGAGGTGGGCCGCGGGGCCTGGGCCGGGCCGCTCAGCGTGGGTGTGGCGGTGCTGTGCGAGTCGCCTCGACGCATCCCCAAAGGCCTGCGAGATTCCAAGCAGCTCACCGAGGACGTGAGAGAGGCCATCTTCGACAGGGTGGCGGCGTGGTGTGCGGGTTGGGCCGTCGGCCACGCCGATCCGGGGGAGTGCGACCGCCTGGGGATGACCGCCGCCCTTCGCTTGGCGACACGGCGGGCCCTGGCGCAGCTGGCTCCCGATCTGGTTCCCGACGCCGTGGTCCTCGACGGCACCTTCGATTTCGTGAGCCCTCCCGTGGCGGCGCAGCTCTTCGACGCCGACGCCGGCGACGACGCTGCCGACGGCCTTGCCGCCGGCCTCGACGGTGCCCTCGAGCTGACGGCGTCCGGTGACGGTCCCGCCCACGGAGGTGCCGTCTGGGCCCCGCCGGTGGAGACCGTGGTGGGAGGTGACGCCCGCTGTGCGTCGGTGGCGGCCGCCTCGGTGCTCGCCAAGGTGACGCGCGACAGGATCATGCGGGCGACGGCGGACTCCTATCCCGCCTTCGACTTCGAGCGGAACAAGGGGTACCCCTCGCCTGCGCACCAGCGTGCCCTGTGCGGGTACGGGTTGAGCGCCGTGCACCGCCGGTCGTGGGCGTTCGTCGACAACTTGCCCTGGGGGCTGACCTCGTGGCCCGGGGACCACCGGGCCAGGAGCTCACGCCTTGACGGCGGGCTCCTTGGGCAGTCCGAGCACCCGCTCGCCGATGATGTTGTGGAGGACCTCGTCGGTTCCCCCCGCGATGCGCATCCCGGGCAGCCCCAGCAGGAACTGCGACCAGGCGTAGGTGCCCCACTCCCCTGAGTCGGCGATGAGCTTGGGCCCGAGGACCGACGACAGCAGCTCCGTCATGCGACGCATGTTCATGGTGAGCGACAGCTTGGCGATCGACATCTCGGGCCCCGGTGCCTGGCCGCCCGCCACCCGGGCCATGGCTCGCAGGTTGGTGTAGCTCGCCACCCGCCCGTGGATGAAGATGTCGGCGATCTGCTGGCGGACCAGGGGATCGGCGGCCTTGCCGTGGTGCCTCACCAGCTCGATGAGGCGAGGCGTGCTCAGGTTGCCGTTCCCCGACGACATGCTGCCGCCGCCGATGGCGGCCCTCTCGTTCATGAGGGTGGTGAGGGCGACCGACCATCCGCCGTTGACGTCGCCGAGGCGGTGCGAGTCCGGCACGCGCACCTCGGTGAAGAACACCTCGTTGAACGAGGCACCCCCGGTCATCTGCCTGAGGGGACGGATCTCCACGCCCGGAGCGCGCATGTCCACGACGAATCCGGTGAGGCCCTTGTGTTTGGGCGCGTCGGGGTCCGAGCGGCAGATGATCTCTCCGATGTCCGAGAGATGCGCTCCCGACGTCCACACTTTCTGACCGGTCACCAACCACTCGTCGCCGTCGCGCACCGCCTTGGTCTGCACCCCGGCCAGGTCGCTGCCCGCACCGGGCTCGCTGAAGAGCTGGCACGCCACGATGTCGCCGCGCCACAGCGGCTTCAGGTAAAGGGCCTTCACCTCTTCGGTGGCGTGCGCCAGGATCGTCGGGGCCACCATGCCGAGGCCGATGCCGTAGGCGGTCATGGGCGGGGTGTCGAAGCCGGACTCCAAGGAGTCGTAGAGCCGCTGGTGGTCGCGTGTGAGGCCCCGGCCGCCGTACTGGGCGGGGCCGCTGATCCAGCTGAAGCCGGCGTCGAAGCGGCGCTGCGCCCATGCCCGGGCCGCCTCGAGCTCGGCGTGCTCCTCCTCCAGGGTGCGCTCGGGGAGCAGCGAGACCTGGTCCGACCCCTCCCCCCAGGCCTGCTCCACCTCGACGCGGGGCTCGGCATTGGCGTCCAGGAACGCCAGTGCGGCCTTCTCGAATTCCTCTACGGGGACTGTGTCGACCATCGGGCTCTCTTTCACACGTTCACATCGTCCTCACCGTCCGGGGTGGCGTCACGACCCTATGGCGCTGCCGCCGACGTGGGTCGGCCTTCCCTGACGGTTTTTCGGGACCGCTCCCGGTGCGGCTGTCGGTGCGGTTTGCGGTACGGGCCGCCCGGCGGGCTTCCCGTCGGACATCTCGGTGGGCCTCCCAGCGTACCGACGAGGCTCGAATCGCCGCCAAACCGGAGTGGCGGGGCAGCCGGTGCGGTAGAACAGCCCTGATGGCCTACGTGCTCGCGGTCTTGGCTGCATTCGCCAACGCGTTGACGAGCGTCCTGCAACGGATGGGCGTGGAGACCGCCCCTGCGGACACGAACCTGAAGCTGAGCCTGATCCGCTACGCGCTGCGCCGCACGGTGTGGATCGCAGGCTTCCTGGTGATGATCGCCGCGTTCCTCCTGCAGTTCCTGGCGCTGCACTTCGGGCACCTCACCACGGTGCAACCCATCCTGACCCTGGAGCTGCCCTTCCTCGTCGCCATTCTGGGGATCTGGTTCCGCCAGCCCCTCACCTGGAAGGAGTGGGTGGGCGCCATCTCCGCGGCAGGGGGGCTGGCCTCCTTCCTGGCGCTCTCGGCCCCGAGCGGGGGCAATCAGACGCCCGGTCTCGACGACTGGGGGATCGTGACGGTGGCGGTGATCGCGGGGTGCTCGCTGGCCGTCCTCCTGACCCGCGTGGGCTCGCCGGCGTGGCGCGCCGCGTGGTTCGGGGTCGCGGGCGCCATCGCCTTCGCCTTCACGGCGGCGCTCATCAAGACCATGAACGACGAGATCAACCGGGGCTGGAGCCATGTCTTTCTGAGCTGGCCGCCCTACGCCATGGCCGGGGCCGGCCTGGTGGGGGTGTTCCTCGCCCAGAACGCCTTCCACGTGGGCCCCGTGACCGCGTCGCAGTCCGCGCTCGTGATCGTGGACCCGTTGGTCTCCATCGCCATCGGGATCGGGCTCTTCGGCGACCACGTGCAGACCGGCGGGGGCAGGCTCATCGGTGAGGTCCTGGCCATGATGGTGCTGTTCGCCGGCGTGCTCTCCCTGACACGGTCTCCGCTGGTCCTCCACGTGAAGAGCGAGGACGGAGAAGAGGCCCACATGCTCGGAGCGCGCCGCCGCGGCGGGCCCGGGACCGCCTGGGAGTCGAGTTGAGCGACGAACCGTCGCCGCGAGCGGCCAAAGGCGCTCGGCGCCGGGCCAAACCGGCCGATCCGCCCCTGCCCGAGGCGGGGGGGCCCGTCCCGCCGGCGCCGTCGGTCGTCCCCGCCGGTTCCGCCTCTGCCGGCACAGGCTCCGTTCTCGCCACCCCCGCCGGGACCTACGACCCGTGGGCGGCGGTCCTCGAGCGGATCGACGACGCGGCCGCCCTGGCCGGCCTCGACCCTGACGTCCATGGCGTGCTCCGGTTGCCCGACAGGGTGTTCGAGGTCGCGGTGCCGGTGCGCATGGACGACGGCCATGTCGAGGTGTTCCTGGGATGGCGCATCCACCACAACACCGCTCGGGGACCCGCCAAAGGGGGGATCCGCTTCCATCCCAAGCTCCAGGCGGCCGAGGTGGCGGCGTTGGCCGCCGACATGACGCTCAAGACCGCCGTGGTCGACATCCCCTTCGGCGGCGCCAAGGGCGGGGTCCGCTGCGATCCGCGCCTGCTGTCGGCGGGCGAGCTCGAGCGGCTCACCCGCCGGTACACGTTCCAGATCGCGCCGCTGCTCGGCCCCGACCGGGACATCCCCGCACCCGACGTCAACACCGACGAGAGGGTCATGGCCTGGCTTCTCGACACCCTCGACATGCTCCAGGGTCGGTCGCTCCCCGAAGTGGTCACGGGAAAGCCGCTCTCGGTGGGAGGGATGCGACTGCACACCGGGGCGACGGCCTCGGGTGTGGTGCGCTGTGTCAGAGCGGTCTTCTCGGCGCTCGACATGCCGGTCGCAGGGGCCCGCGCCGTGGTCCAGGGGTTCGGGAAGGTGGGGGGACCGCTGGGCTTCCTCCTCTCGTCGGCGGGAATGCGGGTGGTGGCGGTGTGCGACGTCGGGGGCGCGGTGTTCAACCCCGGCGGGCTCGATCTGAGCCTGCTGGCCGAACACGTCTCCTCCGTGGGCTCGGTGGCAGGCTTCGAAGGCGGCGAGGAGATCCCGTCCGCAGATCTGTGGGCCGTCGAGGCCGAGCTGGCCGTGCCCGCCGCGCTGGAGGGGGCCATCGACGAATCGTCCGCCCGCCGGATGGGGGCACGGGTCGTGGTGGAGGCGGCCAACGGCCCGACGACACCGGAAGCCGACCGCGTCCTCGCCGAGCGGGGCATCACCGTCGTGCCCGACATACTCGCCAATGCCGGTGGGGTGACGGCCTCGTACTTCGAGTGGGCGCAGTCGCGCCAGGGTTACGCCTGGGACGAGGAGCTGGTTGCCGCCCGGCTGGCGAGAACGATGGACGACGCCTTCACCGACATCTGGGCGCGCGCCCGGGACCTCGGCGTCACCATGCGCCGTGCGGCCGGGGTGGTGGCGGTCGAGCGCCTGGCGGGGGCGATCACGGCGAGAGGGCTCTTTCCCTGATCAGCCTTCCCTGATCACCAGCCCCGGTCGACCCACTCCTGGAGATGGGGTCGTTCGGCGCCGATGGTGGTGTCGACACCGTGGCCCGGGAGCACGATCGTGTCGGGCCCGAAGTGGGAGAACAGCCGGTCCTCGATCGATCGGATGATGGTGGGAAAGTCGCCGCCCGGGAACTTGGTGGCACCGGGGCCGCCCGGGAAGAGCGTGTCGCCGCTGAAGAGCAGCTGGGTTCCCTCTACCGAGAAGCACATGGACCCCGCCGTGTGCCCGGGGGTGGCGATCGTCCGAAGCCGCAGGTCGCCGACCTCGATGACCGAGTCGTCCACGAGGAGGAGGTCGTAGGACGGGAGCATTTCGGCATCCTCGGCGGTCACCGACACCTCGTAACCGGCTTCGCGCACCGCTGGCACGGCCTGGATGTGGTCCCAGTGCCCGTGGGTCTCGATGACCTTGCGTACCCCGAGGTCACGACACATCTCGAGCAGGAGCTCGTGCTCGTTGGCGGCGTCGATGAGCACGGCGTCCCCTGTTCCCTTGCTGCGGATCACGTAGACGTTGTTGTCCATGGGGCCGACCACGACCCTGTGGACCTCGAGCAGGCTGTCTTCGTAGTGGGGCATGCCCGCACTCTAAGCCGAGCGTGGTGGGAACGGAACCGTGCCCCCCGAGGTGGGAATCACCGGGGCTGTTTGGGCTCAGGACGTCGAGTCTCCACGGTCGGCGACACACGCTGTCAACCTCCCCGGGTCGCCGGACGTGAGAGCTGGTAGACCCGTGAACCAGGCGAGGAGGTAGCGGGCCGTGGCCGAGGCGGTGCGATTCGAGGAGGTCTTCCCCGACCTGTACCGGCTCGCATACCGAGTGGCGTTTCGGGTGCTGGGGGACCGGGGTGACGCCGAGGATGTGGCTCAGGAGACCCTGGCCCGCACGCACTTGCGCTGGGTGCGGCTGCGGGACAGCCCCCATGGCTGGGTGGTGACCGTCTCGACCAACCTCGCCATCGACCGGCTCCGGCGGCGCAGCCGCACGACGGAGTCGGATGGCGAACCGGTCGCCCTCGTCGAGACGCACCTGTCCGAGCGCATCGACATCGCCCGCGCCCTTCGTCGCCTGCCGCGGCGCCAACGCGAGGTCGTGGTGCTGCGCTACCTGGCCGACTGGCCCGAGCTCGAGGTTGCCGACGCGCTGGGCTGTTCGCCCGGAACGGTGAAGAGCCATGCGTCACGGGGACTCGCCCAACTCCGTCACCAGCTCGAGGAACGAGGTGTTCGAGGAGGACACGATGTTCGAGCATCTGGATGACCCTTCGCCGCCCGAGCCTTCGGCCCGGACTCTGGGGGCGGTGCTGGCCCGCGCCGCACGTCTGCGCCGTCGCCGTGCGGCCTCGGCTCTCGGCGCGGTGGCTGTGGGCGCGTTGTCCCTGGGGGTCGTGATCGGCGTGGTCGCCTCGGGTCCCGCCGCGCCGCAGACCTTTGCCGCCTTCGACTCCCAGACGGGGCTGTTGGCCCCCGGCACACCGGTCCCGTCCACGGACCTGGAATCGGTGGTGTTCGTCGGGCAGCAGCGCGGCTTCGCGCTGGTCGTCCACAGCACACAGAGCTTGTTGGCCGTTTCCACCGACGGCGGCGAATCGTGGGCGGTGGCCGACCCCAGTCTGCCGGTGAGCTTCCCCGCCCAGTTCGAGTTCTCCGACGCGGACCACGGCTACCTGTGGGGAGGCCCCCCCTCGCCCTCGGGGACAGTCGCTCTGTGGGTCACCTCCGACGCCGGGCGGACCTGGAGGCGCGCCGGGATCGGTCCGGTGGTCTCCGACGTCAGCGCCATCGGTCCCGACGTGTGGGCCGTCGTGGGAACGTGCCCCATCAGCTCGTCGGCCGGGCCGTCGTGCCCCGTTTCGGTCGAGGTGTCCACCGACGACGGGCAGACGTGGGCGCGTGCCGGCACGGCACCTCCGCTGTCGGAGAACCCGCAGGTCTCGGTGAGCGACCAGAACATCGAGCTGGCCCGGATCACCCGGACCAGGGCCTACGTGCTCAGCTTCGCGTCGCGGGCGGGTGCTCCCGACACGGCGGGCTATCTCACCTACACCGCGGACGCCGGCCGGAGCTGGACCTCTCGTCGGGACCCGTGCCCGTCGTACTTCGATTTCGGCGAGCAGATCGCCGCGTCGGGAACCGAGGACCTGTGGATGGTGTGCGCCTCGCAGGCCAGTGCGGGCTCACAGGCCAAAGCTCTGTTCCGTTCGAGCGACGGCGGTGTGCAATGGGGGCTCGCCGCTGCCGCCAACGCCGCCGTGCTGACCGGTGGCAGGGTCCTGCCGTCTGCCGGTGGCCTCCCCGTGAGCGGGTACGTCACTCCGTATTCATTGGGCCACGAGAACCTGGCCGTCCTGACGGCCGGGGATGCATGGCTCTTTCCCGACCGCTCGGGCGTGTTCCAGACGACCGACGGCGGCCGGACGTGGGGAGTCGTGGCGGGGCTGGCCAAGGCGGGCTTCGTGGGCGGCGGGAGCGGCAACGTCGTGTTCGTCGATGCGACCCACGGGTGGGTGTGCGAAGCCGGCTCCGGGCTGTGGCGGACCTCGGACGGCAGGGACTGGCAGCACCTGGGTCAGTGATGCGCCGCCGGACGGGTGTTCCGACGTTATTGACATATTGGTCAACAACACTCGGTGTCTGGTAGACAACGGGCGTCAGCAGCCGGCGTGCACCGACGCCCTGGCTCGTCCGGCCGAGGTCGGGCACGGCCCGGGCCCGCAACTGGCACGACCGGGCAGTGACGAGCCACGAGAGCCTTCCGAGGACCCGACGAGGGGGACCCAGAGTCATGAACTTCGCCTTCAGCGAGGAGCAGGAGGAGCTGCGTCGATCCGTGCGCCGCTTCCTGGAGGACAAGTCGCCCATGACGGAGGTGCGACGCCTCATGGAGACGACCGAGGGTTTCGATCGGGCGGTCTGGGACCAGATGGCCAACCAGCTGGGACTGCAGGCGCTGGCGATACCCGAGGAGTACGGGGGCGTGGGGTTCGGGTACGTCGAGCTGATCGTGGTGTTCGAGGAGATGGGCGCGGCGTTGCTGTGCGCCCCCTACTTCTCGACCGTCGCCTTGGCCGCCAACGCGCTCCTGTCGAGTGGTGACGAGGCCGCCAAGAAGGACCTGCTGCCGGGGATCGCCTCGGGCGAGACGATCGCCACCCTGGCACTCACCGAGGACAGTGGCCGCTGGGACACCGACGGGATCACGCTGGCGGCGACGCGCAAAGGTGACGAGTGGAAGCTCGACGGTCACAAGATGTTCGTGGTCGACGGCCACAATGCCAACCTGGTCCTGGTGGCGGGTCGCACGGAGAAGGGTGTCGGTCTCTTCGCCGTCGAAGGGGGCGCGGCGGGGATGACGACGACACCCTTGGCGACGATGGACCAGACCCGAAAGCAGGCGCGCATCGAATTCGCGTCCACACCCGCCCGCCTGGTGGGAGAGGAAGGCGGCGCGGCGCGGGTGCTCTCCCGCACGCTCGACCTCGCCGCGGTGGCGCTCGCCGCCGAGCAGGTCGGAGGTGCGCAACGCTGCCTGGACATGGCCGTCGAGTACGCCAAGACCCGGATCCAGTTCGGGCGGCCCATCGGGTCGTTCCAGGCCATCAAGCACAAGTGCGCCGACATGCTGCTCGAGGTGGAGTCGGCCAAGTCGGCGGCCTACTACGCGGGCTGGGCCGCCACCGAGGACTCCGAGGAGCTCCCGGTCGTCGCCAGCCTGGCCAAGTCCTACTGCTCGGAGGCGTTTTTCCACGCCGCCGCGGAGAACATCCAGATCCACGGGGGGATCGGGTTCACGTGGGAGCACGACGCCCACCTCTACTTCAAGCGGGCCAAGTCCTCCGAGCTCATGCTCGGGGATCCCAGCTACCACCGCGAGCTCCTCGCACAGCGCATCGGGATCTGACGCGGCACGTCGGGCGGTCGGCGCAGAAGCGTCGTGTCCCGCCCAACACGATGCAGCTCAGGGTGGTCCACGAGCCACCCACGCCAACAGCAGTAGCTTCGCGAGCATGCTCGAGCGCCATGTGGGGGGGCGTCTGAGCGAAAGCCCACCCAACCCACCTCTCGTCGGCTTCCCGCTGAGTCCGAGCGTCCAGACGCGCCTGGCCACGCGCTTCTGGCGGCTCTGAGCACTCCGACGGACGCGGCGGGGCGGCCTGGAGACCACGACGTTGCCGACCAAGTGGGGGAGTCTCGACGGGCCCGCCGGATCGTTGTCCCTGCATGTCGCGCCGGGAACCCCGACCCGCGGGGATCAGGTCAACGTGCTCGTCCTCTGTCACGGCTTCCCGGTCGAGCGGGACTCGGCCGAACGGGTGGCGGACACCTTGCCGACTCTGGCGGACCACATCGCCAACGAGACGGGTTGGGCGGTCGTGGTGGGATGTCTGCGCGGCGTGGGCGCGTCCGAGGGTGACTTCTCGCTCGGCGGTTGGTACGAGGACCTACGCGCCGTCGTCGAGCATGCTGCGGAGATCGGCCACGGTGGCGGTGTGTGGGTCGTGGGCTTCGGCACCGGGGGAGCGCTCGCCCTGTGCGTCGCCGCGCAGGACACCCGGGTGCGGGGGGTGGCCTGCTTCGGCTCGCCCGCCACCTTCGCCGATTGGGCGAACGAGGGCACCGGCATGGTCGAATACGCCCGGAGGGTCGGCGCCATACGCTCCCCGGGCTTTCCCGCCGACCGTGGCGATTGGGCGCAGGCTTTCGCCGCACTCCGGCCCGTCGAAGCGGCGGCGAAATTGCCTCCTCGCCCGCTGCTCGTCGTCCACGGCGCCGACGACGAGGACGTGCCGGTCGCCGACGGGCGACGGCTGGCCGAGTCCGCGGGCACGCGAGCCGAACTGCGCATCCTGGCCGGCGCCGGCCACCGGCTGCGCGCCGATCCCCGTGCCGTCGCCCTCCTGTGGGGGTGGCTCGAGCGCCAGGGACCCTGACCCGCCGAGGGACCTGACCGCCATGGGACCCTGACTCGCCGGGGGGCGGTCGCGGCTGAGGGCTCGGAAGTGCCGTCGCCGACGACGTGCCGGTCGATCGCGGCGCGGAGCCGTGCCGCGGCGCGCCGGGGGTCGTCGGACTCGGTCAGGTAGCGGACGACGACGAAGTGGCGAGCTCCCGCCGCCGCCATGGACGGTACGGACTCGGGGGTGACTCCGCCCGTCACGAAGACCGGTCGTCGCGCCTCGGCCACGGCGAAGGTGATGTAGCTGGTTCCGGTTCCCGGCCTTCCCGGCTTGGTCGGCGTCGGCGTCACCGGGCCAGCCGACACGTAGTCGACAGGCTCGTCCCGGCTGGCCTCCAGCTCCTCGGGCGCATGCGTGGAGAGGCCCACGACGGCGGTCGGTCCCAGGATGCGGCGGGCCAGCCTAGGAGGGGCGTCGTCCTGGCCCACGTGGACGCCATCGGCCTCGATCTCGAGGGCAAGGTCGGGTCGGTCGTTCAGGATGAAAGGCACGGACGACTCCGCGCAGACCCGGGCGGCAAGGCGGCCCCGCTCGACCAGGGTGCGTGCGTCGAGGTGCTTGTCTCGTAGCTGCACGACGTCCACGCCCCCTGCGATGCACGAAGCCAGGAATGTGGCGAGGTCAGGACGGTCGGATGTGCAGAGGTAGAGGCGCCTGTCGACGAGCCTTTGTGACCCGGGTGTGCTCAACGCTTTCCGGCAGGTGCAGCAGATCGCCTTTGTTTCGTGGCCCTGTTCGCTGCCTTGGCCGTCTTCGCGGTCTTTGCGGTCTTCGCCGCTCCTGGCGCCTTGTCCGGCGGCCCCTTCTCCTTGTTCGCCGCCTTCAGCGCCTGCTTGAACTCTCGAACCTTGTGAAGCGTGTCGGTATCGGTGATGTCTGCCACCGAACGGAATGTGCCCGGATCACTGAACGGTGCGCTCACCGTCTCCCAGCCCTCGGGCCGGACACCGAGCTGCTTTCCCAGCAGGGCGACGAAGATCTTGGCCTTCTGTTCGCCGAATCCGGGGAGCTCCCTGACGCGTTCGAACAGCTCGGCACCAGACGAGGCTCCCTCCCAGATCGCCTCGGTTCGTCCCCCGTAACGCTCGACCACGAGCTTGGCCAGCTCCTGGACTCGTGCTGCCATTGATCCCGGATAGCGGTGCAGCGCGGGCTTCGCCGAGAATGCCGTCGCCAGGGCTTCGGGATCCATCTGGGCGATGCGTTTTGGCTCGAGCGCCTTCCCGAGCCGTCTCCCGAGCTCCCGAGGGCTTGCGAACGCCCATTCCAGGGGAACCTGTTGGTCGAGAACCATGCCGATGAGGAGGGCGAAGGGATTGCTGGAGAGAAGTGCGTCGGCGTCGGCGTCCTGGCTGAGATGAAGTTCCACGAGCAACGAGCGTACCGAGTGCTCACTTGCGCTGTCCTGGCCGGTCGCCACTCAGGGTCCTGAACCGGTTCGGCCCGGTGAGATGCCTCTGGCGCCTCGGCCCGGCCTCGCGCCAGACCGGTGTCGAGCCAGGCCTGTGTCGCGCTCAGTCCCGGTGTGCGGTCAGCGGGTGAGGGATCTGCGAAATCAGGTTCTTGAGCGAGGCGATGGCGAACTTGCCGTCGCCGACCTCGGCGATCCTCGCCTGCTCCTCGAGGACCTGACAGCCTTCGTAGAACCAGTACGTGCGGCGCTGGCTGGTCGAGGAGCCCGCGCTTCCCGGAGGGTCCGGCAATTTGGCCACCGTGCCGGCGTCGTGCTTGAGCCAGGCGCGCAGAATGTCGTCGAGCGAGAACGGGCCGGTGAGCCCCTGCTCTGACGCCTCCTTCACTATCGCCGCGAGAATGCCGTTCGCAACGACTGCGACCCACTCGTCGGTCTCAGCTCGCATACCTGGAGGCTAATCGCCGAGAGCCCCATTTCCGCGTTTAATCCACAGCCGGTGCCGAGTCGACCTCGGACCCGACCGCTGAACGTGGTCGATGTCGTTCTTGTGCCTATTTGTGCCCACGTAGCGTGGTGGTCTGTTCACAGGCGCTAAAGGGGCTGATCGGGAGTGCCGAAAGCCTGGACATGACCAGCCTCGCCATGTCCGCGGATTCCGCGTTCCAGCCCACGAGCGAGGACGCAGCCGACAGCGTCTCGTCGGTGGTCGTGCAACTGCTCCGGCGCCCGAGATGGCAGACCCTGGCGGCATGTCGCGGCGAGCGTGTCGAGATGTTCATACCCGACCGCGGGGGCCCGACCGCACGCGCCAAGCAACTGTGTGGGCGTTGCACGGTCCGCGCCGAATGTCTCAGGTACGCGCTGGCTGTTCCCGATCTTGTCGGGTACTGGGCCGGCACGAACGAGCGTGAGCGACGTCGCCTGCGCGCCATGAGCCGTCGCGAGAAGGCTCGCACCTGATCTGACCCCACTGGGGTGACCTCGGACCGGGATGCCCGGGCGGGGGTGGCCTTCGCTCCCCGGAGCATGTCCCCACGCCACGCCTGATCTCGGGCTGGGTACTGTCGTCCTTCATGTCCTCCCACCGCCGCATCGCGCTCGTGACCGGAGCCAGTCGCGGCATCGGCAAGGCATCGGCGGTCGCCCTTGCGCACGCCGGTCTGGATGTTGCGATCACGGCGCGAACCATGCGAGAGGGTGAGGCGTTCGACGAGTCCGCCTCCACCGGCGCAGAGCCCGTTCCTGGCAGCCTCGAGACCACGGCGCGCCTTGTCGAAGCAGCCGGTGGCCGGGCTCTCGCCGTTCGCGCCGACCTGCTCGATGAGGGCTCGCTACTGACTGCCACCGAGCGCGTCCTGGACGAGTGGGGACACGTGGACGTGCTGGTCAACAACGCCGTTCACACCGGGCCCGGGAGCATGGAGCGCTTCCTCGATCTCGACATCGACTTGGTCGTTACCAAGCTCCAGGCGAACGTCGTGGCCCAGCTGGTCCTGATCAAATCGGTCCTCCCGGGGATGCTCGAGCGCGGCGAGGGCACCATCATCGACATCACCTCGGCGGTGGCGACGAGCGATCCCCCTGCGCCCTCCGGGGAGGGAGGATGGGGTCTCGGCTACGCCGTGACCAAGGGGGCGTTTCACCGGGTGGCGGGCATCCTCGCCGTCGAGCTCGGACCGCGCGGGATCTTCGTCGTGAACGTCGAGCCCGGTTACGTGCTGACCGAGCGGATGACGCTGGCCCAGGAGCGTCTCGGGCTCGCCGGCAAGTTCCCAGGGGCGCCGCCGTCGGTCCCGGGCGCGGTGGTGGCGTGGTTGGCCGGGGGCCCTGGGGGAGTGACGCCCGACGAGCGCACCGCCATCAACGGCACGACGATCTCGGCCCAGCGCTTCGCCCGCGAGCGCGGCCTCCATCCGGATTGGCGACAGGCCCGATGACCGAAGGCGCCGGGTTCCGAGGGTGTCAGGTGCCCGAGCTGTCCTGGTAGTCCTCGATCGTGGCGCCCATCTGCTTTTCGATCTCCTTGAGGTCGAAGTAGTCGCGCCATCTCGTGACCTGTCCGTCGGCATCGAGCTCGACCATCGTGCAACCCTGCATCTCGATGCGCAGTCCGGGCCCGAGGGTGCCCCGCCCGACCCATTCGAAGGCGCCTCCGCTTCGATCCCCGTGTGACGACGTGACGTCTTGTTGCCAGTCCGGGAACGACGAGTCGGTGATGTCCTCGACCGACTTGATGTCCGTCGTCGGCGCCGTGACGGGATCGCTGAAGACCCCCCCGGGAGCGAACAGTTCCCGTAGGCGCACGGTCGCATCGGCACCGAGCGCCGTCCTCAACCTCTTGGTCCAGTCCTCCCAATCCACGACGACCTCCACCTCCCACCCGCGCTTGCCGCGGGAATGTGGCCTCTCGGCCGCGGTTCACCGGACCTCGGGGCCGGCTCAGTCCAGCGACGCCCAGAACTCCTCGAGGACCTGAGCTCCTTTACCGGGGTCCTGGAGCATCCACCAGTGGCCGATCCCCTCGAGTTTCACCACGGGCGCGCCCGCCCGGCGCGCCGAAGTTGCGGCCCCGTCACCTGAGAGGAAGGGGTCCTCGGTGGGCACCACCACGAGCCCGGGCTTCGGGATGTCCCTGAAGTCCGGGCCCCATTCCCTTCCCACGTCCACCGCGGAGCGGTAGAGGGCGAGGATGCTCTCCGCCATGACCGGATCGGCCCAGCTGGCAAGGGCCACGGCCCGGTCGCTGGGCACGCCGAACATCTCGAAGACCGTTCCGCGCTCCTCGGGTGTGGCCGCCATCTGCTGCTCGAAGAACTGCTCGCCTTCCCCCGGCGTCTGCCAGATCTTGGCGAAGTCGTGCCATTCGAAGTCGACGTCCCCGATCCCCGCCGCGTCCGAGACCCACGAGCGCACCAGATCGGGCCGGGTGCTCACGACGCGCACGGCGAAACCCCCGCCCCAGTCGTGCCCCACCAGGTCGATGGGACTCTGGCCGGCGATCGTCTCGAGCTCCGAGACGAGCCACTGCACGTACTCTTCCTTCGTGGCGCCGAACCCGGCCGGTCGTGGGCACCCGAAGCCCGGGAGCTGGGGAGTGACGACGTCGGTTCGGTTGAGCTCCGATCGCAGGTGCTCCCAGACAGCGGGCGTCTCGGGGACGCCGTGGACGAGGACGGCAGGCATGCGGTCAGCTTGGCAGGCCGATGGGCGTTCGCTCAAGAGCTCGGGGTATGTCGGGAGTGGGTAGCGTCCCGTCCCCGCGTCTCGGAGTCGTCGTGCTTCCGGAGTTCCGCTGGTCGAACGCCCGAGCTCTTTGGCCGAGGGTGGAGGAGCTCGGCTTCGACCATGCCTGGACCTACGACCATCTGGCATGGCGCTCGCTGCGCGACGCGACATGGTTCGGCGCCGTCCCCTTCCTCGCGGCCGCCGCCGTCGTCACCGAGCGGATCCGCCTCGGCACGCTGGTGGCGTCGCCCAATTTCCGGCACCCGGTGCCCTTCGCACGTGAGCTCGTGACGCTCGACGATCTCTCGGGCGGTCGGATCACCCTGGGCGTCGGAGCCGGCGCCGACGGCTGGGACGCCGTCATGCTCGGGCAGGACCCGTCGTCGAGCGCGGAGCGTGCCGAGCGCTTCGGCGAGTTCGTCGAATTGCTCGACCGCCTGCTGCGCGAGCCGGAGATTTCCTACGAGGGCAGGTTCTACTCCGCCCGCGAGGCGCGCACCTATCCCGGGTGCGTGCAGCGGCCCCGGGTCCCGTTCGCGGTGGCGGCCACGGGGCGTCGAGGGATGCGGCTGGCCGCCACCCACGGGCAGATCTGGGTGACGACGGGCGACCTCGCCGCCGGGGACGTGCTGCTCGGTGCCGAGGAGGGGGCGCGGGTGGTGCGCGAGCAGATGACACGTCTGGACGAAGCCTGCGCCGCGGTGGGGCGCGACCCCGCGTCGATCGACCGACTGGTGCTGAGCGGCCCCCGCCTCGATCCCGGGCTGTCGTCGCTCGACGCCTTCGATAACACGGTAGGTCGCTACGCCGAAGCCGGCGTGACCGACTTCGTGGTCCACTGGCCGCGAGATGACGAACCGTACGCCGGTGACCGGGCCACTTTCGAGAGGATCGTCACAGAATTCGCCTCCCGTCGGGCTCCGTGAGCCTGACGCCGTCGCCCGACACCGTCGCCTGACACCGTCGCCTGACACCGTTGCCCGTCGATGTCCAGATGGGAGGTGGTGCGCTACCGTTCGGGACCGGACGCGCCACCGGACGCGTGACGGGAGCGCCGATCAGGCGGTCAGGGGGAGGGGTCATGTCCAAGTCGCGCCAGCTGCGGTCTTCGCTTCTCCTCGCCCTGGGCCCGGTCGCGGTGCTCGCCGGCGCCTGCAGCTCGAGCCCGACCACTCCCGTGGCGACGGTCGTCGTCGCCCGGGGCGGCGTGACGTGCCACAACATCACGGGCTCTCTGACGTTTTCCCCGTCGCTCACCACCAAGGGGGGAGCGGCAGAGACGACGTCGATCACCGTGAATGCTGCGGGGTGCGGCACCTCGGGGTCGAATGTCTCGCGGGTCATCAAGGGTGTCGGTACCGCCACGCTCACGAGCACCTCGAACTCGTGTGCCGGCCTGCTCAATTCGAGGCCGCTCACCATCGACATCGCCTGGACTCCGGCGACCGTCCATCCGAGCATCGTCACCTTCACCGGTTACGGGGGGGCCTCAGGCCCCTCGGGAGGGGAAGGGTTCACGCTTCCCAAGTCAGGGGCCACGGCCAAGGTGACGGGGTAGTTCGCGGGCTCTGACCACGGGGCGGGCTCGACCGCGACCGCGTTCTCCGGTCAGACCACGACACAGCTGCTCACCGCGTGCGAGTCGAGCGCCGGCCTGACCTCGATCGCGGTCACCTCGGGCTCCGTGACCCTGAAGTAGACGGCCCGTCCGGAACCGGGGGTGGCCTGGCGCGGCCGCCTTCGTCGCTACGATCGGCCACGTGGACCTCGGCAGGTTGGGTGTCTGGTGGAGCGGCTCGTGGCCCGCTCCCGAACGCGCCTCGGTCGATGTCGCCGCGGAGCTCGAGGCGCTCGGGTACACGGCGTTGTGGTCCTCGGGTCGTTTCGACCCCGGGCTCTCCCCACACTTCGAGCGTCTGCTGGCGGCGACCTCTCATGTGGCGGTGGCCAGCGGCATCGTGAGCATCTGGGCCGCCACTCCCGACGATGTCGCGGCCGCAGTCGCAGACCTCGACACTCGGTACCCGGGTCGCTTCCTTCTGGGCCTGGGGGCGAGCCACGCCCCGTTGGCCGAGGGCTACTCCCATCCCTATGCGCACATGGTGCGGTACCTCGACGCCCTCGACTCGGCCCAGCCGCCGGTCGCCAGGGAAGGGCGGGTGCTCGCCGCCCTCGGCCCGCGCATGTTGGCGTTGGCACGTGAGCGGGCGGCGGGGGCACATCCATATTTCGTCCCCGTGGAGCACACCGCCCGGGCACGCCAAGTCCTGGGGGCACGGGCGCTGCTGGCTCCGGAGGTGACGGTGGTCCTCGAGGGCGACCCCGGAAAGGCGCGTCAGATGGCGAGGACCTTCATGGCGGGCTACCTGACTCTCCCGAACTACACCAACAACCTCCGGGCCCTCGGCTACACGGACGACGATCTCGCCGGAGGCGGAAGCGACCGCTTGGTCGACGCCGTCGTGTGTTGGGGAAGCCTCGACGCCGTCGCCGCTCATGTGCGCCGGCATTACGAAGCCGGGGCGGACCACGTCTGCGTGCAGGTGGTCTCCGGGTCACGAGACGTCTTCCCCCTTGCCGAATACCGGGAGCTCGCCCCCGCACTGCTCAACATGTGAGATCTCGGGTCGGGTGCTGCGGCAGCAGGGCTTCACAGGGCCTGGGCGCATCGGATCACGTCGAGAACGAACCCAGCCGTCTGTCGCGCCCGTTCACGGACGTCACGAGGTTGGGCGATCGCCGACTCTTGGCGCCACCAGGCCAGTGCAGTGTGGATGATCGGGCGCCATCGGCGGTCGAAGCTTTCGAGCGCGTACTCGCCGGCGGCTTCCTTGGACACCACGGCGCCGGTGGCGATCGTGTGGTGCAGGCGCGGTGCTCCGAGGACTCCCCAGGCACTGGACCACCGCGGGCGCATCCAGAAGGTCATCGTCGGCCGCTGAAGCAGCCCGACCGCCCATCGGTGCCAGTACGACCCGAGGTTTTCGATGTTCCACGCCCGAAGGAGATGCGACTGGGCATCGAGGCCGAGTTCCGACGGGGAAGGTCCCCTGAGGGCGATGCCGTGGTCGAGGAGCACCTTCCAGGCCACGGGGTTGACGTCGAACCCCGTTCCGACGGTGAAGAGC
>JARLGQ010000339.1 GCA_031292675.1 Acidimicrobiales bacterium
CGAGGCCGAGGTCGTGGCGGCGGCCGCGGCGGGGCTCGGTGCCCGCTTCCGGGGCACGAGGGTCGAGGTCGGCCCGGGCCCGAACCTCGAAGCCCGGGCCCGCGCCGCCCGCCGCGCCGCCCTGCCGGCGGGATCGGCCACCGGCCACACCATGGACGACCAGGCGGAGACGGTCCTGGTCAACCTGCTGCGGGGGGCGGGTCTCGACGGGCTGGCCGGGATGGCCCCGGGCCCGGCCCATCCCCTGCTCGGGATCCGCCGCAGCCAGACCCACCTCCTGTGCGAGGCGTTGGGCCTCGAGCCGGTGGCGGACCCTTCCAACACGGACCGGCGCTTCGTGCGCAACCGCATCCGGCACGAGCTGCTCCCCCTGGCCAGCGCCATCGCGGGCCGCGACCTCGTGCCCGTGCTGGCCCGCCAGGCAACGCTGCTGGCCGACGAGGCCGGCCTGCTCGACGAGCTGGCGGCGGGGGTCGACCCCGGCGACGCCAACGCCCTGAGCGCGGCACCCGCCCCCCTGGCGCGCCGCGCCACTCGGCGTTGGTTGCGGGGAGACGCCCCCCATCCCCCCGACCTGGCCGCGGTGGAGCGGGTCCTGGCCGTGGCCCGGGGGCTGATGGGTGCCACCGACGTGGCCCCGGGCGTGCGGGTGCGGCGCTCGCGCGGGGCCCTGTCGTCGGCGCCGATCGCACCGGGGGCGTCCGGTAGTGTCGGCGCCCGATGACCCCAGGACGCGCCACGAGGGCACCGGCGCGACGGTGACCATCGACCGGTGGAACGACGACCCGGACCTCGGTCAGGTCGTGGTGGCGGAGGACGTCCTGCAGAAACGGGTGGCGGAGCTCGGCGACGAGCTCACCGCTGACTACGAAGGTCGCCCCCCGCTCCTGGTCGGGGTGCTCAAGGGCGCCTTCGTGTTCATGAGCGACCTGGCGCGCGCCATCAGGCTGCCCGTCGAGGTCGATGTCATGGCCGTGGCATCGTACGGGTCGGCCACCACCACCAGCGGAGTGGTGCGCATCGTCAAGGACCTCGACTCCGACCTGACCGACCGCCACGTCCTGGTGGTCGAGGACATCGTCGACAGCGGGCTCACGCTCTCGTACCTGCGTCGCAGCCTTCTCGCCCGCCGCCCGGCCAGTCTCGAGGTGTGCGCCCTGCTCGTGAAAGAAGGCCGGCAGCGTGCCAAGTTGGACCTGCGCTACGTCGGGTTCCGCATCCCCCCCGATTTCGTGGTGGGGTACGGGCTGGACGTGGCCGAGCGGTACCGCAACGTCCCCGACATCCGGGTCTACCAGGGCCCTGTCCCGGTCGACTGAGGCGATGGCACCGTGACCGTCGACCGCGACCGTGTCGAGCGCCTCGTCGGCGAGCTGCTCGAAGCCGTGGGCGAGGACCCCCGCCGCGAGGGGCTGCGGGCCACGCCCCGGCGGGTGGCGGCCATGTACGGGGAACTGTTCGCGGGCATGGACGACGACCCCGAGAGCCATCTCACGGTGACCTTCGCCGCCGAGCACGACGAGATGGTGATGGTGCGCGACATCCCCTTCGCCTCTCTGTGCGAGCACCACATGGTGCCGTTCATGGGCAAGGTGCACGTGGCGTACATCCCCGGCGAGGACGGCCGGCTCACGGGCCTGTCCAAGTTGGCCCGCCTGGTGGATGCCTACGCGCGTCGCCTGCAGGTCCAGGAGCGGATGACGACGCAGATCGCCGACACCATGCAGAAGGTGCTCGACCCCCGAGGCGTGCTCGTCGTCGTCGAGGCCGAGCACCTGTGCATGTCGATGCGGGGCGTGAAGAAACCGGGGACCCTCACCATCACCTCGGCGGTGCGGGGCCTGTTCCGGGAGGACCCCCGGACGAGGGCCGAAGCGATGCAGTACATCCACGGCCGCTGAAAGTCCATGGCGCGCAGGCCACACGGTGCCGGTTCCGGGCCCGGGGACGCAGCCCTAACCTACGGGCATGCGGCCTCGGGTGATGGGTGTGCTCAACGTCACACCGGACTCGTTCTCCGATGGCGGACGGTACCTCGATGCCGAGGTGGCCGTGGTGCACGGCCTGGAGATGGCCCACCAGGGTGCCGACGTCGTGGACGTGGGGGGCGAGTCGAGCCGACCGGGAGCCGAACCGGTCTCCGAGCGCGAGGAGCTGCGCCGGGTGGTGCCGGTGATCGAAGCCCTCTCCCCTCATGTGCGGGTGTCGGTCGACACCGTCAAGCGGGCCGTGGCCGAGGCTGCGCTGGACGCGGGGGCGACGCTGGTCAACGACATCTCGGCGTCGTTGTGGCCGGTGGCGGCGGAGTCGGGGGCGGGGTGGGTGGCCATGCACATGCAGGGCGCGCCGCGCACGATGCAGCGCGACCCCCACTACCACGACGTCGTCGCCGAGGTGCACGCTTTCCTGCGCGCCCGGGCCGAGACCGCGCTCGAGGCGGGCGTACGCGAAGTGTGGGTGGATCCCGGCATCGGCTTCGGCAAGACGGCGTCGCACAACCTGGCCCTGCTGCACCACCTCCCCGAGCTCGTGGCCGAGGGCTTCCCGGTGCTCGTGGGCACCAGCCGCAAGAGCTTTCTCGGGCCTCTGGCTGCGGGCCCCGGGCCCGAGCCCGCCGGCGTGGCCGAACGCCTCCCGGGGTCCATCGCCACCGCCACCTGGGCCATGCTGGCGGGCGCGTCGATGGTCCGGGTCCACGACGTGCCGAGCGCGCGGCAGGCGGCGACCCTCGTCGGGGCCACCCGTATGGCGGCCGGAGGCTCGTGGGCCCCGGGACCGGTGGCCGCAGGGCGATGAGCGCGACGGGGCGAGGCTATGAGGGCGGGCCGACGGGTCAACGGGTGACGGGGCAACGGGCGAGGGCGAGGGGCGACCGGTGAAGGGGAAGTGGGCGGCGGGGATCCCCCCGCGCAACTTCACGTGGATCGTGAAGGACCAGATGGCGGTGAGCGAGCGCCCGGGCGGCTTCGCCCCGCACCACCGCCGCGTCCGCCGGCAGGAGGAGATCATCTGGCTGCGCGTGCAGGGTTTCAACCGGGTCGTGTCGCTCCTGCCCTCCCCCCACAACCTGGCCGCCTACGACGAGGGGGAGCTCGTCTGGTCGCACTTCCCGCTGGCCTCGTCCGGGGACGTGCGGGAGACGCTTCTCGACCTGTACCGGAATCTCGACACGTGGCTGCGTGCCGGCGAGCGCCTCCTGGTGCACCAGGAGGAGCTCGGTGACCGGATCATGGGGGTCGTGGCCGGGTACCTGCTGTGGAGCGGCCGCCTCCCCGGCGGCCCGCAGGCCATCGCCGTCGTGGAGCGGCTCATCGGGCATCCGATGGGGCCCCCGGGACTGGACATGGTGGCCCGGGCGTCGGAGCTCGGCGTCCCCGGCCCTGCCTGAGCCCACGGCCGCGGCGATGGGGAGCGGCGCCTCCGACGGGGACCGCATCGAGGTTCGGGGGCTGCGCGTCGACGGGGTCCACGGGGTGCTCGAGGAGGAGCGCGTGCACGCGCAGCCCTTCGAGGTGGATCTCGACCTCTACCTCGACACCGAGCCGGCCGCCTCGGCCGACGACCTCTCCACGACCGCCGACTACGCAGCCGCCGCCGACGCCGTGGTGGCGGTGGTCTCCGGTCCGCCCCGCCGCCTGCTCGAGTCCCTCGCCGCCGCCATCGCCCAGCGCGTGCTGGACGACCGGCGCGTCGAGTCGGTCACCGTGGTCATCCGCAAGCTGCTCCCGCCTCTGGCGCACGAGGTCGCCTCGACGGGTGTGCGCATCCACCGTCGCCGCGCCGGTGGCGCCGGGCCGGGCCGGGGCGCGCCCGAGAGCCGGTAGGCGTGCGTGCCTTCGTCGGCCTCGGGTCCAATCTCGGTGACCGTGAGGCCCACCTCGGCTCGGCGCTGCGCGGGCTCCCCGGGGTGGTGGCGGTGTCGCGCCTGTACGAGACCGAGCCGGTGGGGGGACCGGCGGGCCAGGGCCTCTACCTGAACCTCGTGGTGGAGCTCGA
>JARLGQ010000340.1 GCA_031292675.1 Acidimicrobiales bacterium
CAGCGGCATCGTGGGTGTAGTCATCACTGTCGTCACGTGGAAGCTGGCGCACTATCCCCTTCCCTGCGCCGCGACGAGAAGCGCTTCGATATCGATAACCCATGCTCTCACGCCATCGAAATCAGAACGATGTTGCAGCGGTCTTCGTGGTGGCGGGGGGATCTCCGTGTGCCACAGTTGCACCCATTCAGCGCTCTAGCAGGGATAACACCTCCGACTATTGAGACCCCTCGCGCACTTTGGCCGACACAGCTGTCGCACGCGGGAGATTCGGTCGGCGACGCAACAAGCCCCACCTGATGGTGGAGCACGGGTGGGATCAGCGTTCGAGAGCGAGAGCCAGACGATCGAGCGTGAGGCTCATCGTCTGGCGATTTCGGCCGGTGCGGTCGGCGACGCCTGAGACCTGCTGGCTGAATTCCAGGACGGACTCGGGCCTGAGGTCTTCGCTCCACTCCGTGACCGTGCACCCCACTTCGGTGGGCTCAATGCGATATCCCCATGTCGAGTAGTGGAAATCCATCATCGAGCACTCGAACGCAAAGGCGCGACCCGGGTCGGCCTCAATGACCTTGCCCTGAGTGGTCCATTCGTGATCGCCGTGACGATTGTGTCCGTCGAAGGTGGCACCGACGACCGGCCCGTCGAAGCCCTCGTGCCATTCGCAGGCGTAGCACTCCTCGGACCATTCACCCATGCGGGTCACATCGGAGATCGCTGCATAGACCTCAGCGGGCGGCGCCCCGATGTCGAGAGAAACCTCGAGCGTGCTGACCATGATTGGCTCCTTCATCACATGAAGTTAGCCGGACATGCTCTGTGCCCGAACTCATCCGTACGGCGAGCGGCGTTCAGGCGAGCGGCCGGCGCCCCAGCTCGTGGGGCAACTCCTTGGGGATGGTGCCTGTGGTCGACCCGGATCGCGTCGTCACGATGCCACCAAGAGGTCTTGCCAGTTAGCGGGGACCCGTCCGGCTGGTCCAGGCACGGGTTGGTCGAGGGGATGATGCTGCGGGGGTGCGAGGCGAGGCCCTTCCGTGTATTCGTTTGTTCGGTAATTCCAAAACCAATCCTCGCCTGGCTCGAAGCTGCAGATGACAGGGTGACCTGACGAGTTCGCATGCGCGGTCGCGTGCTGGCTGGGCGAGTTGTCGCAACACCCAATGTGGCCGCATTCCGCACACCGTCGTAGGTGCAACCACCAACCTCCAGACTCAAGACACTCCACGCATCCGGTCCCGCTTGGTGAAACCTCCGGATCGAAGGAATCCGTCATGCATGCACCTCCCGAAATGTACCTGTCAACGGTAGGGGAAAGAGCCAATGGCCGTCAGGCGCGAATTGAGGTCTCCCCAGAGAGGCCACGTCGGAAGGCAATCAGGCCCCCACGACGAGGGACCGCGCCTCTGCGGAGCCGACCACAAGATCGTGAAGATCGCCGCTCACCTCGAGTCGGCTCGACTGTTCGACCCCGCCGATTCTCACCGGCTCAAAGCCCGCCGTTCGGATCAAATGCTCGACTTCGTCGCTCCCATGCTCGTTCTCGGACACGTAGAACAGAACCGCTCGCTCGGGCGACCGATGGCTCGAGGACTCGAAGAGATCGGCGGACATGGTCCCGAACGCAATGGCAAAGGGTGTCCCGGCCGGCAACCACCCAGCGACGACCTCGCCCGATGACTGCCCTTCCGGCAGGAGTCGTACGACCTTGCCATGTGCGTCGAGTCCGACCGGATTGCTCGGAACGACGAGACACGTCTCACTCAGCGCCTCGGCGATCTCGTCGATGACGTCTTTCAACACGGAAAACCGCAGCGCAAGGATGACGGCATCGGCTCCCTGCAAAGCGCTCCGGTTGTCGAGCGCGACGACGGCCGCACCGCCGATTGCCGCGGCCAGCTTTCGCGCCGACTCCTTGTCGGCGCTCGAGAGCTGGAGGGTCTCGCCACCAGCAGCCAGCTGACGGGCGATGGCCGATCCGATGCCTCCGGTGCCGATGATTGCCGTGGTCACGATCGAGACCTTCTCCGCGTCAGGAATCTCATTCGGATTTGCTTGATGGCCAGTGGTCGGGGGACCAATCTCCTTTCGGATCCGTCGTTTGTCCCACCTCGATGAGGTGACCATCGGGGTCGCGGATGTAACAACGGATCTCGTACTGGTGCTGCTTCGGTGGTGTCAGGAATTGCGCACCACGCGCGCTCCATTCGGGGTATACGGCATGCATGTCCGTTACTCGGATATTGAGGAAACTGCTGACCCGGTTGAGATCACCGGGCGTCTCCAGCGTGACCTCCGGCTTGTCATCGGTCGGCCCTCCGCCGACGTTGATGATCACCCAACTGTTCGACAGTTGGACATACGTCAGCCCTCCGGGTCCGGAGAACGCGAGTCTGCCCCCGAGCACATCGGCGTAGAAGCGCCGGGAGCGCTCGACATCGTCTGAAACGATGAAGTGAGCCAGCACGATTTCCTCTGGGGGCGTTGGGAGATCGTCGGCGCGCGTACTCGATGGCCAGTGATCGGGCACCCAGTCCCCCTGCGGGTCGGTGGTCTGCCCCACTTCGATCAGGTGACCATCGGGATCACGGATGTAGCAGCGGATCTCGTATTGGTGCTGCTTCGGGGGCGTCAGGAACTGAGCACCCCGTGCGCTCCATTCGGAGTACACCGACTCCATGTCCTTGACCCGGATGTTGACGAAGCTGCTCACCCGATTTGGGTCTCTGGGCGTCTCCAGGGTGACCTCCGGCTTGTCGTCGGTCGGGCCTCCGCCGGCATTGATGACGATCCAACTATTGGACAGTGCGACGTTGGTCGGCCCTCCGGGGCTGGAGAAGGCGACCCGGCCCCCAAGGACTTCGGTGTAGAAGCGCCGAGAGCGCTCGACGTCGTCCGACACGATGAAGTGTGTGAGCAGGATTTCCTCTTGGGGCGGTGGGACTTCGGCCATCTGCTACCTCCGATGGTCTTCCACGGTCATTGCGGTGCCATCTGCGTCTGCATGGGCTGCAAAGGCGGCGGCATTTTGGCGATCTCCATTCGAAGGGTTTTGAAAGCCGAATCGAAGATGGTCGAGAAACTCGGGAACGGCTGGATGACGTCGCTCAACACCTCCAACGGAACGCAGGCGCGTATGGCGAGCGTCGCCTGCTGGAGCCACTCGCCGGCCTCGGCTCCGAGGGCATAAGCGCCGGTCAACCTGGCGCCGTACCTGAGCAGGGTCAAGAATCCGTTCGACTGGGCGTAGTGGTGGCTGTACGTCGCGGTCTTGGACACGTCGGTCAAGAGCGTTGTGCTGCTGTAGGGTGCCTCCGCGGCACCGACGGCGGCCGCCTGCGGATCGGTGTACGTGACGCGCGGCACGGCGTCGTAGTTCGTCGGGTGGCTCTCTCCAGCGATGTTCGCTGCCACAACGTCTCCCTACAAACGACGATCGGAACACTGCGATCTTCGCATCTGTAGACGAGTGGCGATCCACAGCGGCGACTGCGGTAGCTTCACCGCCTCCCTCATCTTCGACAAAGAGTGTGGGCTCCCACGGCGAGACCGCTTCATCGCGTGTTCCAACGCCCAGAAGGCCTCGGAGTCGGTCCTTCTCGGCGCGCAGCTCCACGAGCTGCCGCCGTAGCTCCACAATCTCACCCGCATCGGAGTCGGTCGATCGGAATTCAGCCATCAGTCGTCACTCGGCGATATCTGCGGACAGGGCGGTCGCGACCCACCCGAGCCTACGGGACCACGAATAGGCCCCAGAGCTCGTGGGCAAAGGTCGAGACATCGGCCCTGTCGAGGCGCAGGAGGAGGTCGTGAACGGTCAGCGAGGGTGCCCTCAAATGCGCCCGCCTGCTTCCGGGCCGCATTCCGGACGATGACGGGACTCACCTTGAGCTGGTCGAGCAGGAAGTCATCGCGATGGACGGTCTCCGAACTCGAAAGCAGGAAGGACATCGGAACGAAATCCGCCAAGTTGCTTGTCACAATGGGCCCTCGCCCCTCCCCGGATCGCCGTCGTGAGCTGCCGCGACCAGGGCGAATGCTCGTTTCTCCTCACGCCTCCTCGGCCCGCTCAGACACCGGCGCCGGTGTTTCCGAAGCCGCTTCGAAGGGATATACTTCCGTACAATCACCGTACAATCACCGTACAATCACCGTACATGGACCGAAGGATTCTGATGACACCCACACGCACCGAAAGGCTTGAATTGCGAGCGGATCCCGAGGCAGCCGAGCGGATCCGGCGGGCGGCATCGGTCACCCGCAAGTCAGTGAGCGCATTCGTGCTCGACGCGGCCAACGAGGCTGCTGAACGGGTCATGGCCGATCAGTCGAC
>JARLGQ010000341.1 GCA_031292675.1 Acidimicrobiales bacterium
CACGATACCGTCCGCCACCCCCGGCCCCGCGCCGCACGGGGCGTGGTGACACGGGCGCGCGCGGGGCCCCGCCGGCGGCGCCGAAGACCAGGTCGGCGGGGTCGCGACGGCCGATCAGACGTCGAGGACGAGCCGCAGCAGCTCGACCAGCATGCGGGCGGTGGCACCCCACACCGTGTCGTGGGGAAGCTCGAAGAACCACACCGGGAACGAGCCGTCCTCGCCGGAGTCGGCCACGGGCATCAGGCGTCCGGGCACGACCCAGCGCTCCTCCCGGAACACCCCGTCGGCGGCGAGCTCGGCGAGGGACACGTCGAAGACGTGCTCCACTTCGTGGGGGTTGGCGGTCAGCCGGGGGGCGCCGGGCATGACCCCGACGACCGGCGTGATGGTGGCACCCGAGGAGAAGGTGGCGAGCGGCGTGAGGCGTCCCACCACCTCCACCTGGGCCGGGTCGAGCCCCACCTCCTCGGCAGCCTCGCGCAGCGCCCCCACCTCGGGGCTCTCACCGGCGTCGAGGCGGCCCCCGGGGAAGCTCACCTCCCCGGTGTGGGTACGCAGGTGGGCAGCCCGCCGGGTCAGGACCACCCTGGTCTCGCCGCCGCGCTCGAACAGCGGCACCAGCACCGCGGCCGGCGCCCCTGGATCGGGAAACCCGTCGAAGGCCACCCGCTCCTCGGCCACGAGCCCACGGTGGTGTGCCTCGACCGCGCGGCGCGCCACCGCCAGCCCGAGGCCCCGGCGGCGTTCCGGGGGCAGGGCGGCCCACGGCGCCGGCACCCCGGCGTAGGCGCGGGCGGGGCGGGGGATGACCTGCCGCCCCGAGGGCGGAACACCCTCGGGGAAGCCCCGGTCCGGTTCGGCGTCAGCGGTGCCTTGCATCGGGCTGCACGCTACCGGCGCGGCCCCAGACGACGGACGGCCGGGCCACGAGGCCCGGCCGTCCAGAGGAACACCACCGCCGGATCACCGGCGGGATGCCGACTACATCATCCCCATGCCGCCCATGCCGCCCATGCCGCCGCCCATGCCGCCCATGGGGGCGGCAGCCGCGGCGGGATCGACCTTCTCGGGCTTGTCCGCCACCACCGCTTCGGTGGTGAGCAGCAGGGCCGCCACCGACGCCGCGTTCTGCAGCGCGGAGCGGGTGACCTTGGCGGGATCGATGACGCCCGCCTTGACGAGGTCCTCGAAATTCCCCGTGGAGGCGTTGAGCCCGACCGACCCCGACTCGCTCTCGACCTGGCGCACCGTCACGGCACCCTCGAGGCCGGCGTTGATGGCGATCCACTTGAGCGGCTCGTCGAGTGCGTGCGCCACGATCCTGGCCCCGGTGGCCTCGTCGCCGTCGAGGCTCTTGGCGAGCTTCTCCACCGCGGCCCGGCTGCGGACGAGGGCGACCCCGCCCCCGGCCACGATGCCCTCCTCGATGGCGGCACGTGTGGCGGACAGCGCGTCCTCGATGCGGTGCTTCTTCTCCTTGAGCTCGACCTCGGTGGCAGCGCCGACGCGCACCACGGCGACGCCACCGGCCAGCTTGGCCAGGCGCTCCTGGAGCTTCTCGCGGTCCCAGTCGGAGTCGGTGTCCTCGATCTCGCGCTTGATCTGGGCGATCCGGCCCTTCACGTCCTCCTCGGCACCGCCGCCGTCGACGACCGTGGTGTCGTCCTTGGTGGCGATCACCCGGCGGGCCTTGCCCAGCAGGTCGATGGTGGCGTTCTCGAGCTTCAGCCCGATCTCCTCGGAGATGACCTGACCGCCGGTCAGGATGGCCAGGTCCTGGAGCATGGCCTTGCGACGATCACCGAAGCCCGGCGCCTTGACAGCCAGTGAGGTGAAGGTGCCCCGGATCTTGTTGACGACCAAGGTCGCCAACGCCTCACCCTCAATGTCCTCGGCGATCAGGAGCAGGGGCTTGCCCGTCTGCATGACCTTCTCGAGCACCGGGACCAGATCGTGCACGGCGCTGATCTTCTGGTTGGCGATGAGGATCAGCGGGTCCTCGAGGATCGACTCCTGGCGCTCGGGGTCGGTCACGAAGTACGGGGAGAGGTAGCCCTTGTCGAACTGCATGCCCTCGGTGAACTCGAGCTCGAGGCCGAAGGTGTTGGACTCCTCCACCGTGACGGTGCCGTCCTTGCCGACCTTGTCGATGGCCTCGGCGAGCACTTCGCCGATCGAGGCGTCGGCGGCCGAGATCGAAGCCACCTGAGCGATCTCGTGGCGGGAGTCGATCTCCTTGGCCTGCTTCTGGATGGCGCCGACGGCGGCCTCGACCGCCTTCTCGATGCCCCGCTTGAGCGCCATGGGGCTGGCCCCGGCGGCCACGTTGCGCAGTCCCTCGTGGATGAGGGCCTGGGCCAGCACGGTGGCGGTGGTGGTCCCGTCCCCGGCCACGTCGTTGGTCTTGGTGGCGACCTCCTTCACCAACTGGGCACCCATGTTCTCGAACGGGTCCTCCAGCTCCACCTCGCGGGCGATGGTCACGCCGTCGTTGGTGATGGTGGGCGCACCGAACTTCTTGTCGATGACGACGTTGCGGCCCTTGGGGCCCAGCGTCACCTTCACCGTGTCGGCCAGCCGGTTGACGCCGGCTTCGAGGCCGCGGCGCGCCGCTTCGTCGAACTTCAGGATCTTGGACATCGCCTGGTCGCCCTACTTCTTGCTGATCTTGGCGAGCACGTCACGGCTGGAGAGGATGAGCAGGTCCTCGCCTTCGAACGTGATCTCGGTGCCGCCGTACTTGGAGTAGACGACGGTGTCGCCCGCGGCGACGTCCACAGGCACAAGCTCGCCGGTGTTCTCGGCACGGCGGCCGGGGCCGACGGCGATCACCTCGCCTTGCTGGGGCTTCTCCTTGGCGGTGTCGGGGATCACGAGCCCGGAGGCGGTGGTCTCTTCCGATTCGCCGGGGCGGACAACGATCCGGTCCTCGAGGGGGTGGAGCTTCATGGCAGGTGAGCCTCCTGTAGGCACTTAGCACTCGAACCTTGCGAGTGCTAACGATAGCGGGCGC
>JARLGQ010000342.1 GCA_031292675.1 Acidimicrobiales bacterium
CGACCTGTCGGGGTGGGAGAAGGTCGTGTCGCAGGTGTCCGCGTCGGAGCGCCCGGTGCGCATCGGCGTGGTGGGCAAATACGTCAACCTTCCCGATGCCTACCTGTCGGTGGGCGAGGCGCTTCGACACGCCGGGTTCCATCACGGGGCCAAGGTCGAGGTGGACTGGATCCAGGCCGAGAAGGTCCCCGACCTCCTGGACACCGACCGCATGCTGCAACTCGACGGCATGGTCATCCCCGGGGGCTTCGGCGAGCGTGGCATCGAGGGGAAGATCGACGCCGTCGAATTCGCCCGGCTCCGCGAGATCCCGTGCCTGGGACTGTGTCTCGGCCTCCAGGTCATGGTCATCGAGGTGGCCCGCCACCTTGCCGGGCTCGAAGGCGCCAACTCACGCGAGTTCGACACGATCACCCCCCACCCCGTGATCGACCTCATGGACGACCAGCACAACGTCGTCGACATGGGCGGCACCATGCGCCTCGGCTCCTACGTCGCGCAGCTCGAACCCGGGTCCAAGGTGGCCGACGCCTACGGGACGACGGTGGTGTCCGAGCGCCACCGCCACCGCTACGAGGTCAATCCCCGCTACCGGGCCAAGCTCGAGGACGTCGGCCTGCGTTGCTCGGGCACGTCCGCCGACGGCGTGCTCGTCGAGTTCGTCGAGCTCCCCGTGCACCCCTATTGGGTGGGGACCCAGGCCCACCCGGAGTTCAAGAGCCGGCCCGACCGTCCCCACCCGCTCTTCCGCGAGCTGTTGGCCGCGGCCCTGCGGCGCGCCGACGGGCGCCTGCCCCGCCTCATCTCGATCGACACCGACGTCGGTGCCGCCTCCTGAGCACGGGTTCGTTCACCTCGCCGACGAGGTCCGCCTCGAGGGGTGGAGGATCTCGTTCCTGCGGGCCCAGTTCGAGGCCCCGGACGGGACGCACTTCTCGCGCGACGTGATCCGCCATCCCGGCGCGGTGGCCGTCGTGCCCGTGACCGATCAGGACACGGTGCTCCTCGTCCGCCAGTACCGGGGGCCGGTCGACCGCGAGCTCCTCGAGATTCCCGCCGGCACGCGCGACGTGGAGGGCGAAGCGCCGCAGACCACGGCGCGCCGCGAGCTCGAAGAGGAGGTCGGAGTGCGGGCGGGGAGCATGGAGCCTCTCGGCACCATGCTCAACAGTCCCGGCTTCTGCGACCAGGAGACGCTCCTCTACCTCGCCCGGCAGCTCGAGCCCGTCGAGGCGCAACGCCACAGCGAGGAGGAGCGCTACATCGAGGTCGTCGAGGTCCCCCTGGACGCCGTCAGCTCCATGGTGGCCTCGGGAGAGCTCGTCGACGCGCAGACCGTGCTCGGGCTGTTGCTGGCACGCGACGCGCTGCGCGCCGGAGCGTGACCTCGGGGGTGGTGGAGCTGTCGGAGGACGGGCCCGTGCTGAGCCGCCACTCCGAGGAGTACCTCACGTGGCTGGCCATCGAGCAGGGACGGGCCCGCAACACCATCACGTCGTACCGACGCGACCTGGTGAACTACGAGGCCTTCCTGGCCGCACGCGGCCATACCGTCGACGACGCCGACGTCGCCGCCGTCGAGGAGCATCTGGCACAACGGCGCGCGGCGGGACTCGGGCCGGCGTCGGTGTCACGAGCCCTGGCCGCGCTGCGGGGCTTGCACCGCTTCCTCCTCGAAGAAGGTGGCGCCACCGCCGACCCCACCGCCGACGTACGCCCCGTGCGCTCGCCGCGGCGCCTGCCCAAGGCGATCGACGAGGACGAGGTGGGCCGGCTCCTCGACACCACGACCGCCAAGGACCCGGTGTCGGTACGCGACCGGGCCATCCTCGAGGTCCTCTACGGCACCGGGATGCGCGTGTCGGAGCTGTCCGGGCTCAGCCTGTCGGACCTCGGATCGGACACCGGCCTCGTGCGAGTGCTCGGCAAGGGGGACAAAGAACGGCTCGTGCCGATGGGCCGATGCGCGCGCCGGGCGCTCGACAACTGGCTGGGCCCCCGGGGGCGCCCCGAGCTCGAGCCCCGCCGCTGGGCACGGCGCGGGGACTCCGAGGCCGTGTTCCTCAACGCCCGGGGTGGCCGGCTCACCCGGCAGGGAGTGTGGGGGGTGCTCAAGAAGCGGGCCCGCGCCGCGGGCATCGAGGACCGGGTGCACCCGCACGTGCTGCGGCACTCCTGCGCGACCCACATGCTCGCCCACGGAGCCGACATCCGCGTGGTGCAGGAGCTGCTCGGACATTCCTCCATCGCCACCACCCAGCTCTACACCAAGGTGTCGTTGGAGCATCTCCGGGAGGCCTACGAGCAGGCACATCCGCGCGCCGACGGGGGTAGGGGGCAGTAATCTCCTAGGCGTGCCACCCGAGGCCTCGACCGTCGATCACCGCGCCCTGCTGGAGGAGGAGCGCACCGAGCTGGTGGCCAAGCTCGACGAGCTCGGCCTGGGTGGCGCGGGCCTGACCTATGACTCCAACTTCGCCGATTCCAGCCAGGTGACCGCTGAGCGTGGGGAGGTCGAGGCCCTGGCGGCGACCCTCCGGGAGACCCTCGAGGACGTCGAGCGGGCGCTGGCCAAGCTGGCCCAGGGCAATTACGGCGTGTGCGAGGACTGTGGGCAGCCGATCGACCCGCTGCGGCTCGAAGCGAAGCCGGCTGCACGGTACTGCATCAACTGCGCCGCGAAGCACTGATCCGGGCCACCCGGTGAGCACCTGGGGACCCCCGCCCGCATCAGGGCCGCGGCGTCAGGGTCTCAGCCCCCGAGCCACCATCTGGATCATCGCCGGCGTGGCTCTCCTGGCCGTGCTCATCCGCGGCCACAAGATCACCACCGTGCAGATCCTGTTCTTCTGCGCCGTGATTCCCTCGGTGATCCTGCACGAGGTCTCCCATGGCGTCGCCGCTCTCGCCTTCGGGGACGACACGGCCAAGCGAGCCGGCCGGCTGACGCTCAATCCCATCAAGCACATCGACCCCTTCGGCACGATCATCTTGCCGATCCTTCTCATTCTCAGCCGGGCGCCCGGCGTCATCGGCTACGCCAAGCCGGTGCCCGTGAACGTGTCGCGTCTACGGAACTCCCGCAATTCCAGCGTCGTGGTGTCACTGGTGGGGCCGGCGGTGAACATCGTGCTGGCCGTGGTCTTGGGCTTGCTCTTCAAGGACCTGGTCTCGGGGCAGTTCGCCCGTGTCAACGCGGTGGACCACATTGGGCCGATCTGGGCGCAATTCCTCTTCGTCGCTGGTTACGTCAACGTCCTGTTGGCGGTGTTCAATTTGATCCCGCTCCCCCCTCTGGACGGTTCGGCCGTCTTGGAACGCTTCATGCCGAGGAGCATGCTCCCCGGGTACTACCGCATCCGGCCCTTCACGATGTTCGTGCCACTGATCGTCGTGGTGCTCTTTCAGGGCGCCCTGCAGAGTTTCTTCTCGTGGTTCTTCATCCACTACGCCAACGCGGTGGTGTGACGCCGTTCAGGCGCTGAAACCACCCGGGGGGGCGAGCAGACCTGCGCCGCGCATGGCCCGGTCGAGCGTGGGCCCCGCCAACGCTCTCGCCTTGGCCGCACCCTGGGCGAGCACCGACTCCACGTAGCCGCGATCGGCGTGGAGCTCGGCGAACCGCTCGCGCGCGGGGCGCAACAGCTCGGTGAGCGCTTCGGTCACATCCGCCTTGAGCTGTCCGTAGTTCACGTAACGGTCGGCGAGCTCGGCAGGATCGCCACCGGTCGCCGCGCCCAGGAGCTCGAGCAGGTTCGAGACCCCGGGCTTGGACAGCGGGTCGTAGTGGACCTCGGTCTCGGTGTCGGTGACGGCCTTGCGCACCTTGCGGTCGATCTCCTCGGGGGGGTCGAGGACGAGCACGGTACCGAGGGGCGAGCTCACGGACTTCGACATCTTCCGGGTCGGCTCCTGCAGGTCCATCACGCGCGCCGCGACCTTGGGGACCGCCGCCTCGGGCACGACGAAGGTCTGGCCGTACCGGTGGTTGAACCGGATGGCCACGTCCCGGGCGAGCTCGAGGTGCTGGCGCTGGTCCTCGCCCACCGGGACGCGCTCGGCTTCGTAGAGCAGGATGTCGGCCGCCATCAGCACGGGATAGGTGAACAGGGCCGCCCGCACGGTCTCCTGCTCCCCGCCTTTGTCCTTGAACTGCGTCATGCGGCGCAGCTCCCCGAAGGTGGCCGTGCACTCGAGCAGCCATGTCAGGCGGGGGTGCTCGGGGACGTGGCTCTGCACGAACAGCGTGCAGACCTCGGGATCGAGCCCCACCGCCAGGAGGCTCTCGGCCGTCTCGAGCGTCCGCGTGGCCAATAGGGCGGGGTCGTAGTCGAGCGTCATGGCGTGCAGGTCGACCACGCAGAACAAGGCGTCGTGGTCGTGTTGGTCGGCCACCCAGTACCGGAAGGCGCCCAGATAGTTGCCCAGGTGGAGGTCACCGCTCGGTTGCACCCCGGACAGCACTCTGGCCATGGCGTGCCATGGTACGGGACACCCCCCTCGGCGCGGTGCTGGCCGGGTGGCCACGCCTCGGCCCGACCGGCCGACGTCGATCCTGCTCAGGGGCCATGCACAGCGAAGGGGAGGGGAGCCGGTAGGGTCGGGATCGTGGTGGCGCACGTCTCGACGCCCGTCTACGAGGGGCCCTTCGACGTGCTGTTGCAGCTCGTGTCGGACCACAAGGTCGACATCTACGACATCCGGGTGTCGGACCTCGTCGACGCCTTCATCGCCGAGATGTCGGCCCGCCAGCCCTTCGACGTGCAGACGGCGAGCGAATTCCTCGTGATCGCCGCCATCCTGGTGGAGCTCAAGTCCCGCAAGCTCCTGCCCGGTCCCGACGACGTCGAGGACGACGAGGAGCTCGGCGGGTTCGAAGAACGCGACCGGCTGCTGGCCCGCCTGCTCGAGCTGCAGGCCTACGCGGCCGCCGCCGATGCCTTCGCGGTGCTCATCGACCGGGCCCGCCACACGGTGCCCCGGGTGGCCGGCCTCGACGAACGCTTCCGGGACCTGGCCCCGGACCTCCTGGCGGGCGTCACCCCCGAGCGCCTGGCGGCCGCCTTCATGGTGGGCACCGTGCCACGGCCCGAGTTCATACTCGACCTGTCCCACGTCACGGTGGAGGCCGTCACCGTCTCCGAAGCGGTCGCCGAGCTCGAAGAGCGTCTCCCCAGCGAGGGTCGCCTGTCGTTTCGCGAGTTGACCTCGCACTGCACGACCCGGATGCAGATCATCGTGCGCTTCCTGGCCCTGCTCGAGTTGTGCAAGCGGGGCTGGGTCACCCTCGACCAGGGCGAGACCTTCGGCGACCTGGTCGTGGTGTGGTCCCGAGACTCGTCCGTGCTGTCCACCGTCGGCGGTGGCGACGCGGTCGAGGAGTACGACGGCTGAAGGCCCGGCGGTGGGCCTTCCCGAGGAGTACCGGGCCATCGAGGCCATCCTGCTCTCGGCTCTGGAGCCGGTGCCGCCGAACATGCTCGCCGAGCTCCTCGAGATGCCCATCGAGCGCGTCGAGGCCGCCTGCGCGGAGCTAGCGGCGGGGTACGAGGAGGAGGGCCGGGGGTTCGTGCTCGCCCGCGTGGCGGGCGGGTACCGCTACCAGACCCATCCCGACCTGGCGCCTTTCGTCGAGCGCTTCGCCATGGAGGGTGTGTCGTCGCGCCTGTCCTCGGCCGCGCTGGAGACCCTTGCCATCGTCGCCTACCGCCAACCCGTGTCGCGCGCCCAGATCGCGGCGCTGCGCGGCGTCAACGTCGACGGCGTGGTGCGCCTGTTGGAACAGCGCGGCTACATCAACGCCGTCGGCCACGCGCCGGGGCCCGGGCAACCCGTGCTGTACGGGACCACGCCCGCCTTCTTGGAGAGGCTCGGTCTCTACGACCTCGGCGAGCTGCCCCCCGTCGAGGAGCTGCTGCCCGGGCCCGAGGTCGTCGAACAGCTCGAGGAGCGCCTGCGCCCCGGCGCCGATGCCTGAGGGCGCCGACCCGCCCCGACGCCGCGCCCCGGAGGACACGGACCACCCCGAGGGAGAGCGGCTCCAGAAGGTGCTCGCCCGGGTCGGGCTGGGAAGTCGGCGGGCCTGTGAGGAGCTGATCGGCGACGGACGGGTCACGGTCAACGGGGAGCGCGCCGCCCTGGGACGCCGGGTCGACGTCGGCCACGACGTGGTGGCCCTCGACGGGGTCCCGCTGCCCGTGCTCCCCGGTCTGGTCCACTACCTCCTGCACAAGCCGGCGGGGGTCGTCACCACCGCGCACGACCCCTCCGGTCGCCCGACGGTGCTCGAGCTGGTGCCCGACACGCCGCGCGTGTTCCCGGTGGGAAGGCTCGACGCCGACAGCGAGGGCCTCCTGGTCCTCACCAACGACGGTGACCTGGCCCAGCGCCTCACCCACCCCTCCTTCGGGGTCGAGAAGGAGTACCTCGTCGAGACCGAGGGCGCGCCGGCGGCCGGGGCGCTGCGGCGTCTGCGACGGGGGATCGAGCTCGAGGACGGGATGACGGCCCCGGCCACGGTGGGCGTGGTGGCCCCCGGCGTGATCCGCATCGTCATCCACGAGGGGCGCAACCGCCAGATCCGGCGCATGTGCGAGGCCGTCGGCCATCCGGTGCGGCGTCTCGTGCGCACCCGGATCGGGCCGATCTCCGACCCGCACCTCAGAGCGGGGCAGTGGCGGGCGCTGCGGGGGCCCGAGGTGCGCGCCCTGGCGCGTGCCGCCACCCGACGCGACGGCCCTGGCCAGCGCCGTGCGCCGCCCGGTGGGCGCACCCGGGCTGGGTAGCATCGGAACCATGTCCAGCGTCCGGGCCCTGCGCGGTGCCACCACCGTCGACTCCGACACCCCCGACCAGGTCTCGGCGCGCACCCAGGAGCTGCTGACCGACCTCTTCGAGCGCAACGGCCTCGAGCACGACGACGTGATCAGCATCGTGTTCACCGCCACCGGCGACGTGGTCTCGATGTTCCCGGCCGCCGCGGCCCGGGCCATGGGACTGGGCGACGTCCCCCTTCTGTGCGCCCGAGAGCTCGACGTGGTGGGGTCGGCCCCCCGCTGCCTGCGCGTCCTCCTCCACGTGACGACCGAGCGGTCACGCCAGGACCTCCACCACGTCTACCTCCACGGGGCCCGGGGGCTGCGCGATGACCTCCCCGAGTGACACCGGGCGCGCCGCGGTCGTCGGCACGGGGTTGATCGGTGGGTCGATCGGGCTCGCCCTGCGCGCCCGGGGATGGCGGGTCACCGGCACCGATCTCGACCCCGCCGCAGCGGACCGGGCCAAGGCCCTCGGCGCCCTCGACGAGGTCGGGGTGGACCCCGAGGCCGAGGTCACCTTCGTCGCCACACCCGTCGTCGCCGTCGTGGACGAAGTCCTGGCCGCCCTGGCACGGGCCCGGCGCCCCGACGCCATCGTGACCGACGTGGCCGGCGTGAAGGCCCCCGTGTCGGAGCGACTGGCGCATCCCCGCTTCGTGGGCGGTCACCCCATGGCGGGATCCGAGCAGGTGGGGATCGAGGGGGCCGACCCCGACCTGTTCGTGGGAGCCACCTGGGTCCTCACTCCCACCGGTGACACCGATCCCGACGCCTTTGCCCGCCTGCGGTCCGTGGTGACGAGCCTGGGGGCCGAGGTGGTGGCGCTGTCCCCCGAGCAGCACGACACGCTCGTGGCCACGGTGTCGCACGTGCCCCACCTCACCGCGGCCACGCTCATGAACCTCGCCGATCGCGCCTCGGAGGAGCACGGCGCACTGCTGCGCCTGGCGGCGGGGGGATTCCGCGACATGACGAGGATCGCGGCGGGGCAGCCGTCGATCTGGCCCGACGTGTGCGTGGCGAACGCACCGGCCATCGTGGCCTCGCTCGACATGCTGCTGGCCGACCTGTCGACCATGCGCGACCGGGTGGCGGCCGCCGACCGGGGCGGGCTGCTGGCGGTCCTCGAGCATGCCGCCACGGCCAGGCGCTCCCTGCCGGCGCGCGCCGTGCGGCCCGAGCGCCTGGCCGAGGTGCGGGTGCCCATCCCCGACCGGCCCGGCGTGCTGGCCGAGATCACCACGCTGGCCGGCGACCTCGGCGTGAACATCGCCGACCTCGAGATCGCCCACAGCGCCGAGGGGGATCGCGGGGTGCTCGTGCTGGTGGTCGACGGCGACGCCGCCGACCGCCTGCACGACGCCTTGACCGGACTCGGTTACCGATCGACGTCCGGGCACCTGGGGTGAGCCCGCCCGGCATGACGCGCGCCGACGACGACACGGTGTTCACCGTGGCCGGTGGCCGCCCCCTGCGGGGCCGTGTGGCGGTCCCCGGCGACAAGTCCGTGTCGCACCGCGCCCTTCTCGTCGGAGCCCTGGCCCGGGGGGAGTCGACGGTGCGGGGCCTCTCCGACGGCGACGACGTGGCGCATACTGCGGCGGCCCTGCGCGCCCTCGGCGCGCGCGTCGAGGGCGACGCCGCCTCGGGGGACACCGTGATCTCGGGGGGGGTGCACGCGATGCACGAGGCGGGCCGGCCCCTCGACATGGGCAACTCGGGAACCACCATGCGCCTCCTGGCCGGGGTCGCGGCCGGACTGCCCTGGACCACCGAGCTCACCGGCGACGCGTCGCTGTCACGGCGACCGATGGACCGCGTGGCCGTGCCCCTGCGCCGGATGGGCGCCCACGTAGAGGGCCGCGCCGAGGGCTGCCTGCCGCCGCTCACCATCCGCGGCGGCACCCTGCACGGCATCGACTTCACGACCCCTGTCGCCAGCGCCCAGGTGAAGTCGTGTGTGCTTCTGGCCGGCCTGCACGCCCGGGGCGAGACCGTCGTGCGCGAGCCGGTGCTCACCCGCCGCCACACCGAGGAGATCCTGGCCCGGTGCGGGGCCGACATCGCCGAAGAGGGCGGGGGCGGCACGGACCACGTCGTGCGCCTGCGCCCTTCGGAGCTGGCCCCTCTGGAGCTCGACGTCCCCGGGGACCCGTCACAGGCCGCCTTCTGGATCGTCGCCGCCTGTGTGGTGCCGGGCAGCGAGGTCACGGCGGAGCGCGTCTACGTCGGGACGGGACGCCGGGGATACCTCGACGTGCTCGCCCGCATGGGGGCGGACCTCCGCGAGGTCGCGGCCACGGGGCCCGGCGACCTGGCCGCCACGGCCGACATCGTGGCCCGCTTCGGGCCGCTCCGGGGCACCGAGGTCGAGGCCTCGGAGATCACCGGGCTCGACGAGGTGCCGGTCCTGGCGGTGGCGGCCGCATGCGCGTCGGGGGACACGGTCTTCCGGGCCGTGGGGGAGCTGCGCGTGAAGGAGTCCGATCGCCTGGCCGGAGTCGTCGACCTCGTGCGCGTCTTCGGAGCCCGCGCCGAGGTCGACGGGGACGACCTCGTGGTGCACGGGACGAGCCGGCTGGCGCCGGGCGCGCTGGACTCCCGGGGTGACCATCGCATGGCCATGGCGGCGGCGGTGGCCGGACTGGCGGCGGGGGAGGAGCCGACCCGGATCGCGGGATGGGACGCGGTGGCCACGAGCTACCCGGGCTTCGCCGCCGACCTGGCCGCCCTGGCCGGCACCCTGTGAGCGCGGCCACCGTGAGCGGGGCGCCCGAGAACCACATGCATGCACCCGGAGGACATGCACGCAAAGGACATGCACACAGAGAAGAGGTGCGCGTGGTGGCGATCGACGGTCCGGCCGGCGCCGGGAAGTCGACCCTGGCCCAGGCCGTGGCCGAGCATCTCGGGGTCGAGCGGCTCGACACGGGGGCGATGTACCGGGCCGTGGCCTGGTCGGCGCTGCGCCAGGGCGTGGACGTCGCCGACGCCGAGGCCGTCGCCGTCCTGGCGCGCCACACCACCATCGAGGTCGGGGGCCGTGTGGTGGTCGACGGCGAGGACGCCACCCTCGCCATCCGCAGCGCGGCGGTGGACGCGGCGGTCTCGGCCGTGGCGGCCAACGCGGCGGTGCGGGCGGAGCTGGTGGCACGCCAGCGCGCCTGGGTGGCCGAGCGGGGCCGGGGAGTCGTCGAAGGTCGGGACATCGGCACCGTCGTGCTCCCCGACGCCGATCTCAAGATCTACCTGACCGCCGCGGCCGAGACCCGCGCCCGGCGCCGGGCCCGCGATCGCGCCGACGGCCCCAGCGTGGAAGCGGTCCACGACGACCTGGTGCGCCGGGACCGGCTCGACTCCACCCGACTGGCCTCGCCCCTGCCGTTGCCCGAGGACGTCGCCGCCGATGCCAAGGTCATCGACTCGACCGGGAAGTCGAGCCGGGCCGTGCTCGAGGAGGTGCTGGCATGCCTGTGAAGCCGCAACTGGACGTCGAAGCCGGCACGGGCACCACCCGGCGGCGCGCCGGGGTGCGCGTCCCGTCGTGGGTCTACCGCCTGCTGCGCGTCCTCGTGCACCTGATCAACCGGGCGTATTGGCGCGTGGAGGTCGACGGGGCCGACGCCGTGCCGGCCACGGGACCGGTGATCCTGGCGCCCGTGCACCGGAGCTTCATGGACTTCTTCGCCGTGTCCGAGGTGACCGGGCGCAAGATCTTCTACATGACCAAGGAGGAGATGTGGAAGTCCCCGCGCCTGGGCGCGGTCCTCGACTCGGTGGGTGCCTTCCCGGTCCATCGCGAGGGTGCCGACCGCCTGGCCCTGGAGCGCGCCCAGGACGTGCTCGAGCGCGGTGACGTGCTGATCCTGTTCCCCGAGGGGACGAGGCGTGCGGGCCCTGTGGTCGAGGACCTCCACGAGGGGGCCGCCTTCCTGGCGGCGCGCACCGGGGCGCCCATCGTGCCCATCGGCATCGGTGGCACCGCCCAGGCCATGCCCAAGGGATCGAAGCTCGTGCGCCCCGTGAAGGTCCACCTCGTGGTGGGCACCCCCATCGCCGCTCCACCGCGCTCGGCGCGGGGCCGGGTGCCGCGCTCCCAGGTCCATGCCCTCACCGAGCAGCTGCGCGCCGAGCTCCAACACCTCTACGACGTCGCCGAAGAACGGGCCAGCCCACGAGCCCGACGAGCACGGTGACCCCGAGGGCCGACGCCACGAACCCCTCGAGGACGCGATGGGGACGGTAGGTGAAGTGCACGAGCGAGGTCCCGGCCGGCACCGGCACGGCCTGGATCAGGCCATAGGCGCCGACCCGCACCGCCTGCCGGATGGTGTGGGCCCCGCGCGGCGTCCGCGTCATGACGGTGGCCTGCCATCCGGTGGCGAACTGTTCGGACCGCACCAAGGTGGCCGGTCGCGTCGTGGAGACCCGGATGGTCTGGTCGCCCCAGGGCGTGCTCGACACGACCCGCGCCTGTCCCCTCGATCCCCCTTCCACCCAGGCCCGGCCCGCCGCCGAGGGTTCGGTGAAGACGCAGAAGACCCCGATCATGCCGGCGAAGTGCCAGCGCCCCGGCGTCACGTAGTCGCGCAGGGAGCCGTCGACGCGGTAGGTGCCCTGGCCGGCGGTGCGGACCAGGGCGGCACCGATTCCTACCGCGGCGCCCGGCGCCGTCCCCCCGGGCACGGCCTCGAGGACGATCCCGCTGGCGGGGGTGGGCCTCGGCGCCGACACCACCGCCGGGCCGGGGAGATGTCCCCCGAGTGGCGCCGTGCCGATCCAGCTCGTGCGGCGCCCGTCGGGGGAGAGCAGGCCCACCCGCAGGCTCGATCCCGATCCTGACGAAGCCGACTCCACGGGCACGTCGACCGAGGTCACCGAGAGCACGGCCCCGAGGTACTGCGTACGCGGCTGTCCCGGGGCGAGCGACACCGTGGCCGCCGGCGGCGGCGCGTACTGGTAGTCGTTGGCGGGCGTGGCGGGGGGAGTGGTGTCGTCGGTGCGATCCGCCGTCGAGGGCCCCACCGGTGGGATCCGGGTGAACCCGGCGATGGCGCTGTTGGGGATGCCGGGGACGGCGGTCACCAGATGCACGAAGTACTCCGGCACGGTGGCCAGGACGGCGAGGTCGAGCTGCGCGAAGCTGCCGTCGGCCAACCCCGTCAGGCTCATGTTGAGCTGTTCGTGGGTGGCGGTGACACGGTCGTACCGGGCGTCGACCACCGCGCCGTAGCCCTGCACGCTCTCGAGGCCCCGCAGGATGTTAAGATCGGGCTCACCGATCCGCTCGACCTGCACGGAGTAGTAGCGGTCGGGGTCGAACACCGCCACCCGGTGCGGCCCACCCGCGGGCCCCGGGCCCTGGTCGGCCACCAGGTCGGCCAGGGCGTTGGCGGCGGTGGCGCCGCGGGTGGTGGCTCCCACCGGATCGGGGGCGCCCTGGATGAAGCCGTTGAAGACGGCCAGGTCGACGAGCAACAGCACCGTCAGCAGGCGCGGCATGACGCGGGCCAGCCGTTGACGCCGCAGCACCAGCCACGCCGCCCACGCCGCGATGGCGCTGGGGAGGCTCAGGAAGGCGACGAGCGGCCACAGGGTCGAACGGGTGACCGGCCCGGGCACGTGCAGGAAGTGGGGGAACCAGGGGCCGCCCGCCAACAACACGATCTGCAGGACGACCACGGCCGCGGGCGGGATGAGGGGGAGCACGACGTCCGACCGCCATCCGCCGGGGCCGGGCAACCTCTGCCACCACGACCGAGCGGGGACCGGGCGCAGGGGCACCGCCGGGTCGGGATCCGGAGACGGTGACAGGAACATCTGGTCGAGCCACGTGGCGAACAGCACGGCGAGGGCCAGGTCCAGCTCCAGCAGGTTGCGGTTGAGCAGCCGCTGGCGATTGAACAACGGCAGGTGGAACAGGACGTGGCCGAAAGGGGTGAACGAGCCCCAGGACAGCACCAAGCCGATGGCGCCGATGGCGTACCAGATCCGCCACCGGCGCGCCTCGGAACTACGGCGGTGGCGCCGGGCCAGCAGCCCCACCGCGCCCATGACGGGCATGATGCCGATGTAGCTCGACACCTCGGCAAGGCTGTAGGTGGCGAAGAAGTGCAGGGGGAACAAGCCGCTCGTGCCCAGCAACAACGGGTCCAGGCCCAACAGGCTCAGCGACTTGTTCATGGACCCCGACGTGAAATACAGATAGTCGTGCACGGCGCGCTGGGACTGGGCCTGGGCGATGGCACCGGGGACGAGCTGCGCGCCGGCGAGGGCCAGGCCCAGCACCACCCCCGCCGCCACCGTGAGCACGAGGGGCAGTCGTCGTGACGGCGACCGCCACAAGAGCCACAGCGCGTACACGGCGAGCACCACGGCGCCGTCGAGGACGGGCTCGGCCGCCCCCGACAACCCCATCATCCCTATCGAGATCCCCAGCATCGCCACCCAGGGCGCGGCCGAGCGTCCCTCGGGGCGGTTCGCCAGCCGGTCGAGGGCGGCGACGGCCCAGGGCAACCAGGCGGCCGCCTCCACCACGTCGACGTGCACGCTCTGGGCCGCCATGAACCCGCCGTACGCGAAGGCGACCGCCCCCAGGCCCGACGCCGTCCACGACCGCCCCAGCACGCGCAGCAAGACGACCATCCCCACCGCCGCCACCACTTCCACCAGCGCCTGGTTGACGACCCAGGCCAGGGCGCCGGGCAGCACGCTGAACAACCACGTGGCGGGATAGGCGGCGCCGGCGTTGAAGGCTGAGAGGAGGGGAGACCCGCTCCACAGGTAGGGGTCCCACACCGGGGCGTGGCCGTGACGAAGGTCGACCCCCACCAGGACGCGCAGGGGGAAGTTCTGGATGAGGTTGTCGCTCACCAGCCATGTCACCCCGACCGCGGCGGGCAGCCCGAAGATGGCGCACGGAACGGCCACCAAGGCAGCCAGAATCCGACCACCAGGGCGGCGCAACACAGACGCGGCGCGAGAAAGCACCGGGACCGCTCCCCGGGCGGGTCAGATCAGCGGCGATCGCGCAGCCAGGTGCGCACGATCACACGCGCGTACTGCAACCCGAAGAAGACGTTGTGTCCCTTCTTGGACTCGCCCGACGCCCGAGGGTGCCATACGACGGGACAGTCCGTGATCCTCCACCCCCGCGTCGCCGCGCTGATGATCAGCTCCGCCGTCTGGTACTGGTCCTGCTCGAGCGTGACGTCCTGCAGTACCTCGGTCCGCAGTGCCCGGAACCCGTTCGACGTGTCGCTGATGTGCTGTCCGGTCAGCGCGTTGATGACCATGGCGAAGAAGACCACGCCGGCCATGCGGAACTTGTCCGTCGTCTCGTCGCTGCCCAGTCGCCGGCTGCCGATGACGAAGTCGGCTGTCCCGTCGACCAACGGGGCCAGGAAGGCGGGGATCTCGGTGGGGTCGTTCTGACCGTCGGCGTCGAGGGTGACGACGTACTTGGAGCCGTGGGCGGCGGCGAGGTCGTACCCCACGCGCAGGGCCACGCCCTGGCCCATGTTGACCGGCAGCACGGCGCAGTAGGCCCCGTGGGCGGCGACGATGTCCTCGGTGCCGTCGTCCCCCCCGTCCACGACCACCAGCGTCGACACCGCCAGCCCGTCCACCTCGGTGGGGACGGCCTTGAGCACGTCGTCGATGTTGTCGGCTTCGAGGTACGAGGCGATGAGCACCAGGACCGGCCCGAAGGCGACGGTGGGGTGACGGCGGCGGAAGTCCTGCTGGCCCATCTCCATGATGAGACGGCGCACGGCATCGTCGCGGCGCATCTGGCGCGCCTGGGTGCGCGTGCGGGGCGTGATGAGCCTCGATCCCATCAGAAGCTATGGGGCCGGGCGAAGACCTCACGGACGAGCGGCTCGAAGTGCGCCAGGGGCTGAGTGGGGTAGTCGGGGTCGAAGCTCGTCTGGTCCCACTCGTCGGCGAAGCGCTCGCCGAGCCCGAACCAGGCTTCGCCCCGGTACTGCTCGCGGGCCTCGGGGTCTCCGCCGAAGTGGTGGTAGTAGTGCCGGCCCTGGAAGTCCTGATGCGTGAGGATCACGTGGAAGATCTCGTCCCGGACGTACGGGCGCAGGATCTCCGCCGCGATGCGCGGGTGGTTGGGCACCGACACGTACTTGCCGACGTCGTGGCACAGGGCGGCCACCACCATCTCCTTGTCGGCCCCCGCCTCCTCGGCCCGCGTGGCGGTCTGCAACGAGTGCCGGAGCTGGTCGACGGCGAACCCGTCGGTGATGTCACCGAGTGCCTCGAGCATTCCCAAGACCTGCGCGGCCACCCGGGCCTGGCGTTGCGCCGTGAGGGCGCCGATCTCGGCCCACTGCTCGGCACTGGACTCGTCCATCCGGCGGAAGCTGCCGGCTTTGCCCGTGTTCGTGGTGGTGCTCATGGGTTCATTCTCGCACCCCGGACCGTCAGGCGCCGGGGACAGGAGCTCGGCTCGGCTTTCTCAGTCCCCTCTCAGGAACGCCGCGCCGCGACTTGCGTGGCTTGACCCAGGGGAGTGGCCTCGAGCGGGCAGCACATCGGGGCCCGCGCCCGCCCTTGCGACCGCGCCCGCAGTGCCGGGGAGGGATTGCGCACCGACAAGGCGGCGAGGATCCCTCCGCACGCGGCCGCCGCCCCCGCCACCACCACGGCGTGGCGAAAACCGGCGGTGAAGTGGGCGGGGTGCAGGTAGCTGTCCCCGCTCAGTCCCGACAGTGCCGGCAGCAACGCCACCGCCACCAGGCCCCCGGCGCGGGCCACGTCGTTGTTGAACGCCGATGCCACCCCGGCGTGCTCGACGGGAGCCGAGGACAACGCCGTGGAGGTGAGCGGGGCCACGGTGATGGCGAGCCCGAGCGCCAGGACGACCACCCCGGGGAGGACCTCGGTCACGTAGTCGCCGGACGGGCCGATGAGTCGCAAGAGCACCATGCCCACGCCCACCACCACCGGGCCGACCGCCATCTGCAGGCGGGGCCCGATGCGCGCCGCCAGGGCGCCCGAGCGCGCCGACAGGGCGAGCATGACGGCGGTGAGGGGCAGGAGCGAGGTTCCCGCCTCGAGCGGGGTGTAGTGCGACACCTGTTGGAGCTGCACGGGAAGGAGGAACAGGGCGCCTCCCAGCGCGGCGTAGACCACGAAGGTCACGGCGTTGGTGGCGGTGAATTGCAGGGACCGGAAGAGGTCGAGGGGCAGCATGGGATGGCGCTGGCGCCGTTCGGCGACCAGGAAGGCGCCGAAGGCCACCACAGCGACGACGAGCATGGCCATGACCGAGGCCGAGGACCAGCCCACGCCGGGGGCCTCGATGAGGGCGCCCGCCAGCCCGACGAGGCCGACGGTGACGAGCACCGCCCCCAACACGTCGACGGGCCCGGCCGCGTCGGGATCGCGCGTCTCGGGGACGTGGCGGGTGGCGAGCACGACCACCGCCACCGCCAACGGGAGGTTGATCAGGAAGATGAGGCGCCACGACACGGCGCTGATGAGGATCCCGCCCGCGAAGGGGCCGACGGCCGTGGCCACACCGCCGAGCCCCGACCACGCGCCGATGGCCCGGGGCCGGTCGTCGGGCCTGAACGAGGCCTGCAGGATGGCGAGGGACCCCGGGGTGAGCATCGCCGCGCCCACGCCCTGCAGGGCCCGGCCCGCGATGAGCGCATCGACGTCGGGAGCGAGCGCGCACAGGAGCGACGACACCGCGAACCACGTCACGCCGATGACGAAGATCCGGCGCCGCCCGTAGCGGTCGCCGAGGGCGCCCCCCACCAGGAGCAGGCCGGCCAGCGACACCAGATAGGAGGTCACCACCCATTGCAGGCTGGAGACCGGCAGGGAGAAGTTCCGCCCGATGGCCGGCAGGGCGATCCCCACCACGGTGGAGTCGATGGCGGCGATGGCCGACCCGAGCACCGCCGCGGCCAGCACCCAGCGCCCGGCGGCGCTCGAGAGCTCGAGCTCGACCGGGTCCGCGCTCACCCCGCCAGACGCGCCAGCACGTCGGCGGCGGAGATCTGGC
>JARLGQ010000343.1 GCA_031292675.1 Acidimicrobiales bacterium
CATCCGGACGCCCGAGCGCTACATCGAGGCGGTGCGTGCCCGGCGCCCCACGACCGCGGCCGACGAGGTCCTCACCGAGGAGCAGTCGGCCTTCGAGGGCCTCGCTCTGGCGCTGCGCACGTCGGTGGGAGTGCCCGCATCGGTGGTGCCCGACGACCCCGATCTCGACGGCCTGCTCGAGCGGCGTGGTGCGCGGGCGGTGCTCACCGTGCGCGGGAGGTTGCTCGCCAACGAGGTGACGGTGCGCCTGCGCACCCAGGGGTGACGGTGCGCCTGCGCACCCAGGGGTGACGGTGCGCCTGCGCACCCGGGTGATGCTGCGCCTGCGGTGCCCGATAACCTCCTCGCATGACTGAGGAGCCCGGAGAGGACGACGCCGCGCCGGAGGTCCCCGCCTACCCCGACCTCGTGGAGCGCATCGTCAACCTGTCCAAGCGGCGCGGCTTCATCTTCCCCTCGGCCGAGGTCTACGGGGGGTTCCGGTCCACCTACGACTACGGGCCGCTGGGTGTGCTCATGCTGCGCAACGTCAAGGACGCCTGGTGGCGCTCGATGGTCCAGATGCGCGACGACGTGGTGGGCATCGACGCGGCCATCCTCTCGTCGCCCCGGATCTGGGAGGCCTCGGGCCACCTGGCCAACTTCACCGACCCGCTCGTCGACTGCCGCAACTGCCACGAGCGCTGGCGCGCCGACAAGATCGACGGCACCTGCCCCAACTGCGGGTCCACCGACCTCACCGAGCCCCGCGCCTTCAACCTCATGTTCAAGACCTACGCGGGGCCGGTGGAGGAGGACGCCACCGTCGCCTACCTGCGCCCGGAGACGGCCCAGGGGATGTTCGTGAACTTCCTGAACGTCCTCACGACCACGCGCAAGAAGCCCCCCTTCGGCATCGCCCAGGTGGGCAAGTCGTTCCGCAACGAGATCACCCCCCAGAACTTCGTGTTCCGCACGCGCGAGTTCGAGCAGATGGAGATGGAGTACTTCGTGCCTCCCGACGAGGCCGACCGGTGGTTCCACTACTGGCTCGACGAGCGGATGCGCTGGTACCTGGACCTCGGCATCCCCGCCGGGAAGCTGCGGCTGCGCCACCACGACGCCGACGAGCTCTCCCACTACTCGGCGGCCACCGCCGATGTGGAGTTCCTCTTCCCGTGGGGCTGGGACGAGCTCGAGGGCATCGCCAACCGCACCGACTTCGACCTCAAGGCCCACGCCGCGCATTCCGGCGAGCGCCTCGAGTACTTCGACCAGTCGACCGGCGAACGCTACGTGCCCTATGTCATCGAGCCCGCGGCGGGGGCCACGCGCACCATGATGGCCTTCCTCCTCGCCGCCTACGACGAGGACGAGGTCGGCGGCGAGCGCCGCACGGTGCTGCACCTCGACCCCCGCCTGGCGCCGTACCAGGTGGCCGTGCTGCCGCTGTCGAAGAAGGACGAGCTCATGCCGTTGTCGCGCCAGGTGCTGGGGATCCTGCAGCCCGTCGCGGTGTGCGACTTCGACACCACCCAGTCCATCGGCCGCCGCTACCGTCGCCAGGACGAGGTGGGCACGCCCTATTGCGTCACCGTCGACTTCGACTCCCTGGAGGACCATTCGGTCACGGTGCGCGACCGCGACACGACCGAGCAGGTGCGGGTGCCGATCGATCGATTGGCCGAGGAGATCGCCGGGCGTCTGCGCTGCTGAGCGCCTCCGCACGGCCGGTAGGCTCGTGGGGTCCCTGAACCGCCACACGTGCCCGGCGCGGCACGGCCAGGAGCCCCCGATGCCGTTCGTCTTCGACTTCGACCACAAGCACCGCCGGCCGCCCATGGAGCTGAAGGACCTCCTCGGCGGCAAGGGCGCCAACCTGGCCGAGATGACGTCGATGCTGCGCCTGCCGGTTCCCCACGGGTTCACCATCTCCACCGACGCCTGCCGGGCGTACATGCACGGCGGGTGGCCCGAGGGCCTGTCGGGAGAGGTCAAGCGGGCCCGGGCCCGCCTCGAGAAGAAGATGGGGAAGCATCTCGGGGACCCCGTCGACCCGCTGCTGGTGAGCGTCCGGTCGGGCGCCAAGTTCTCCATGCCCGGGATGATGGACACCGTCCTGAACCTCGGGCTCAACGACCAGTCGGTGCAGGGACTGGCCAAGCAGACCGACGACGAGCGCTTCGCCTACGACTCGTACCGGCGCTTCGTGTCCATGTACGGGCGCATCGTGCTCGACATCCCCGGTGAGGGCTTCGACACGCTGCTCGAGGAGGCCAAGGAGCGCTCGGGCGTCGCCACCGACGCGGAGGTCCCGCTGACCCAGCTCCATGCGTTGGTCTACGCCTACAAGCAGATCGTGCGCGACCACACCGGCGCGGAGTTCCCCCAGGACCCCGACGACCAGTTGCGAGGGGCCATCGAGGCCGTGTTCGGCTCGTGGAACGGGCCACGGGCCTTCGCCTATCGCCAACACGAGGGCATCGCCCACGATCTCGGCACGGCCGTGAACGTCCAGGCCATGGTGTTCGGCAACCGCGACGAGCGGTCGGGGACGGGAGTGGGGTTCACCCGCGACCCTGCCACCGGCGCCAAGGGGGAGTACGGCGACTTTCTCGTCAATGCCCAGGGCGAGGACGTCGTCGCCGGGATCCGCAACACCGAGCCGCTCTCGGCGTTGAAGGACAAGTTCCCCAAGATCCACGCCGAGCTCCTCGCCATCTTCGCCCGGCTGGAACGCCATTACCGCGACATGTGCGACACCGAGTTCACCATCGAACAGGGCAAGCTCTGGATGTTGCAGACCCGCGTCGGCAAGCGGACGGGGCGTGCCGCGCTGCGCATGGCGGTGGAGATGACCAAGGACCCCGGCATCCGCCTCACGCGGGGCGAGGCGGTGCAACGGGTGACCGCCGAGCACCTCGACCAGATGCTCCACCCGCAGTTCGCGCAGACGAGCAACCCGGTGCTCACCAAGGGTCTCGGGGCGTCGCCGGGTGCGGCGGTGGGCCGCGTCTACCTGACCGCCGACGACGCCGCCGCCGCCGCAGAGCGCGGCGAACGCGTCATCCTCGTCCGCACCGAGACCTCCGCCGAGGACGTCCACGGGATGCTCGCCTCCGAGGGGATCCTCACCGCCCGGGGCGGTCTCGTGTCGCATGCGGCGGTGGTGGCCCGTGGCTGGGGCAAGCCCGCCGTGGTCGGGGCCGAGAAGGTCCGCATCTCGGGACGCTCGTTCGCGGTGGGGACGACCGTGGTGCAGGAGGGGGACTGGATCTCCATCGACGGGACCGCGGGGGAGGTCGTCCTGGGCCAGGTGCCCCTGGTCGAGGCCAAGGCCTCGCAGGAGTTCGAGACCCTCCTGGGCTGGGCGGACGCCATCCGCAAGGGCCACCTGCGGGTGCGGGCCAACGCCGACAACGGCCCCGACGCCGCCAACGGCAGGCGCATGGGGGCCGAGGGGATCGGATTGTGCCGAACCGAGCACATGTTCATCGCCGAGGACCGCCTTCCCATCGTGCGCCGGATGATCCTGGCCGAGGACCCCGACGCCGAGACGGCCGCGCTCGAGGAGCTCAGGGTGGCCCAGCGCGCCGACTTCATCGACATCCTCGAAGCCATGGACGGACTGCCGGTGACGGTGCGACTGCTCGACCCGCCCCTGCACGAATTCCTGCCCGACACCGGTGAGCTCGCCATCAAGGAGGCCACCGTCGGCCTCACCCCCGAGGAACAGGCGCTGTTCGAGGCGGCCAAGCAGTGGCACGAGTTCAATCCCATGCTGGGCACGAGGGGAGTGCGCCTGGGCGTCATCAAGCCCGGCCTGTACTCGATGCAGGTGCGGGCGTTGATGGAGGCCGCGGTGCAGCGCGTCGCCGACGGCGGGCGGCCCGTGATCGAGATCATGATCCCGCTCACCGTGACGCGCGAGGAGCTCGCCCTGGCCCGGGGCTGGGTGGAGGAGGCTGTCGGCAAGACCCTGGCTTCGGCGGGGCGTTCGACGCGGCGGCGGCTCGAAGTGCTCATCGGTACGATGATCGAGACCCCGCGCGCCGCGCTGCGCGCCGGCGAGATCGCCGAGGTGGCCGACTTCTTCTCCTTCGGCACCAACGACCTCACCCAGATGACCTTCGGTTTCAGCCGGGACGACGTCGAGGGTCGGATGATGTCGGTCTATCTGGAGAAGGGCCTCCTCAAGCACAACCCGTTCGAGACCGTGGATGCCGACGGTGTGGGCGAGCTCGTCCGACTGGGGGTCACGCGAGGGCGGGCGACGCGTCCCTCGCTCAAGATCGGCGTGTGCGGCGAGCACGGCGGGGACCCCGAGTCCATCACCGTCTTCGCCGCGGCAGGCTGTGACTACGTGAGCTGCTCGCCTTTCCGGGTCCCCATCGCGCGGCTTTCGGCAGCCCAGGTGGTGCTGGCCAACGAGGCCGAGCGCGCCCCCGCCCGCACGCGGCCCCCGGCCAAGAAGGGGGCCACGGCCCGCAAGGCCACAGTGCGCAAGCCCACGGCGCGCAAGGCCACGGCGCGCAAGGCGAACGCGGCTCGCAAGGCCACAGTGCGCAAGACGGTGGCGGCCAAGAAGCGGGCGCCGGCGCGCAAGGCCACGGTGCGCAAGGCCACGGTGCGCAAGGTC
>JARLGQ010000344.1 GCA_031292675.1 Acidimicrobiales bacterium
CTCGTCCTCGTTGGCGAACAGGACGTCGACGTCGCCGTGCAAGAGCTCGAGGAACTCGCGCTGGTGCCGCTGCACGCAGTAGGGGTCCGAGAGGCTCAGGGCGACGAGCGAGTCGGTGGCGTGGGCCACTTCCATGGCGCGACGCATGGCCGCCTTGGCAGGCCCCAGGTCCCACAGGTACCCCTCGAGGTACACGACCTGTGCCCGGGCGACGAGCTCCTCGTCGAGGTCTTCGGGGCCCAGTGTCGACGCCACGCCCAGGTGCGTGGCCATGGTGCGTTCGCCGTCCTCGGTGACGAGCACCAGACAGCGTCCCGTGGCCCGGTCGTCGGCAGGGTCGTCCGAGGGCTCCACGGGCAACGTCCGCCCCAGCTCCACCCCGGCGGCGGTGATGTCGTGCAGGAAGACCTCCCCGAGCTCGTCGGCCGCCACCTTGCCCAGGTACCCGACCCGCCCCCCCAGCTCGGCGACGCCCACCGCGGTGTTCGCGGCCGATCCTCCCGAGACCTCCACAGCCGGCCCCATCGCCTTGTAGAGGGCCGCCGCCCTGGCCAGGTCGACCAGGGTCATGGACCCCTTGACCATGTCGAAGCGACGCAGGTCCTCGATGCTCGCATCGGTGAGGACGTCGACCAGCGCAGAGCCGATGGCGACGACATCGAATGACGTGTTCTGGTCGGGATCGGATCGGGAGTCGTTCACAGCCCGGCAAGCTACTCCGAGACTCGGGCCCCGGGAACCAGGCCGGCGTGCAACCCCGGGTAGCCTGCGCCTGATGACCGAGACCACCGTCACCGGACGCGTCGACCCGTCGGCGCGGCACAGGCTTCCCTACACCGTCGAGCCCAGTCGGTATGCACTCCACCTGACCCCCGACCTCGACGCCGCCACCTTCACCGGTGAGGTGCACATCGAGGTGCACGTGCACGAGACCGTCGAGGAGATCGTCCTGCATGCGGCGGAGCTGACCGTGGCCGGGGCCTGGCTGGATCCCGGGGGCGGCGATCGACAGGCGCTCGCGGCACGCCTCGACGAGGACAGCGAGCGACTGGTCCTCACCCCCGAGGCGCCGCTCACCCGAGGGCCGGCGGTGATCTCGATCGAATTCGCAGGCGTCCTCAACGACAAGCTGCACGGCTTCTACCGCTCGGCATTCACCGACGACGACGGCATCACCCACACCATCGCCACGACGCAGTTCGAGGCCACCGACGCGCGCCGCGCCTTTCCCTGCTTCGACGAACCCGACCGCAAGGCGGTCTTCTCGGTCACCCTGGATGTCCCCGAGGGGCTGGCGGCATACTCCAACGGCCCCGAGGTCCACGACGCACCTCTGGCCCAGGGCGGCCGCAGGGTCCGCTTCGGCGACACCATCCCGATGTCCACGTACCTCGTGGCGTTCGTCGTGGGCCCGCTCGTGGCCACCGATCCGGTGGAGGTGCGCGGCACACGGGTGCGCATCGTGCACGTCCCGGGGAAGGCCGGCCTGACTGCATTCGCACTTGAGGCCGCCGGACATGCGCTGGAGTTCTTCGAGGACTGGTTCGGCATCGACTATCCGGCCGAGAAGCTGGACCTCGTGGCCATCCCCGATTTCGCCTTCGGAGCGATGGAGAACCTCGGTTGTGTGACGTTCCGCGAGGCCGTGCTGCTCGTCGACCCTGCCCAGGCGTCGCGCCTCGAGCTCGAGAGGGTGGCGGATGTCATCTCGCACGAGATCGCCCACATGTGGTTCGGCGACCTCGTCACCATGCGGTGGTGGAACGGCATCTGGCTCAACGAGGCGTTCGCCACGCTGATGGAGCTGCTGTGTGTGGACCACTTCCGTCCCGAGTGGCAGCGGTGGGTCTCCTTCGGCATCGAACGGGACACGGCCATGGCCACCGACGGCCTTCACACCACGCGGCCCGTCGAGTACCCCGTCGGGCCCCCCGAAGAGGCCCAGGGGATGTTCGACGTCCTGACCTACCAGAAGGGGGCGGGGGTCCTCCGCATGCTCGAGCGCTACCTGGGGGCCGACCGTTTTCGTGACGGGGTGCGCCGGTACCTCGAGGCTCATCGCTTCGGCAACACCGAGACCGCCGATCTCTGGGACGCGATCGAAGAGACGAGCGGCGAACCAGTCCGCCAGATCATGGACAGCTGGATCTTCCAGGGCGGCTTCCCCCTCGTGACCGTGGGGGGCAGCGAGGAGACGGACCAATCGCCCGACACCACGGTGGTCCTGAGCCAGAGGCCGTTCAGTTACGCCGATGCCGACGGAGCGAGCGCCATCGGTTCGGTGTGGACCGTGCCGATCATCGCCAGGGCGATCGACGGCGAGGAGGCCCGCCTGCTCCTGGGCCCCGAACCCCAGCCGCTTCGCCTCGGGGACGAGGGCGGCGACGGGATCGTGGTGAACGCGCGTGGCAGCGGCTACTACCGGGTCCGCTACGCCCCCCGGCTCCACCGCACGCTGGCGGCACGGCTCGACGCCCTCGACCAGCTGGAGCGCTTCAACCTGCTCGGGGACACCTGGGCCGTGGTCGTCGGCCAGCAGGCCGACCCGGCGGACTTCCTGCTGCTGGCCGAGGCACTCGGCCACGACGACGACCCCGACATCTGGGCGCTGGTCACCGGCGCGCTGTCGCTCTTCGACCGCGCCGTCGACGACAACACCCGGGAAATGGTCTCCTCCTACACACGCGCCCTGCTCGCCCCGGTGCTGGCGCGCCTGGGATGGGAGGTGCGGCCCGGTGAAGGACCGCGCACGGCGACCCTGCAGGCGCAGCTCATCGCGGCACTGGGCACGGTCGGCAGGGACCCCGATGTCCGCGCCGCGGCGCACCGGCGATACGACGCCACGCGGCGCGGCGAGATGACCCTCGACCCCGACCTGACCTCGGCGATCCTGGCCGCGGTGGCCGCCTCGGGGGGGATCGACGACTACGAGGACTTCCTGGATCACTACCGGCGGCCCACGACGCCCCAGGAGGAGATGCGCTATCTCTACGCGTTGGCGGGGTTCACCGACCCGGCGTTGGCGGCCCGCACCTTCGCGCTGGCCCGCACCGAAGTGCGGACGCAGAACGCCCCGTTCGTCATCCAGTTGCTGATCGCCAACCGAGACGCAGGCCCCCCGACGTGGGGGCGCGTCAAGGAGCACTGGGACGAGCTCGTGGCCCGCATCCCGGCGAACATCCTCCCCCGCATGCTCGGCGGCGTGACGTCGTTGTGCCGCGACCCCCGGCTCGCCGATGACATCCGCGCCTTCGTGCAAGCCCACCCTCTGGCCATCGGACAGCGGACCGTCGATCAGACCTTGGAGCGCCTCGCCATCAACGTCTCGTTCTCGACCGCGCTGCGCGACACCGCCGGGCCCGTGTTGAGCGCCGGACTTCTGCGCCTGGAGACGAGCTGAACAGAAACGTGACCCCACTCCGGGCCCGATGCCCCGGTGTGCACCGTAACGGCGGGGCGGTCGACGGGTGAACCTCTCGGTCCTCCTCATCACCTTCGGGGTCATCTTCGTGGCCGAGCTGCCCGACAAGACGATGATCGCCACCATCGTGCTGTCGAGCCGCTACCGGCCGCTGCCGGTGTGGATCGGCGCGGCCCTCGCCATGGTCGTGAATTCTGCGGTGGCGGTCCTGGCGGGACGGCTCCTCGAGCTCCTTCCGCACCGGTGGGTCGAGGCCGTGGTGGCGGCGCTCTTCGCGGGCGGATCGCTCTATCTCCTGCTCGTCAGGGAGGAGGTGGAGACACGCGTGGGCGAGAAGGAGGCCGAGAAGGCCCGCGCCGGACACCGCATCGCTCTGGGAGCCTTCGTCGTCATCGTGCTCGCCGAGCTCGGAGACCTCACCCAGATCCTCACCGCCAATCTCGTGGCCCGGTACCACAGTCCGTTGTCGGTGTTCGTGGGATCCGCCGCCGCGTTGGTCACGGTCATGGGGGTGGGCGTGATCGGAGGCCGGGCCCTGTTGCGGGTCCTGCCCCTGGCCACGATCCGCAGGGTGGCAGGCGTCGTTCTGGCGGGCTTCGCTATCTTCAGCATCGTGCAAGTGGCGACTTCGTGACGAAGAGAAGGAGTGACGTGGAGGGTCGGACCGATGAGCTGTTCGCCCAGGCACGCAGGGCCAAGGGTTTCATGCCTGACGACGAAGGGAACGCCCTGTACCGCGCGGCACGCCGCGCCGGGACCGAAGCCGGGGGCGATGGCACGTTCGTGGAGGTGGGCGCGTGGTGCGGGAAGTCCACCGTGTACCTCGGCGCCGCCGCGGAGACCACGGGGGCAGCACTGTTCAGCATCGACCATCACCACGGTTCGGAGGAGAACCAACCGGGATGGGAACACCACGACGACGAGGTCGTCGACCCCGCCACCGGGCGCATCGACACCCTGCCGTTCTGGCGCCGGACGATCGACGATGCGGGGCTCGGCGGGTGCGTGGTGGGGGTGGTGGGCATCTCGAGCGTGATCGCGTTGCACTGGCGGACCCCGATCGACTTCTGCTTCATCGACGGAGGGCACGGCGAGGAGCCGGCGTGGGCCGACTTCAGGGGTTGGGCCCCCCATGTGGCCGTGGGCCGGTGGCTCGCGATCCACGACGTCTTCCCCGATCCTGCCGACGGGGGGCGCCCGCCCTACGACCTGTGGTGCGCCGCGCTGGCGTCGGGCGAATTCGTCGAGGACGGCGAATGCGGGTCGTTGCGCGTGCTCAGGCGGGCGGGTCCTCCCACCGGGGCTCGGTGAGGTCCAGCCCGTAGGGAAGGGTCTCCCCGCGGAACAGGCCGGCCGCCGGAGTGGCGTTCGACAGCGCGTCGGCCGCCAGGACGATGGCACCGGCGGTGTACGTCGTACGCTCGGAGAACGGGAAGGTCTCCTTCTCCGGATAGACGATCCCGGTCCAGTACGAACCGTCGTCGCGTCGGTGCGCACGCGTCCAGGTGAGCAGCGCCAACGCATGGCTGCGTCGCCCGAGGGCGTCGAGGGCGAGGGCACACTCGGCGGTTTCCGCCGCGGTGACCCACGGACCCGTCGACACGCACCGCACCCCTCGTCCTTCCATGACGAAGGTGCCCCACCAGGCGTCGATCCTCGACGCAGCGGCCTCGCCGGAGAGAGCGCCGGAGAGGACCGGGTAGTACCAGTCCATGGCGAATTCGTGCTTGGGCTCGAACACCCGGGGCGCGTGGGCGATGGCGTGGGCCAGGCGCCCGGCGGCGAGCTCCCAGTCGGGGCGCTCGTTTCCAAGAGCCTCTGCACACGCAACGCCACATCGCAGGGCGTGATAGATCGAGGACGACCCCGTGAGCAACGGGTAACGCCCGAGGCGACCGTCAGGATCGACGGACCAGAGGATGGCCCCGTCTTCGCGCTGGAAGCGCAAGACGAAGGAAAGGGCCTTGTCGATCACGGGCCACATCGACTGCAGCGCGCAGATGTCCCCCGTGACGAGGAAGTTGTGCCACGCCCCGGTGGCCACGTACGCGCACACATTGGTGTCCAGGCGGGGGTCTTTCACCCCGCAGGCAGCCTGGTAGTAGTTGAACCAGGATCCGTCGGGGAGCTGGGCGTCAGCCAGCCACTGGTAGGCGAGCGTGGCCTCCTTGTGAAGCCCGGCGACGTCCAGCGCCATGGCCGACTCCACGTGGTTCCACGGGTCACAATGCCCACCTTCGAACCACGGGATCATGCCGTCGTGATGTTGCACTGCCGCGATCGATGCTGCGGTCGCCACTACTTCCCGCGCACTGATCACCCCGAGCACCTCGGGGACGGCGGCCACGGCGGGGTGGTCGACGAGCATCGGCTCCACCTCCGTCACCTGGCCCGCGAACGGGGGCGCTCCCTCGGTCCGTGTCATGAAGGCTTCTCCAGGTAGACGACGAGGCTCTTGCCCAGGAACGGATTGAGCAGACGCTCGGCGACCCGCGTGAGCGGCGGGGCACTGGTGATGTCCCAGACAAGGAGCCGGTGATAGGCACGAACGGCGGGGTGGTCGTCGCGCCGTGGCCCCACCCAGCAACGTAGCCACCAGTACGGCGAGTGCAGGGCGTGGGCGTGGTGGCTGGAAAGCGGTCGCAGTCCCACGCGCCGCAGTCGCTCCACGAGCGTGGATCGCCGGTAGATGCGGACATGACCCCCGGGGACGTCGTGGTAGTCGTTCGACAACGCCCAATTCACCGCCTCGGGCCCGAAACGCGGCACGGTGACGGCCATGGTCCCGCCCGGCCGCAGGACCCGCGACAGCTCGGCCATGGCAGAGCTGTCCTCGGGGATGTGTTCGAGAACCTCCGAAGCGATGACGCGGTCGAAGCTGGCGTCGGCGAAAGGAAGATGAAGGGCGTCGCCCTGGACCACGCCCGCCTCGTCGTCGACCCGGACCTCGCCGGCGTCGAGCATGGCGCCGATGGTGTCGCGGACCTGTGTGACCTCGGTCGCCATGGCGTCGAGTGCCACCACCCGCGCCCCGAGCCGGACGGCCTGGAAGGCATGGCGGCCACCACCGCATCCCAGGTCGAGGAGTCGCTCACCGCGGCCCACGCCCAGCCTGCTGTAGTCGACGGTCAACACGGTTGTGTCGCCTCGGCTGCGCTTCGGTCACGACGGTGGTCCTCGAGCAGGAGTCGGTACTGCTCGGCGGTCCCGCGCGCCGTCGCCTCCCATGTGAAGCGCCCGAGCACGCGCCGGCGCCCTCCCTCGCCCAGCCGCGCCGCCAGGGCGTCGTCGTCGAGTATCCGCCCGATACCCGCCGCCAGAGCCCCGGCGTCGTCGGGCGCGACCAACAGAGCCGTCTCGCCGTCGGTGCCCACCACCTCGGGGAGCGCCCCTCCCGTCGTGGCCACCAACGGAACCCCGCACGCCATGGCCTCGATGGCCGGGAGCGAGAAACCCTCGTACAGCGAGGGCACCACTGCGACCTGCGCCTCCCCGTACCTGCAGGCGAGCTCGTCGTCGGAGATCCCGGTCACGCAATGCACCGCGCTCGAGAGCCCGAGCCTGTCGATGGTACGGGCCACCCGCCCGCCCTCGTGGGGGCGGCCGATCACGACGAGCTCCACCTCCCGTTCGGTGCGGAGCTTCGCCAGCGCTTCGAGCAAGGGCACGAGCCCCTTCATCGGGACATCGCTCGAAGAGGTCACCATGATCCGCCCGGGCACCCGTGGCCGTTCGGGCCGGGGCCGGAACACGGTGTGGTCCACACCCACGGGGACGACGGTCATCCGGGACGGGTCGACCCCCATCTGAGCCGAGATGTCAATCTTGGATGACTCCGACACGGTGACGACGCGGGGGAGCTGCTGGGCCACTCGCATCTGCATGCCCAGGAACCCGAACCATCGCCTCTGGGTAAGGCGACGGTAGGCGTTCTCGGCATGGGACAGCGCCAGCACGCGGTCCACGGTGATGGGGTGATGAAGGGTGGTGAGCAACGGCCACCCGTCCGCCATCATCCCGAGCAGACCTGATCCCAGGCACTGATTGTCGTGGACCACGTCGAACTCGCCATGTCGTTGGGCCAACAGCCGCCGCACCCGGAGAGAGAAGGTCCTCGGCTCGGGAAACCCGGCCGTGCACATGACGGCGAACTCGAGCAGGTCGATCGACGAACGGAACTCACGGGGATGCGGCACACGGAAGGGGTCGGGGTCCCGGTACAGGTCGAGGCCGGGAACGGGGGTGAATCCCACCCCGTCGTCGAGGACGGGCCAGGGCTGGCCGGCGAAGACCTCCACCGAATGGCCGAGACCCACGAGCTCCCTCGCCAGATGGCGGGTGTAGACGCCTTGGCCGCCGCAGCGGGGGTTCCCCCGGTACACGAGATACGCGATCCGCAGGCCACCAGGCTCGGGAGGGGCCGCGGGGCGCGGCGGGGGAACTTCGAGGTGGGTGCTGCGCTCCCAGGAGGCACGGATCTCGGCCCAGCGCTGCCAGGGGCTTTTAGGCACGCGCGTCGCCCCCGTGGGAGATCATGGCCGATCAGCCTCCCCCGGATGCCTCCTCGGGCGCAAACGGCGACGGAGCCACGACCGGGGCCCGGGGCCCGTCGCCGGGACAGGCGCCCGAGGTCCACCGCGTCGGGAGACAGCCGGATCCACTAGGTTGATGGCGGCTTCACGCACTGCGTCGCTCGAGGAGCGCCAAGGAATGGCCGTCGAGATCCTGCACCTGTCGAGCGTGGTCAGGGGTGCGCTCGTGGACGAGGACGGAGACCGCCTCGGGCGCGTCGAGGACCTCATCGCCCACCTGGGCTACGCGCCGCACCCTCCTGTCACCGGGGCCGTGGTCCGCATCGCCCGTCGCCGGCTCTTCGTCCCCATCTCCCGCATACCCGACCTCCAACCCGGGCAGGTCATGTTCGCGGGCGACACCGTCAGCCTGAAGCGATTCGAGCGACGCCCCGGGGAGGTGCTCCTGTCGAAGGACCTGCGCGCCAGGCACCTCATCAACCTCCAAGGCGCCCGCCTCATCCGCGCCAACGAGATCGAGTTGGCCCGCGTCGACGGACGCTGGGAAGTGGTGGCGGTCGATCCCAGTCCCCGGGTGGCGTTGCGGCATCTCCTGCCGCGCGCCCTGGGACGACGCATCCCGGCCGGCAAGGTCGTCGATTGGGCGAGCATCGAACCCTTCGTGGCCCACGTCCCCACGGCCCGCCTTCATATCCCGTTCCGCAAGCTCGCCCGGCTCCATCCCGCCCAGATCGCGGACCTCGTCGAGGCGGCGTCGCACGAAGAAGGCGAGGAGATCATCGAGGCCGTGGGACAAGACCGCGAGCTCGAGGCCGACGTGTTCGAGGAGCTCGACGCCGAGCACCAGATCGAATTCGTCCGCAGCCGCACCGATGCCGAAGCGGCCCGGCTGCTCGCCACGATGGCGCCCGACGACGCTGCCGACCTCATCGTGGAGCTCGAGCAGGAACACCGCCTGCCTGTGCTCCAGCTCCTGCCCCAGGCCCAGCAGCGCAAGATCCGAGCGCTTCTGAACTACAACCCCGAGACCGCCGGAGGGCTCATGAGCCCCGACTTCCTCTGCCTGGCGGAATCGACCCCGGTCAGCAACGTGCTCGAAGCCCTTCGGACCAGTGCCGCCCCCCCTGAGGCCCTGGCCGTGGTCTTCGCTCGAGGCCACGACGGCCGGGTAACGGGATCGGCGTCGGTGGTGTCATTGGTCCAGGCGTCCCCGACGGCGCCACTGGGATCGGTGGTCCGCCCGAACCCCGCCCACGTCCATCCCGATTGGGACCTCCACGCCGTCACCCGCAAGATGACGGACTTCAACCTGACGGTGGCCCCCGTGATGGACGAGCAGCACCGCATGGTGGGAGTCATCACGGTCGACGACCTCCTGGAGATGCTCCTCCCCACCGGCTGGCGACGCGACTTCGGGATGACCTCGGTCGAAGAGTGAGTGCGGCGCGAGGCGAGGACCGGTCCAGCCGACGACGGTGCTGCGGTCCGAACCCCCGGAAACGAGGCCAGCAGGTAGCATCATTCTGCGAAGAAGCCGCACCTCAGCCGGATGCCCGGCGAGACAGGGTGCACCGTGAGCAGGATGGCGGCGAATCCGGAGCCCTACCGGATGTCACCGTGTTCTCGGGTGCGGCTCCCAGGGCCGAGCAAAGGAGCAGCGCTGCACGCCGACCCGTCACCTAGACGATTCACGCGCGCACGCCGCCAGGCAAGGTTGACGCCACTGGGCTGACCCGGAGGCCGACCGACGCCAGGGCGTGCGCGCGATCCCTGCACACCCACGACGCCGGCACCGTCGGGAGGTCCCTCATGGCCGGAAAGGCCCTGCACACCGAGAATGCCCATGCCCTCGACGAGGAGCTCGAGGGCGGCATCCAAGGCGCGCTGGGGACCATTCGCGGGCACGACGATTCGCCCCGGCGCTCGTGGCGGGGCCGCCTCCTCACGTTGCTGGCCATCGTCGGGCCGGGGCTCATCGTCATGGTCGGCGACAACGACGCCGGCGGGGTGGCCACCTATGCCCAGGCCGGGCAGAACTACGGGCTGACCCTCCTGTGGACGCTCCCACTGCTCATCCCGGTCCTCATCGTCAACCAGGAGATGGTCGTCCGCCTCGGTGCCGTGTGCGGCGTCGGCCACGCCCGGCTGATCAACGAGCGCTTCGGGAGGTTCTGGGGGGCGTTCTCCGTCGGCGACCTGTTCGTCTTGAACTTCCTCACCATCGTCACCGAGTTCATCGGCGTGAGCCTCGCCCTCGGGTACTTCGGCGTGAGCGCATTCATCTCGGTGCCACTGGCGGCACTCGGGCTCGTGGCCATGACCGCCACCGGCAGCTTCCGTCGCTGGGAGCGGTTCATGCTCGTCTTCATCGTGGCGAACTTCCTCGTGATCCCGCTCGCCGTGTACGCCCACCCCCACGCCGGGTCCGTGTTCGAGCACTTCGTGAAGCCGGGGGTCTCGGGCGGGTTCAACTCCACGTCCATCCTGCTCATCATCGCCATCGTGGGCACGACCGTTGCTCCCTGGCAGCTGTTCTTCCAGCAGTCCAACATCGTCGACAAGCGCATCACCCCGCGCTGGATCAACTACGAGAGAGTCGACACCGTCTTGGGGTCCTTCGTGACGGTCCTCGCCGCCAGCCTGATCGTCATCACGACCGCCTTCGCCTTCGCCCACACCCACGGGTCGGGGAGGTTCACCAACGCCGCCGGCGTCGCCCACGGGCTCGAGCACTATCTCGGCAACGCCACGGGCACGCTGTTCGCCATCGTGCTCCTGAACGCGTCGATCATCGGCGCCGCCGCGGTGACGCTGGCCACCTCGTATGCCTTCGGCGACATCTTCGGGACCCGCCACTCGCTCAACCGCCGAGTCCGCGACGCCAAGTTCTTCTACGCGACCTTCACCGGCATCGTCGCCCTGGCGGCCACGATCGTCTTGATTCCCGGGGCGCCCCTCGGACTCATCACGACCGCCGTGCAGGCGCTCGCAGGGATCCTGCTCCCGAGCGCCACGGTCTTCCTGCTCCTGTTGTGCAACGACAAGGCGGTGCTCGGCCCCTGGGTGAACCGCCCCTGGCTCAACATCCTGTCGACACTCATCATCTCGGTCCTGTTCGTGTTGTCCCTCATCTTGATGACGACGACGGTGTTCCCCCATCTCGATGTCCCCGCCCTTCTCGCCGGGCTGGCGGGCGCGCTGGGCCTGGTGCTCCTCGTGGCGGGAACGCTGTACCTGCGAGCAGTACGCCGGCGCCCCGCCCCTGACCCCGCCGAGCGGGAGCGGCGCGTGACCTGGCGCATGCCGCCTCTGGCCCTCATCGAGCGACCCACGTGGACCCGGGGGCGCACCATCACGATGTACCTCATGTACGGCTACCTCTTCGTGGCCGTGGTCCTGCTCTTGGTGAAAGCGGTGCAGCTGGGTTGAGCCGGGCCGGGTCCGCTACCCGGGCGCGGCTGGCTCGAACGCCCGTCCGGCGGTACGTTCGAGCTTCGTGGACCTGACCTACCCGCCTGAGGCAGAGGCCCTGCGCAAGGAGGTCCGGGGCTGGTTGGAGGACAACCTCCCCCAGGGTTGGTTCGAGCCCGGATTCCGGCTCACGGGTGCCGAACGCGAGGCGTTCAACGCCGATTGGACCCGAAAGCTGCGCGAGGGGGGATGGATCTGTGCCTCGTGGCCCAAGGAATACGGGGGCAAGGGTCTCTCGCTCATCGAGCAGGTGGTCCTCAACGAGGAATTCGCCCGTGCGGTGGCCCCCATGCGGGCCGACTTCTTCGGCGACACCCTCGTGGGCCCGACCATCTTGCAATGGGGAACCGAGGAACAAAAGAGAGAGTTCATCCCCAAGATCCTCGACGGCACGATCGCGTGGTGCCAGGGGTTCTCCGAACCCGACGCCGGAAGCGACCTGGCGTCGCTCAAGACGCGTGCCGATCTCGACGGCGACGAATGGGTGATCCAGGGCCAGAAGGTGTGGACGACCCAGGCGCAATTCGCCGACTACATCTTCCTGCTCGCCCGGACCGATCCCGAGGCACCCAAGCACCAGGGAATCTCGTACCTTCTCGTCCCCATGAAGCAGCCCGGGATCGAGGTGCGACCCATCCGGCAGATCGACGGTTCGGCGGAATTCAACGAGGTGTTCTTCACCGGCGCCCGCTGTCCTCGGAAGAACGTGGTGGGGGGCGAGCACAACGGGTGGAAGGTGGCCATGACCACCCTGGGCTTCGAACGGGGTGCGTCCTCCACCACCGGGCACCGGCGCTTCGCGAGGGAGCTCGACAACGTCATCGCCGAAGCCCGGCGGACCGGACGCAGCACCGACCCCGAAGTGCGCCAGGGACTGGCACGCGCCTGGTCCAAGGTGAAGATCATGCAGATCAACGGCTACCGGTCCCTCACCGATGCACTGCACGGGACCCACGAAGCCGCTGCGCTGGGCGCCACGCACAAGATGTTCTGGTCGGAGTACCACCGTGAGGTGATGAACCTCGCCCTCGACATCCTCGGTCTCGAGGGACAGGTCCTTTCCGGGCCCGACCCCGATCAGACCGAGCTCGTGCGCCCGCGACGCGGGGCGGCGGACTACCCGGTCGACGAATTGCAGGCTTCCTTCTTCTTCAGTCGCTCGGAGACCATTTGGGGCGGCACGGCCGAGATCCAGCGCAACATCGTGGGAGAGCGGGTCCTCGGGCTCCCCAAGGAGCCGAAACCCTCTCACGCCTGACCCGCGCGGCTCAGGCCACCCCGAGCTCGGTTCCGGGTTCCAACTCGTCCACGACCCGAGCCATCGCTTCGACGCGGCGGTGCTCGTGGCGGTGCCGCAGGAGCGTCACCGTCGAAGCCGCCAGGGTCGCAACGGCGCCCACCAGGAGAGCCACGCGCGGGCTCGAGGTCTGGGAGATCCAGCCCACCAGCGGCGCGCCGATCGGAGTGGTTCCCAGGAAGCCCATGGCGTACAGCGCCATCACGCGCCCGCGCATGGTCGGCTCCACCTGGAGCTGGATGGTGGAGTTGGCAGTGGCGATGAAGGCGATGGAGAGGGCGCCCATGAACACCAGGAGCACACAGGCGGTGGCCAGCGTCGGTGACAGGGCCACGGCGGCGATCATCACGCTGAAGGCGATACCCACGCCCGTCAGCCGGTGGATGTTGGGCTTCCCGCGATTGGCCACGATCAACCCCCCCACGACGGCTCCCCCGGCCATGAGCGACGTGAGCAGTGCAAATGTCCCTGCCCCTCCGTGAAATGTCTCTTGCGCGAGCAACGGAAGGACCACGGTGAAGTTGTAGGCGAGGAGCCCGACCACGAAGACGAGCATCAGCGGGTCTCGCAGGTTCGGGGTACGCCACGCGTAGCGCACGCCCTCGCGCAGCTGGCCCTTGGCTCGCGCCACGCGCTGGGCGGGGTGGAGATCGGAGCGGTGCATCAACATCAAGGCCACGATGACCGCCACGTAGCTCGCCGCGTTGGCGAGGAAGCAGACGCCCAGGCCGACGGTGGCGATGAGGACGCCTCCGATCGCCGGCCCGATGACCCGGGCGCCGTTCATGACGATGCTGTTCAGGCTCACCGCGTTGGACAGATCGCTCTTGCCCACCATCTCGATGACGAACGTCTGGCGGGCGGGGTTGTCGAACATGTTCACGACCCCGAGACACAACGACAGCAGGTACACCTCCCAGAGGTGCGCGGAACCCGCCGGGCCGTGACCGACGAGCACGAGGAGCCCGAGGACGAGCGCAAGGCACCCCGCCGAGACTTGGGTCGTGACCAACAGCCGCCGCTTGTCGACACGATCGGCGATGAGCCCGCCCCATGCGCCGAAAAGGAGCATGGGCAGGAACTGCAGGGCCAACGTGAGCCCGAGATCGACCCCGCGTTGGCTCTTGGGAGCGAGGTAGTGCACGACGAGCCACGCCAGCGCCACACTTTGCATCCACGTGCCACTCACCGAGATGATCTGCCCGGTGAAGTACAGCCTGTAGTTGCGCGTGCGCAGCGATCGGAAGGTCGTGTCCGCGACACGGCGCAGCCGCGTCATGGCTGTTCCACCAGATGCTCGAGCAGAGCCACGACGTCCCCGAGCGCGGCGCGCTCGTCAGCGGAGAGCCGGCGCAGCCGGCGGACCAGGTAGGCGTTGCGCAACGAACGGCTTCGCGCCAGCGTGCGACGACCTTCGGCAGTCAGCTTCACCCGCACGATGCGCCGGTCGGTCTCCTCCTCCTGGCGCGACACGAGCCCCGCAGCTTCGAGTCCCACCACGATCTTGGTCATGCTGGGGGGCTGCACCTGCTCCGAAGTGGCGAGCTCTCCGAGGGTGGGAGTGCCCAGGCGCTCGACGGTGGCCAGGGCGGAGACCTGCGACGAGGTCACGCCGCCCGCGACCTGCTGCCGGAGCCGGCGGGACATGCGCAGGATCGCCAGGCGGAGCCGGGCCGCCATCTCGGCGTCGGAGCCCTCGGGGGCGGGCCGTGCCGTGCCCGCACCAGGGTCGGTGCGCGCCCCCGTGCCGGGATCGATGCCGGATCCGGGGGCGGGAGGGCCCTCGGCGCCGGGAGGGTCGTCGGCGATCGTGGTCATCGTTCACCATTCTAATTAGTTTTCCTAAGGAATGGTCCGGCCCGCCCCGGCGGGTAGTCCTCCCCGCCGCCGTAGCATCTGAGGATGCTTCCCGACTACGCCGAATTCCACGAGGCTGCCGGACTGGACTGGTACTCCCTCGACCCCAACCTCCGTGCCCTCCTGGACCGGCACCTCCCCGACCCCGACGAGCGCTCCCTGGCCGAGGAGCACGTGGGCCGGTTCGGCGCCCTGGTGGGCCAGGTCATCGCCCCCCGCGCCGAGGAGACCGACAAGCACGGGCCGGTCTTGCGCCGCTACGACCGGTGGGGGGAGACGGTGGACGAGGTCGTCCACCATCCGAACTGGACGAAGAACAAGGCCGACCTGGTGCGCAACGGGTTCGTCAGCCTCGAGGCACTGGCCGGTCGCCCCGTTCCCGGCGTGGTGACCGCCTCGGTGTCGTACCTGGTGTCGCAGGCCGAGACGGCGATCTACTGCGGACTCGGCATGACCTCGGGTGCCGCCGACATCGTGGAGCGCTACGCCCCCGCCGCGGCCCGAGACGACCTGCTCGGGCGCCTGCGCAATCTCGATCCCGACCAGGCGTGGGAAGGCGGGATGTTCCTGACCGAGCGTCAGGGCGGGAGCGACGTCGGTGCCAACACCACCCGAGCCGTGCAGGACGGCGACGAGTGGCTGCTCTCGGGAGAGAAGCACTTCTGCTCCAACGTCGACGCCGAGGTGTTCATCGTCCTGGCCCGGCCCGACGGCGCCCCGGCGGGGAGCCGGGGGCTCGCCACCTACATCGTGCCTCGCATCCTCCCCGACGGAAGGGCCAACGGCTTCAGGATCAAGCGCCTCAAGCCCAAGCTCGGCACCGTCGGCGTGCCCACCGGCGAGGTGTCACTCGACGGGGCGAGGGCGTGGCTGGCGGGAGGCGCGGGGGCGCTCGACGCCCGCGACGTCACCGATGCGGCACGCGACGGGCGTGGGATCAACCGCATGATGGAGATGGTCAACGGGAGCCGGTTCGGCGTGGCGCTGATGGGTCTGGGCATCCATCGCCGTTCGTTCCTCGAGGCGGCGATCTACGCGGCACGGCGCTCGCAATTCGGGAACCGCATCGACAGCTACCCCCTCGTCCGAGAGACACTCGTGGACATGCTCGTGGACCTCGAGGCGGGGATGGCGGCCACCTACGAGTGCGCGTCGGCGGCGCGCGGCGCACAGGACCCCGAATCGGGCCGCCTCGTCCGGCGCATCCTCGTGCCACTGGCGAAGATGCGGTGCACGCGCATGGCCCTGTGGGCGGCGTCGACGGGCCTCGAGGTCCTGGGCGGCAACGGGTACATGGAGGACTGGCCCATGGCGCGCCAGCTACGGGACGCCCAGTGCCACACCATCTGGGAAGGAGCGGAGAACATCTTGTGCATCGACGTGCGCCGGGCCATGCGCGGCGAGCAGGCGCACCTGGCCCTTCTGGCCCGGGTGGAACAGGCGCTCGAAACGGGCTCGGGCCACAAGGTCCTCGCCGGCGCTCTCGACACGGTCGCCGCATCGCTGCGCGACACCCGGGTGGCGATCTCCTACCTCGAAGGGGCACCCGACGACATGGCGCTGCTTCACGGCCGGAGGTTCGCCGAGCTGCTCGCCGACACCGTGGAGGGTGCCCTGCTCGTCGAGGAAGCGGCGTGGGCCCTCGATCGCGACGGCGACGCCCGCAAGGCGGCCGTCGCCCGACGCTTCGTCGGCCGCCGGCTGGCGACCCCCGAGCTGCGGGGGATCACCGACCCCGATCGCTCGGTCCTCGACCTCTTCGAGCCGCTCGTGCGTTACGGCTCCATCGACGAGTCCGACCTCGCCGCCTGAACCGTTCGCACGCTGCGGCACAATGGGTCATGCCGATCCCAGCCGCACCGGTGGGCCGCCGTGATGTCGCCTCCAGCGTGCTCATCCTGTTCGAGCAGCTCCATGACCAGATCCGTGAGGCGATCACCGGCCTCGACGAGGAGGGCCTCAACTGGTCCCCCGGCGAGGGAGCGAACACGGTCGCCACGATCGTCACCCATGTGCTCGGTTCAGAAGCCGAGGCTCTGCGGTGCGTGGCGGGCGTCGCCTGTGGTCGCGACCGGGAGGGGGAGTTCGCCCGTGGGGCGCGACGAGTGGTCGACGTTCTCGACGCGCTACGCGATGGCGACGAGTTGCTGGCGTCGTTGCAGCCGCACATCGGTGCGCACCACCTGCACAGGGCCTTGGCCTTGCCGACGCTCCCGGTCGACGAGCGTCGGTCGGGCCTTACGTGGCTGGTCGGAAACTACGGTCATGGCCGCGAGCACGTCGGTCAGATTCAGCTGACCAGGCAGCTGTACCGAACCAGATCGACCACCGCCTAGCCGATCCGAGCCCGCCCGGGCACCCTCCCAGCTCTCGTCATCCCCACCCCAATTCGTCCAGCCGGGGGTCACCGATCCCGAAGTGGTGGGCGACCTCGTGGATCACGGTCTTGCGCACCATCGCCACGACCTCGGCCTCTGTCGAGCACACCCCACAGATCTCGTCTTGGTAGAGGGTGATGCGGTCCGGCATGACTCCGCTGTAGCTCCCGGGGCCTCGCTTTGTCAGGGGGATGCCCTGGTAGAGCCCGAACAAGGCGCGCCCCTTGGCCCGGTCTTCGACGAGCACGGCGACATTCTCCATCTCCGCGCCGAGCTCGGGTGGCAGCGAGTCGAGTGCGTCGGCGACGAGCTGCTCGAAGCGCTCGCGGGAGACGACGAACATGGGCGAACCGTAATGCCCCGGTGGCCATCAGTCCGCGTCACCCGCCACCGGGCAGGTCGGGTCGTGGGCCTATGACTTGAGATGGCTGTCGAAGAAGGCGACGATGCGCCTGCGGGCGTCAACAGCCGAGGGTTCGTGGTAGCCGCCCCCCATGAGCTTGCCCGCCACCGCGAACAGGGCACCGTCGTGGTCGTTGAGGAACGAGTGCCCGGCCTCGGGGTACTCCTTCACGTCGTGGTCGACACCGTTGGCGGCAAGGGCCCGCTCCAGCTTGCCCGCCGCACCGCGCAGCGTTCGGTCCTTGGCGCCGAAGCTGCCGACGACGGGACATGCCCCGGACAAGAAGGAGTCGGCGTCCTTGGGGACCTGTCCATAGTTGACGCTCGACACCGAGAATCCGTGGCCCGGGGCCAGCGCAAGGGCGAATCCGCCACCCATGCAGTAACCGATGACCCCGATGCGGCCGGTGCAGTCATCGCGTCCGGACAACCAGGTGCGCACCGCGTCGACATCATCGAACGCTCTCCCCCGGCGGGCGCGCAAGTCACCGAAGATCGACGATAGGCAGATCGCCTTCTTGCCCCAGTGGAACAGGTCGGGTGCCACCGCCAGGTACCCCTCGCCCGCCAACCAGTTGGCCTGGTTCTTGACGTCTTGGCTCATGCCCAGAGCATCGTGGATGACAACGGCACCCGGCCACGGACCTGGGGTTGGCGGAGTCGCCAGGTAGGCCGGTATCTCACCACGGGTGGGAACGTTCACGTCGGCCATCGTCTACCTCCGGCACCGCCTCTGGGCCCGGTGTTCCCGGGACATCTGCTCCACGAGGCGATGCCAAGGATGCGCGCGCAGGATCCCCGGATGCAAACCCTCGCCTGCCGCGGACCATCCCTGTTACCGCCCGGGCCAGCCGATCTTCCGGCCGCGCACCCGTGGTGCCGATCCCACCATGTGCAGCGAGCAGAAGTCACTCTCGTTGTAGATGGAGAGGCGCGTGTTGCAGTCAGGCTCCGCGCACACCCTGCCCTGTGCGAACCTGGGAGGGGGACTGTCATGGTCGTTGGGCACCTCTCCAATGATCGTCTCGGTATGCAGCTGCATCGCCATCACCTCCGAAGCCGTGCACGAATTGCCGACGAACTGCTTGCCGCCGACAGACGGCGCGCAGCTTGTGCTGCCCTGTCGGGACGGGGACTTCAGCCGTGACCGACGGCCGCCGAGGGGGCGAGAGGGAACGCTTCGCCAGGCCCCGCCGTCGTGCTCGGAGGCTTTCCCCTCGATGATGGGACCTTTCGGTGCCGACTTGTCGAAGCAGGCGCCGGCGGTGACGCTCCGACACGGCCTGCACCCCCACCCCCGTCGCTCGGAAAGGACAACGCCGGGTCCATGCCCTTGCATCTCCTGCGACTCATCCAGCCGGTGTCCATCCGTACTCCCTGCACGACCGGGCCCATGGGCGGCTCCGTGACTCTGATTCGACCGCGCCGTGCTTAGAAGTACTTATGAGGCATCTGTGGAGTAGCTGTGAGGGGAACGGCGAACTCGTGCCGGGTCAGTGCCGGGGGGCCCTGGGCAGCGGAACGGGCGAGAACCCCATCGCCTGCACCCGCACCGGACGACCCCACACGAGGACCCGGTAGGTACCGACGGCATAGGTGCGGGCGACATGTCCGAACGTCGCGGACGCGGTGGCCGAGTCGACGCCACCCCAGGGTCGGGACGTGTCGTACACCAGGAATGCGAACGGCCGGTCCCCGTACCAACTCGACGTCGACTGTCGTTGGTACCGCACGACCTTGCCCTCGGGGGTCGTGATCACCGGGCGGATCATCACCGAATCCCCGGTGGCCACCGTGGTGGCAGAAGCACTCCAATAGTCACCGATGCCGTGGCGGAGATGATGTGCCTCGAGGAATTGCCCGAGCTGCGTGTAGGGCCGCGCCGGCGCCGGAGACGTGACGTTGAATCCGAGTGCGGCCACGAGGCCGGCCATGACCGTGACGAACAGGGCCCGCCCGACACGACGTTGGCGCGCAGAGGCGACACCCGAGGCGAGACGACCCATCATCCTTCCGGCCAGAACGGCGCCGAAGATCACCGCCGCCGTCAGGTACCGCATGAACTGGGGATCGTTGCCGCTGGTCAGGACGACGAACACCACGACGTCGGCAAGCAGCGCCATGACCAGCAGGTCGTCAAGGCGCCACGCACTCTCGGGCGTCTGTGGTGTGGGGTGGCCGCGGATCGCGCCGAGCACCAGGGACCGGGCCGCCACCACGATGCCGGCCACGACGGCCACCAGACCCACGACGTGCACGGCTTGGAGCGGTGCGGGCACGCCCCCGTTCGTGAAGCCTCCGTTGCCGACACCAAGCATGTCGGCACCCCAAATGGCCACCCGCCCCACGTTCGTGACCATCCCTGATGCCGAGGCCGTGGGATGACTGGTGGCAACGGCGAAGGTCCCCGCCACGTCGGCGAGCTCCCGAACGACCCAGGTGACGAGCAGGCTGACGACGGCCGCGCTCACGGTGGGCAACCCCGATCGCCGGCTCCGGGTGCGAAGCACGGCGACCACTCCCGCCGCGCACGCAGGAGCGATGCCCAGGGCGATCATCTGGAGGTCCCCGAGAGCCCCCGCCGCGAAAGCGCCGACCGCCACGACCCAACCCCAACCCATACGCCCCGAACGCAGCCCGGCGAAGGCGACGAGACACCACAGCACCGTGCCGACGTGGAGTGGGCCCCGAAGAAAGAAAGTCGACAGGACGGGGCCGGGAAGAGCGAGCAGGGCCACGACGGTGGCGGCAGCGAGGACACCAGCCCCACCTCGTCGGCCATCGCGTGCCAGCCACGCGCCCACGACGGTGACCGTCGCAGCGATGAGCGCCGGAACCAGGTAGAGCAGGATGTCGCGCACTCCCGTGACGAACTCGACGAGCATGTAGAAGAGCGCGTCGATCGTCCAGAACGAGTCGAGGGAAAGCGCCCAACCGTGGAGCAGCACGTTTCCGCCTGCCATCGACTGGCCTTCGAGGACCACGGTCGCGCCGTCAGAATCCCCGACGACGTTGTGAAGAGAAAGCGCGCAGAGAAGGGCCACCAAGGCGGTGTAGGCCACGAGGCCGACCACCGGCGCGAGGCCGCGAGGTACGGGACGCCTTTTCCCTCTCTGTTCGGTGAAGACCCGCCGCGGGAGCGACGACGGCCTGATCTGGGTCGACGTCACCTCACGGAGGACCTCCGGCGCCCAGGGGCGCGCTGGAGCGACGCGTCATGTCGCCACGGTAGCTACTGCTCCACGAAGTCGCCTCTCCGCCGCGACCAGGGATCGGACTGCGCCTGTCCCTCTGTGATCCCGTCATCTGTCGGCGACCCAGGCAGGCCGCCGGCGCCCGCACATGCCTGTCCATCCGCGGATCGACATACTTAGCGGGTGCTACGGACCCACGAGGGCGTCCCCGGGGAGCAACTCCCCGGCTTGGACGTCGCCACCGCACCGGCCCCGACGCCCGACACCCGGAGCCTCAACATGCTCGAGCGCGGGGCATGGAGCGTGGTGTGGCTGGCGGTGCTCACCGGGGGGATCGACGTATGGGGCTTCTGGTGGTCGTCGCCCTTCATCGCCGCCCTCGGCCCCCTGATGATCGCGACCGGCCTCGTCGGGACGGCGGCGTGCTGGCTCACGGCGAGCCCCCGGTCGCGTCTGTTCCAGGGCTTGGCATTCGCCGCCGTGACAACGACCGTGGTGTTCCCACAGGTGATCGAGATCCACACGCGGAAGTTCTACACAACGGACTCTGCCGCTTTCGAGCATGTGGCGGCCCGGGCACTGCTGCACGGTGCTGATCCCTACGTCGTTTCGATGTCACCGGCCGCGCAACTGCTCAAGGTACCGGCTCTCTTCTGGACGTACACGGTCAGTGGCGGCCACGTTTCGCAATTCTCGTATCCTGCCGGATCGTTCCTCCTCGACTTTCCGGCCATGGCGCTCGGCTTTCATCATGCCGTCGTCGACTGGATGGACTTGCTGGCGTGGCTGGTGGCAGGCGTTCTCCTCTTCGTGCTCCTGCCGACGTCGCTTCGTTGGCTGGCTGCGCTCGTCGTCCTGACCCCCGCCCTGTTGGGGTCCTTCAGTTCGGGTGAGACCGACGCCGTCTTCGTGCCGTTCCTGATCCTGGCCGTGTGGCGGTGGGACCGGTTCGGCCAAGGCCGCCAGGCGGGGCTGGCCCGCTGGATCGGACCGGTGGCCCTGGGACTGGCCTGTGCCATCAAGCAGACCCCGTGGTTCTGTGTGCCCCTGTTGGTGATCGGCGTCTTCCTCGAAGGTCGTCTTGCCGGCAAGCCCGCCTCGCACCTCGCCCTGCGCTACCTCCTCACCGTCGTCGCGGTGTTCGGTGCGGTGAACCTGCCCTTCGTGATATGGCAGCCGACGGCATGGTTCCATGGCACGCTCACCCCCTTCGCCGGTGGGCTCGTCGCCGACGGTCAGGGACTCGTGAGCTTGGCCACCCACGGGCTCACCGGTGGGGTCGACCTCATCATGCTCAGCGTCGCCGGCGCCCTGGCCCTGGTCACCCTCGTGACCGCCTTTGTGGTCTGGTACCCGCAGCTCAAGCGCATCTGGCTCTTGCTCTTGCCGATCCCTCTGTTCTTCTCGCCCCGGAGCCTGTCCAGCTACTTGATCGACCTCTTCCCCGCCGCCGTCATGGCCGCCCTCTCCGTTCGCAGCATTTCTCGGAGCGATCCTGCCCTGCCCTTCAGGCGAGCGCGCCTCAAGACGCTGCCGGCCCTGACCGTGGGGATCCCCGCGTTGGGGGTGGTGGTTGCCTCCGTGCTCGCCTTCGTGGCTCCCCCGTTGCAGCTCACCGTGCGCAGTGTGGCACTGTCGCACGGCGGCAGGGTGGTCGATGCCGTCACCGTTTCGGTTCACAATCGGACCGGCTCTGCGGTCACCCCTCACTTCATGGTCAACACCGGTGCCAACCCGCACGGATTCTGGGCCCCTTCGAAACACCGACGCGTGGTCCTGGGTCCCCGAGGATCCGACACCGTGACCCTGTACCCGCCGGTCCAAACCGTCGCTCCGCAAAAAGGGGCGCGGTGGCTCGTGGAGGCTTATACGGGAGATCCCTCGTCGTTGAGCACGTCGGCGTTGCAGCTCTTCACGGGAGCGAGCGCAAGCCACTAGGACGAGAGCACCCCACGGCCCCGGAGCGGGGGCCGTGGGTGGTCGGGGCGGGACCGGCTTCCCGAGGTCGGCCTGTAGGCTGTCGACGCGGCGTCGGCGCCACCGCCGACGGTATGACCCCGGACAGGGACCGCCAGAACAGGGACCGGAAGTGCCCAGGAATTATTTTCCGCCGACCCGCCGGAGCAGGCAACGGCGGAGGACCTTTTGGATCGTCCTCGGGATCCTCGCCGTCCTCGCGGTCGTGTTCGTCGTGTTCCCGACAGGTCTCAGCACCGGGAGACACCCGAACCAGACCACAGACACGACCACGACCACGGTCACCGTCTCACACGTCGCACGTACCTACGAGGCGGTCCTCTCGCAATACCAAACCGCCCTCGTGGCCCCCAACGCCGCGATCACCGGCGCCACCGACGACATCGCCACGCAGGAGGGGCGCGCCCAGAACGATGCCGCCAGCTATACCAGCCACGAATCCGGAGCCGCCTGTTCCAGCGACGCCCTCAATCCCGGCCTCTACGAATCCTGCTTGACCGCGGAACACCAGAGCGCCCAAAGCGCACTCGGTGACGAGAATGACGCCACTCAGGCGGAGAAGGTGGACGCGTCCAGGCAAGTCACGGGCGTCCAGGAGATCGAGAGTGCGATCAACGCATTCGCACAACAGCTGGCGGGCATCACCTGGCCGTCCACGGTCTCACCCGCTGTGGCGACCTTGACGCAGGCCCTCGACGGCTACAGCAATGCCTACGCACAGACGGCGAGCGACCTGACCGGCGGCAAGCCCATCTCCACGCACAGCCAGACGGTCACCACCGCCGGGGCGGCGGTCGCCACCCAGCTGGCCGACATGGCCACGACGTTGGGCATCGCTCCCGCGTCATCGCCCCCGACCAGCTGAGTGGTAGCCGCTGGTGGACAGCGCCCCCGATCGACTACGGGTTGGGCCTGCGCAGCTTGAACTGGGCGCCAGCCGGGTCCGTCACGGTGGCCAGGCGGCCGTAGGGGGTGTCTACGGCATCCATCACCACCGATCCGCCGAGGGCCTTGACCTTGGCCACGGTGGCGTCGACGTCATCGACCTCCCAGTACACCGACCAGTGGGCGGGCACACCCTCGGGAAGGAAGCCCGATGCGTCCATGATCCCGGCCAGTTCGCCCTCTGCACCGGGATTGCGCATGACCGTGTAGCGGAACTCGTCGCTGTCACCGACGGCGCTGGTGTCCCAGCCGAACACCGAGCGGTAGAAGGCCACTGCGGTGGAATGGTCCGGGGTGTGCAACTCGAACCAACTCGGCGCACCCGGCTCGTTGAGGACGGTAAAACCCGGAAAGGTCCCGGGCTGCCAGGCGCCGAACTCGGCGCCGGTGGGGTCGACGAGCACCGCCTGGGAGCCGAGGTCCGCGACGGGCATGACCGGCGAGACGAGCTGGGCGCCCTCGGCCTCGGCCGGTTCGACGGGCTTGGCGACGTCGTCGGTCTGCAGATAGATCTTCCAGGTGTCGGTGGCGGGCATGTCCCCCATGCTTCCGCCCATGGCACCTGCTGTGGGCACGCCGTCACGGGTGAACATGAAATAGCCGCCGAACTCCGGGCTCGGCTCCTGGGCCTCCCAACCGAAGAGGTCGCCGTAGAATTTGCGACTGCCTTCGACGTCGGAAGTCCACAGATCGACCCAGCACGGCGATCCGGTGGGGGCACTGTCACGGGTGGGCATGGCTCCTCCTTGTTCCGTGGAACGTTCAAGAGATTCGACGGGCCCGATGCTCAGAAATCATCGCTCAGCGGTGAATCTCTGCCGGAGCCGACTTGTCCCCGCACCGTCGGCTCGCCCGTCAGGTCTTGGTCGCGGACCGAAAGCTCGGCTCGCCGTGGGCTCACGCCCTGGGGACGTACGCCCCTCGGC
>JARLGQ010000042.1 GCA_031292675.1 Acidimicrobiales bacterium
CGGCCGCGGCCGCTTCGGCCGCGGCCAGAAGACCGCGTTCGGAAAGGTCCGCGGTATGGGCGTAGCCGGTGGTCTCCCCCACGACCACCCGAACTCCGGCACCGCGGTCACGACCCGACGACAGTTCCTCGACCCGGCCGTCGTCGAGCACGGCCGAGGTGGAGTGGCGGTCCTCGACGAACACCTCGGCGAAGTCCCCGCCGCGGCGCAGCGCCGCAGCGAGCACCCGCTCGATGACGGGGGCCTCGACGAGCAATCCTGCGCCCGAACCTGCCTCACTCACCCGACAGCTCTCCTCTCGCGGCCCAGGCCGCAGGACCATGACCGTGGACCACCCTCGTGGACCCCTCGTCCCAGGATGCGCCGGCCGGCCTCGTGCACCCGGACCGGCCCGCCCTCGGGTTGGTCGCGCAGACCGCCGGCCGTGTGGCCGGCGGCGCCTGTCTTTCGTATCGTACCGCCGTGCCCGTCGAGCCCGGCCTGAGCGCCCACGTCTCCCTGGTGGTGGCCGAGAGCGACACGGCACTGGCCCTGCGCTCGGGGGACGTGCCCGTGCTGGCGACGCCCCGTCTCATCGCCCTGTGCGAGGAGGCCGCCTGCCTGGCCGTGGCCGGGATGCTCGGAGAAGGGCGCACCAGCGTCGGAGTGCGCGTCCAGTTCGACCACTTGGCGCCCGTCGGGACCGGCTCGACGATCGTCGCCGAGGCCACCCTCGAAAAGGTGGAGGGGCGCCGACTGGTGTTCACCGTCACGGCCACCGATGCCGCCGGACTGGTGGGGGCGGGAAAGGTGACGCGCGTCGTCGTCGAGAGAGGGGACTTCCTCGCCAAGGCGCGGTGAGCGGGTGGCGGGCGCCGGGGCGTTCGAGCCCTGGGCCGGGCCCGCCTCAGACCTGGCGCCCCAGGACGTTGCCGAGGACCCCCCCGACCACGCCCCCGGCGGCCGCGTCCCGCCCGGAGTCGTTGGAGCCCAGGTACTCCGACAACGCGTGGGCGAGCACCGGCAGCGGCATCGACTGCAGCCAGATGCTGCCCGGTCCGGTGAGCGAGACGAGATGGTGCCCGTCGGCTCCGAAGTACCGGTTGACGATGCCGGGCAACCGGATCACCGAGAAGGTGACGCTGTCGTTGAAGAGGCCGACGTGCCCGGGGTGGACCAGGAGCGACTGGCCCGCGGCGAGGTCGTAGGTGGCGATCTCACCGGAGAGCTCGATCCACGCCTGGCCTTCGCCCTCGAGCTTCTGCAGGATGAAGCCCTCGCCGCCCCACAGGCCTCCTCGGAACGACTGTTGCAACGCGACCGAGGGTGTGATCCCCGGGGTCCCGCACACCCAACCATGACGGTGGACGATGAACCCGTGGCCCGGGCTGACGTCCACGGGGAAGATCCGCCCCGGGACCTTGCTGGCGAAGGTGACCATCCCCTGCCCACCGGTCGCCTCGTACCGGGTCAGCAGGAGACCGCCGCCTCCGGCCATGCGCTTGAGGCCTCCCATGATCCCGCCGCCCGAGCCCGTGCTTGCGGTCTGGGTGAGCTGCATGTTGGCCGTCATCCACGACAAGTCGCCGTGGGTCGAGATGATGGTCTCGCCCGGCTCGAGCACCATCTCCAGGATCGGCATCGTGGTCCCGTTGACGTTGGCCTGCATGGCACGCTCCTCTCGCTCCGGCGCCGGCGTCGGCCGCGGACGCCACCCTGCGCGCAGAGTCTGCCCCTCCACCTCGTCGTCCGCTCGTCATCGGACGCGGGCGGGTCCGGCGGCCGTCCCGGGCGCTCGGCCCGCGGCCGCGGCCCTCGGACCTGGCCTTCAGCGGTCCGCCACCCCGCCGACCCGTACCCTCACGCCCGGCCGGGCTAATGCCTCTTCGACGTGGTCCGCGGTAGCGTGACCCAGGGTCGCCGCTTCGGGCGTCCCCCGGGAATGGGTGCTCATGCTCCTCGACGACATCAACGAACCCGCCGATCTCCGCAAACTGTCGCAAGCGCAGTTGACCGAGCTCGCCGCGGAGATCCGGACATGCATCGTCGACCGCGTCACCGTCAACGGCGGCCATCTCGGGTCCAACCTGGGCGCCGTCGAGCTCACCCTGGCCGTCCACCGCGTCTTCGACTCCCCCCGTGACGTCATCCTGTGGGACACCGGGCACCAGACCTATGTCCACAAGCTCGTCACGGGCCGCAAGGACGAGTTCGCCACGCTGCGCCAGCCCGGGGGGATGTCGGGGTACCCGTCGCGCGCCGAGTCGCCCCACGACTGGATCGAGAACAGCCACGCGTCGACTGCACTCAGCTATGCGCACGGCATCGCCATGGGCCTGCACCGCCGCGGCGAGGACGACCGTCACGTGGTGGCGGTCCTGGGTGACGGGTCGCTCACGGGCGGCATGGCCTACGAGGCGCTCAACAACCTCGGCCATGCCGGCACGCGCGTCGTCATCGTGCTCAACGACAACGGCCGGTCGTACGCGCCGACGATCTCCCGGCTGTCTGCGGGTCTCACCCATCTGCGCCTGAGCCCTTCCTACGTCCACGCCCGCGAGCGGGCCCGTCACGCCCTGCGCGCCATCCCCGGGTTGGGCGGGCTCGCGTACTCGAGCCTGCACGGGGTCACGAGCGCCGTGCGCGAGATCGTCACCCCCCACACCTTCTTCGAGGCCCTCGGGGTCCGCTACGCCGGTCCCATCGACGGCCACGACATCGCCGGCATGGAGCAGGCGCTCGCCCACGCCACCGAATGGGGCGGCCCCATCGTCGTCCACGTCCTCACCCAGAAGGGGCGGGGCTATGCCCCCGCCGAGGAGGACGAGGTCCAGCGACTGCACGACTTCAAGGTGCAACCCTCTTCGGTCGCCCCTTCGACGACGATCGCGCCCGCCACGTACACCGACGCCTTCACCCGCGCCGCGCTCGACGCCGCCCGACGCCGGCCCGAAGTGGTGGCCATCACCGCGGCGATGCCCGGCCCCACCGGGCTCCTCCCGTTCCAGGCCGAGTTCCCCGACCGGTTCCTCGACGTGGGCATCGCCGAGCAGCACGCCGTCACCGCTGCCGCCGGCATGGCCATGGCGGGACTGCGCCCGCTGGTCGCCGTCTACTCCACCTTCTTCAGCCGTGCCTTCGACCAGGCCAATCTCGACGTCGGGCTCCACGGCCTCCCGGTGGTCTTCGCCCTCGACCGCGCCGGCATCACCGGTGACGACGGGCCCAGTCACCACGGCGTGCTCGACATGTCGCTCACGCTCTCGATCCCGGGGATGACCGTCTTCGCCCCGTCGTCGGCCCAGGAAGTGGGGGTGATGCTCGAGGAGGCGCTCGGCCTCGCCGGTCCCTCGGCCATCCGGTTCCCCAAGACGCCGGCCCGCCAAGCGCGCGACGGCGCGGTGGGCAGGGGCCTCTCGGCGCGCCAGGTCCACCGGGGCGACGGCACCGTGTGCCTCCTCGCCGTGGGCAAGATGGTGGAGGCCGCCGAGGAGGCAGCAGGAAAGCTGGCCGCCGAGGGCGTCGACGCCACGGTGTGGGACGTCCGGGTGGTGTCGCCCCCCGACCCCGCCATGCTCGCCGACGCCGCCGCGCACGGCCTGGTCGTCACCATCGAGGACGGAATCCGTGTCGGTGGCGCCGGCACGTTCCTCGTCGACGCCATGCGCCTGCTCCCCGAGATCCCCCACCCCCTGCCCCCCGTGTGCGTGCTCGGGGTGCCGGCGCGCTACATCCCCCAGGGCCGGCCCGACGGGATCCTGGCCGAGCTCGGACTGGACGGGCCCGGCGTCGCCACCGCCGTCACCCAGGCGCTGGGCACCGAGCGCGACCGACTCCAGCTTTCGTGACCCGGGCCGGACGGGCCGTGGCGGCCCGCGGCCCTCTCGGCCCTGCCCCCGGTTGTCCCCTTGACGGGAACTTGTTCTAGTTTGGAGTCCGTGGACTTCAACCTCGCCGACCTGTTCGAGGCGGCCGCCGACGCTTTTCCCGACCGCGAGTACCTGGTCACCGACGGCCGGCGACTCACCTACGGGCAGATGGAGGAGCGCGCCAACCGCCTCGCCCATCATCTCGCCTCGGTGGGCGTGGGCCCGGGGGACCACGTCGGGATCTACGCGCTCAACAGTGTCGAGTGGGTCGAGGCGGCCTGGGCCGTGTTCAAGCTGCGGGCGGTGTGGATCAACATCAACTTCCGCTACGTGGAGGACGAGCTCCGGTACCTGTTCGCCAACGCGGACCTCGTCGCCCTCGTGCACCAGCGCCAGTTCTCGCCCCGCGTGGCTGCACTGCTCCCCGAGCTCCCCGCGTTGCGCCACGTGATCGTGATCGACGACGACAGCGCCGAGGCCGACCCGCGCCACGACGCCGTCGACTTCGAGCGGGCCGTCGCCGGCGGCTCACCCGAGCGCGACTTCGCACCGAGATCGGGCGACGACCTCTACATCCTGTACACGGGGGGGACCACCGGCATGCCCAAGGGCGTGGTGTGGCCTCATCGCAACGTCTTCTACGCCCTCGGTGGCGGGATCGACGCGCTCACCGGCGTGCGCATGGACCGGCCCCAGCAGATGGTCGAGAAGGGCCTGGCGGCCGGAGGCCAGCTCACCTTCCTTCCCATCGCGCCCCTCATGCACGGCGCGTCGCAGTGGGCGGTGATGGGCCAGAGCTTCGTGGGCAACCGGATCTGCCTCGTGCCGAAGTTCGATCCCCACGAGGTGTGGGCCCTCATCGGGCGCGAGAAGGTGAACATGGTGATGATCACCGGCGACGCCATGGGCAAGCCGCTCATCGAGGCGCTCGCCGAGCCGGGGGTGTCCTACGACCTGTCGTCGCTGATCGGCATCACGTCGACCGCCGCGCTGTTCTCCCCTTCGGTCAAGGACGCGTTCTTCACGCAGTTCCCCAACCTGGTGATGACCGACGCCATCGGGTCGTCGGAGGCCGGCAACAACGGGGTCTCGATGATCAAGCCGGGGGGAACGGCCATGAAGAGCGGCCCCACGGTGTCCTCGACCGGTGGCACGGTCGTGTTCGACGAGAGCCTCGAGCCCGTGAAGCCCGGATCGGGTGTGATCGGGAAGATCGCCCGCTCCGGTGACATCCCCATCGGCTACTACAACGACCCCGTCAAGAGCGCCGAGGTGTTCATCACCGTCGACGGCAAGAAGTTCGTGATGCCCGGCGACTTCGCCACCGTGGAGGCCGACGGCTCGGTGACGCTGCTGGGCCGGGGCTCGATCTGCATCAACTCCGGTGGGGAGAAGATCTTCCCCGAAGAGGTCGAGGCCGTGGTCCGGTCGCACCCCGACGTCATGGACGCCATCGTCGTGGGCGCGCCCGACGAGCGCTTCGGCCAGCGGGTGGCCGCCATCGTCGAACCCCGTCCCGGCCGGGCCGCCCCGTCCCTCGAGGCTGTCCAGGAACACTGCCGCCACCACGTGGCGGGCTACAAGGTGCCTCGACAACTGCACGTGGTGGACAAGATCGAGCGCTCCCCGAGCGGCAAGCCCGACTACCCGTGGGCGAACACCATCGTCACGTCGCAGTCACCGGTGGGTTGACCCCGCCCTCGTGACGCGCTGAGTATGCCCGTCACGCTCGCCGAGCTCGTAGGCGGGGGCCGGTGCGCCGTGCTCACCATGGAGATCCAACGGGGCGTCGTGGGCGACCTGTCGAGCTTCCCCGAGCTTGCCGCGGCCGCCCGGGACGCGGGCGTGATCGCCAACACGGCCCGCCTGCTCGCGGCGGCGCGCGCCGCGCGCGTCCCCGTGGTGCACTGCACCGCCGGGTTCCGGTCCGATCGGCGCGGCTCGGCCCCCAACGCCCCGCTCATCTCCGCCATGCTGCGCCGGCCCGAGCACCTGGTCGACGGCACACCCGCGGTGCAGCTCGTCCCCGAGCTCGGGCCCGATCCCGGCGACCTCGTCTCGCACCGCGCCCATGGCGTGTCGCCGTTCTTCGGCACCTCTCTCGATCCCACCCTGCGGGCTCTCGGCGTCTCCACCGTGGTGGCGACCGGGGTGTCGCTGAACCTCGGGATCGTGGGGCTGGCCGTCGAGGCGGTCAACCTCGGGTACCGGGTGGTGGTGGTGCGCGACGCGGTGTGCGGTGTCCCCGCCGACTACGCCGACGCGGTGCTCCGCCATACCCTCGCCCTGGTGGCGATGCCGGCCACGGCCGACGAGGTGGCAGTCGCCTTCTCCTGACCGCGTCCCCGTGCGGCGCGGTTCGGTCGGGGCGGTTCGCCGGCGCGACGGGCGCGCCATGCCGGGACCGCCGCCGCGTGTGCCGACCCCGGGGGGGCCGAGGGTGACACCGCAGCGGCGACCCGACCAAGCGCCGGCACCAACGAGGACCCGCCTCAGGCGACAACGCTCGAGCCCCCCGCACTGACGCACAGGGCGACCGGGGACGAGGCTACTTCGTCCGTGGGCGCCATATCCGGGACGCTCGGGGCCACCGGGTCGTGCCCGGTAGTCTCTCGCCCCGTGTCGAGCCGGTCGTCGCGTGCCGTGGGCGGGGACGCGGTCGGACCGTCGAACCCCGCGCTCAAGCTCGTGTTGCGACGCATGCTGTCGTTCACCGGCGTCGACGTCACCGACGCGTCGTCTCGCCGGTCGTGCCTGGTGGTGGCGCCCCATCCCGACGACGAGACGCTCGGTGCCGGCGCGACCATCATGCGTAAGGTCTACGCCGGGACTCCGGTGCATCTGCTGGTGGCCACCGACGGGAGCAAGTCCCCGCCCGGCGACCCGGCCGAGGTGACCGCGCTGCGCAGTGCCGAGCTGGGCGCGGCGTGCGCCGTCCTGGGGCTGTCCGAGAGCGACGTCACCCGGCTCCCCTTCGTCGACGCCGAGCTGGTGGGGAGGGAGGACGCTCTGGCCGGCGCCATCGCCGAGGTGGTGGCCGCCATCGGGCCCGACGAGGTGCTGGTCACCGCCGAGAGCGATCCCCACCAGGACCACGCCATCGTGGGGGCGGCCACGCGCCGGGCCCTGGCCGGTACCGGGATGAGGCTGCTCGCCTACCCCATCTGGCAGTTCGACCGGCCGGTGCTCCTGTGGCACGAGTGGCGCCGGGGGCGCTCCGAGCTGGTGCGCACGGACGGGTACCGGGATCGCAAGCGAAGGGCCGTCGCCGCCTATGGGTCCCAGATGGCCGCTCGCAACGACGACCCCGAGGGCCTCAGGCCGAACTTCCTGCGAAACTTCGACCGGCCCTACGAGCTGTTCTTTCCCGTCACTCTCCCCGTCGCCGATCGGGGGGCGTGACGGCCACGCTCAGGTGCCGGTGCCGACCTGCGCCTCGCGCTGGCGGGTCGTGCTGTGCACGGGGTCCTTGTCGAACTGGGGCAGGACGTGCTTGCCGAAGGTGTCCACGGCCTCTTCGCACAGCTCGATGGGCATGGACGACGACAGCATGCCGAAGCTCAGCTGGTCGGCACCCGTGTCCGCGAAGCGCTGGATGGAGCGTGCCACCTCGTCGGGGCTCCCCACCGCGATGAGCCCGCTCTCGATGTTCTTGTCGATCTGCTCGGGAGTGGAGGGAGGGATGAGGTCGGGCCACACGGGGACCCCCGGCGGGCGGGGGAACGTGTCGAGATAGCGGAAGACGAGGCTCAGGTGGACGTTGCTGTCGATGTCGGCGAACACCTTCCGGGCCCGGCCGCCGTCTTCGAGGCACAGCATCTGCGTGGTGATCATCACGTTGTTGTTGACGTAGTCGCCCACGGGCTCGGCGCTCTCGATGTCCTTCTTGTACTTCTCGATGAGGGGCGCGAACCCCTCGGGCTTGCCGAAGGCGAAGCACAGCACCCCGAGACCCTGCCGGGCGGCCAGCTCGAAGGTGCCCGGGCTGCCCGCCGCCACCCACAGGGGAGGGTGTGGGTTGGTGTAGGGCTTGGGGAGCACGTTCCGGGTGGGCATCGAGAAGAACTTGCCGTCGTAGGAGTAGTCCTCCTCCTTCCACATGCGGACGATCTGCGGGAGCGTCTCCGCCACCATCTCGCGCGTGAGCTCTTGGTCCTCGATGCCGAAGCCCTTCTGTTCGGTCGTGGACGATCCGCGTCCCGTGCCGAACTCGAAACGGCCCTCGGAGAGGTGGTCGAGCATGGCCACCCGC
>JARLGQ010000345.1 GCA_031292675.1 Acidimicrobiales bacterium
CGGAGATGGGCGTCCGGTGGCGCATCACCTCCGGCCCGGCGCTGGTACGCGCGGGCGACCTGGCCGCGCTGCTGACCGACCTGCAGCACGGCGACGTCTTGTTCATCGACGAGATCCACCGCCTCCCCCGGCCCGTCGAAGAGGTCCTCTACCCGGCCATGGAGGACTTCCAGCTCGACATCCTGATCGCCAAGGGGCCGACGGCCCGTTCCATCCGGCTCGACCTGCCGAGGTTCACCCTCGTGGGAGCCACCACCCGCACCGGGTTGCTCACGAGCCCGTTGCGCGACCGATTCGGCTTCGTGGGACGCCTCGACCTCTACGCCGCCGAAGACCTCCAGGGAATCGTGGTGCGCTCGGCGGGGATCCTGGGGGTGGAGATCGAGATCGACGGCGCTCGCCGCATCGCGTCACGTGCCCGGGGTACGCCCCGGATCGCCAACCGGCTCCTGCGCCGGGTGCGGGATTTCGTGGAGGTGCGCGCCCAGGGAGCCATCACGGCGTCGCTCGCCACCGAGGGCCTCGAGCTCTTCGGCGTGGACGAGCTCGGCCTCGACAAGGTGGACCGTGCCATCCTCGATGCACTGTGCCGCCGTTTCGACGGACGCCCCGTGGGTCTGGTGACCCTGGCCCATTGCGTGGGGGAGGAGCCCGACACCGTGGAGGACGCGTACGAGCCCTACCTCCTCCAACAGGGCCTGCTCCAGCGCACGCCCCGGGGGCGGGTGGCTACGCCGAGGGCCTTCGCCCACCTCGGCGAGGTCGCCCCGCTCCTCGGTCCGGGCGACCAATTGCAAGGAGCGGCCCCCAGGTTGTGGTGAGCCCGGGGGCGGGACTGCCGGGGCCGGAGGGGAGGCCTGGAGTAACATCGGCCGTTCTCAAAACCGGAGCCCGTCATTCCACTCTCCATACCCAGCTTCCCCGCCCTGATGATCGTCCTGGCCCAAGGGTCGAGCTCGTCGAAAGCAGCGACGAACACGAGCAACCCCCTGGTCTCGCTGCTGCCGTTGATCCTCATCTTCGGGCTGGCCTACGTCCTGTTCCTGCGCCCCCGGGCCCAGCAGGCCCGCCGCCAACGCGACACGCTCATGGAGCTGTCCGCCGGTGACGAGGTCCTCACCGGTGCGGGGATCTTCGGAACCGTGCTCGACGTCGAAGCGGACCGGGTGACGATCGAGACGGCCCCCGGCACCCGGATCACGGTGCTGCGCTCGACCATCGCCCGGCGGTTGACGGATCCGGCGGTGGACACGCCGAGCTGGGACGAGCACGACGAGGACGAGGCCCATGGTGCCTACCACGAGTACGAGCACGACCAGGGAGACGAGGAGCACGACGGGCACGACGAGCACGAGGTGGCCGACGAGCACGACGACGAAGCCACCGGTGGCGATGCCGACGAGGACGAGGTGGACGACGAGCACGAAGAGCACGCGTCGGGCGACGAGGTGGCCGACAAGCACGATGAGCACGATGAGCACGATGGCCACGACGATGCGGCCGACACGGGCAGCTCCGAGGACCACAAGACGTGAAGCGGTCCCTGGTCATCAGCCTGGGGGTGACGTTGACGATCGCCATCGTGGCGTTCGCGGCCACTCTCGGGGCGGGGTGGTCCCCCAAGCTGGGCCTCGACCTGGCCGGGGGATCCGAGGTCGTCTACAAGCCGACGAAGGCGATCTCGAGCGGCGACATGAACACCACCGTGAACATCATCCGCAACAGGGTGGACAGCGCCGGGGTGTCGGGAGCAATCGTGAATGCCCAAGGGGGCAACGTCGTGGTGCAGTTTCCCGGCGTGAAGGACCCCCAGACGCTCATCAAGCTCATCGGCAAGACGGCCCAGCTCTACTTCCGCCCCGTGCTGTGCGGGGCGCCGGTCTACGCCCCGCCGCTCAAGGGCAAGTCCCCGCCTTCGGGCCCGCTCCCATCGTGCGGCCAGTACGCCACCACCGCGGCCAACCTGAACGTGAACACGAGCACGCAGCAGCCCACCAACAACATCCCCGCCAACCCGGCCTTCGCGCCGTACCCGTCGACCGTCAACGACGACGCGAATGCCGTCGTGCTGCTTCCCACCGATCCCACGTCGGGTGCGCAGCAGTTCCCGCGTTTCGTGCTGGCCAAGGCCTCCCTGAAAGGCAACGCCATCGCCTCGGCCTCGGCGGTCTTCGACACCACGATCAGCCAGTGGGCGGTGAGCTACAACCTCAGGGCCGTGACGCCCTGGGACCAGGTGGCGCAGGCGAACTTCCATCAGTACGTGGCCATCGACCTCGACGGGGTCGTCGAGTCGGCGCCCCTGATCCAGCCCGGGCTGGCCACGTTCAGCTCGTTCAACGGGAAGGGCGAGATCAGCGGGAACTTCACGCAGCAGACGGCCAAGAACCTGGCCCTGGAGCTCAATTACGGCTCTCTGCCCGTGCCCCTGAAGATCCTGACCCAGGAGACCGTGTCGCCCAGCTTGGGGAAGTCGTCGCTCAAAGCCGGGTTGTTGGCCGGGATCGGTGGGCTTCTCCTGGTCCTCATCTACACCATCCTCTACTACCGCGTGCTCGGGATCGTGGTGGTCGCCGGCCTCCTCACCACCGCCGCCTTGCTGTGGGCGATCGTGTCTGCTCTTTCGCACTCGGCGCTGAACCTGACCCTGGACCTGTCGGGGGTGACCGGGGTCATCGTGTCGGTGGGGATCACGGTCGACTCCTACATCGTCTACTTCGAACGCCTCAAAGATGAGGCCCGCTCGGGGAGATCGGTGCGCACGAGTGTCGACCGGAGCTTCCGCGGGGCCTTTCGGACCGTCCTGGCCGCCGACCTCGTGTCACTGGCCGCGGCGGTGGTCCTCTACATCCTCGCCGTGGGCACGGTCCGGGGCTTCGCGTTCTTCCTCGGGCTCTCCACGCTCCTCGACATCTTCACCACGTTCTTCTTCACCCGACCCCTGGTCATCCTCCTGGGCCGCAGCTCCCGCATCACCGAGGCCCGCGTGATCGGGGTCGCCCGAGGCCTGGCCATCGGAAGCGAGTCCCCCGCATGACCACGACCGAGTCCGCCGTCGAAGAAGAGGTCTCCCCGGCCAAGCGGCCCAACGTCTTCGTGCGCATCTACCGCGGGGAGACGTCGTTCGACTTCGTGGGGCGTCGCCGGTGGTGGTACGCGCTCTCGGGTCTCGTGATCGTGGCCGGCCTGGTGTCGTTCGGGGTCAAGGGCTTCAACTGGGGGATCGACTTCAAGGGGGGGACCTCGTGGCAGATCCCCGCCCACGGCGCGACCGTGAGCGAAGTTCAGAGCTCGGTCGGCAACGCCGGAGTACCGGGCGCCACGGTGCAGATCCTCGGTGAGGGCTCTTCGGCCACCGTGCAGGTCCAGGCGGACCTGACGAAGCTGTCGGTCGGCCAGCAGGCCACCGACAAGGACAACGTGTCCAAGGCCCTGGCCCGTATCGCCCACATCTCGCCCCAGGAGGTCTCTCTCACCGACGTCGGGCCCACGTGGGGGAGCCAGATCAGCGAGAAGGCCGTCATCGCCGTCCTCGTCTTCTTCGTCGTCGTCGTGATCTACATCTCGTTCCGCTTCGAGTGGAAGATGGCCATCGCCGCGCTCGTCGCCGTGATCCACGACCTGCTCGTGACGGCGGGCGTCTACTCGCTCTTCGGCTTCCAGGTCACCCCCGACACGGTGATCGCCTTGCTCACCATCCTGGGGTACTCGCTCTACGACACGGTGGTGGTCTTTGACCGGGTGAAGGAGAACAGCCGGGGCCTGGGGGCATCGGGTCGGATGACCTACACCGACGTCGTCAACCTGTCGATGAACCAGACCCTGGCCCGGTCCATCAACACCTCGCTAGTGGCGATCATGCCGGTGTTGGCCGTCCTCGTCATCGGCGCCCAGATCCTGGGAGCCACGACGCTGCAGTACTTCGGACTGGCCCTGGTGATCGGGCTCACGTCGGGGGCGTACTCGTCGATCTTCATCGCGTCTCCGGTGTTGGCGGTGTTGAAAGAGCGCGAGCCGCGGTACGTGAACATCCGGCGCAAGCTGGCCAACCGCGCCGAGGGATCGGGTCTGCTCACCCCGCGCCAGGCCGCCACCTTGAACGCCGCCGCGTCGACCATGGGGACCCGGGGCGGACAGGGATCCACCGGCCGCGCCGCCCCGCGCCGCCAGACCGGCGTGCTGCGACCGGGCGGGGCCTCCCGGCCGCTGCCGGTGGACGACGGCGAAGTGGAATTCGACGAGGACGAGGCCGCACCTGCGGTCACCGGGGCGGGGACGGCCAAGAGCCGGTCCAACAGCAGTGGTCGCAACACCCGGCCCGGTGCCGGGGCCGGTGCCTCGACCCCCCGCCGTCCGCCACCGCGGCCGCGCAAGGGCAAGGGCTCCAAGAAGGGCGGCAAGCGCCGGTAGCCGGTTCCCCCTGCTCCGAGGTGGGCCCGGGAGCCGCCGGAGCGCCCTGTGGCTCGGTGGGGACAGGTACGGTGAGTACGTGGTCACCGTCGAGCGCCTGGCTGCCCCATTTCGCCGGCCGGCGATGCTCGACGACCTCGTGGCGGGGGTGTTGGCGGCCTACGACGCCCGTCGGCCCCGATCCTCGGCTTCCGACCGCAAGCTGATCGTCCGGGCCGGCAAGGTCGCCGAGCAGTCGCACCTGGGGCAGCTGCGCCAGACCGGCGAGCCCTACATCACCCACCCGGTGGCGGTGGCCACTATCGTCGCCGAGCTCGGGCTCGACGCCCGGTCGGTGGCCTCGGCGTTGCTGCACGACGCCGTGGAGGACACCGGGCTCACCCTCGAGCGCGTCACCGAGGAATTCGGTCCCGAGGTCGGCGCCATCGTCGACGGCGTGACCAAGCTCGACCGCCTCCAGTTCGACTCCAAAGAGGCCCAGCAGGCCGCCACCGTGCGCAAGATGCTCGTGGCCATGGCCAACGACTGGCGGGTGCTGGTCATCAAGCTCGCCGACCGTCTCCACAACATGCGGACCGTGGCGGTGATGCCGGAGTGGAAGCAGCGCCGGACCGCCCAGGAGACGCTGGACATCTACGCGCCACTGGCGCACCGGCTGGGGATCCAGGAGCTCAAGTGGCAGCTCGAGGACCTGGCGTTCGCCACCCTCCACCCCAAGCGCTACGCCGAGATCGAGCAGATGGTCGCCACGCGTGCCCCCGAACGCGACGAGTACCTCGCCCGGGTGCTCGTGGCGGTGCGGGAGCGGTTGAGTGCATCGGGGGTCAAGGCGGAGGTCACCGGACGCCCCAAGCACCTGTGGAGCATCTACGAGAAGATGGTGGTGCGCGGCAAGGAGTTCGCCGAGATCCACGACCTCGTGGGCCTGCGCGTCATCGTCGAGTCCGAAAAGGACTGCTGGGCCGCGCTCGGGTCCATCCACGCCATCTGGAGCCCCGTGCAGGGCCGCTTCAAGGACTACATCAACAGCCCGAAGTTCAACCTCTACCAGTCGCTGCACACCACGGTGATCGGACTGGAGGGAAAGCCCATCGAGGTGCAGATCCGCACCAACGAGATGCACCGCCGGGCCGAGTACGGGATCGCCGCACACTGGGGGTACAAGGAGCATTCCAAGGACGGGGCGGCGGCCACCACGGCGGAGATGGCGTGGCTCCAGCGCATCGTGGACTGGCAGCAGGAGACGATCGACCCGCTGGAGTTCCTCGAGACCCTCAAGCTCGACCTCGAACAAGACGAGGTCTACGTCTTCACACCCAAGGGCAAGGTGATCGCCCTGGCGGCGGGTTCGACGCCCATCGACTTCGCGTACTCGATCCATACCGAAGTCGGCCACCGGTGCATCGGCGCCAAGGTGAACGGGCGCCTCGTCCCTCTGGACACGCCGCTGCAATCGGCCGACACCATCGAGATCATCACCTCCAAGGTCCCCTCGGCAGGCCCTTCGCGCGACTGGCTCCAGATCGTGGCCTCACCCCGGGCCCGCAACAAGATCCGCCAGTGGTTCTCGCGCGAGCGGCGCGAGGACGCCATGGAGACCGGGCGCGAGGAGCTCATCAAGGCGCTGCGCCGCGAGGGGCTGCCGGTGCAGAAGCTGGCGGCCTCCAACGCCCTCGAGCGGCTGGCGGCCGCCATGAACTACGTGGACCTCGATTCCCTCCACGCCTCCATCGGCGACGGGCACGTCTCGGCGCGATCGGTGGCGCAGCGCCTGGCCCGTGATCTGCGCGGCGGGGGTGGTGAGGAGCAGCTCCCCACGACGGTGGGGCCTGGCCTGCGCACCCGCACCCGGCGCGGGTCACCGGTGGGCGTCTACGTCGAAGGCCTCGACGACGTCATGGTCCGGCTGTCGCGCTGTTGCACGCCTGTCCCCGGTGACCAGATCGTCGGCTTCGTCACCCGCGGTCGTGGTGTCAGCGTGCACCGGGCCGACTGCGCCAACGCCACCGCGTTGGCCGCCGCGGGCCAGGAGCGACTGATCGAGGTGGAGTGGGACCGCGAGGGCACCACGGTGTTCGTGGCGTCCGTCGAGGTGCTGGCCTTCGACCGTTCACGCCTGCTCTCGGACGTGACCAGGGTGGTGTCGGAGCACCACCTCAACATCGTGTCCTCGTCGTCGCAGACCGCGCCCGATCGTGTGAGCCGCATGCACTTCGACGTGGAGCTGGCCGACCCCGGGCACCTGGAGTCGCTCATCAGCTCGCTCAAGCACCTCGACGGCGTGTTCGACGCCTTCCGCACACTCCCCGGCCGGAAGGGCTGAGTCCGAGGTGGCCGACCAGTCGGCGCCGCTGCGCGCCCCTGCGGGCACCCATGACGTGCTGTGGCCCGAGTCGGCCCGATGGGAGAGGCTCGTGGCGGAGTTCGCCCGCCGGGCGCAGCTGGGCGGCTTCGGCCTGGTGGTGAACCCCATGTTCGAGGACGCCCAGCTCTTCCGACGCGGCATCGGGGACGAGAGCGACGTGGTGCGCAAGGAGATGTACGAGTTCGCCGATCGGGGCGGACGTGACGTGGCGCTGCGACCCGAGGGCACGGCGTCGGTGGTCCGGGCCTTCGTCCAGCATCGCCCGCCGGTGCCGTGGAAAGCGTGGTACGTGACCCCTGCGTTCCGTTACGAGCGGCCCCAGGCCGGGCGCTACAAGCAGCACCACCAGCTCGGTGTGGAGGTTCTGGGCACCGACGACCCCGACGTCGACGTCGAGGTGGTGACCCTGGCCGCGGATCTCTACGCCTGGTTGGGCCTGCGCCGGGTCGAGTTGGCGCTCAACTCCATGGGCTGTGCGCAATGTCGGCCCGCGTACGTGGCCGCGCTGACGGCGTATCTCGACGAGCACCGCGACGAGCTGCGTGACGAGCACCGGGAGCGGTACCGCACCAACCCCCTGCGGGTGCTCGATTGCAAGAGCCCGGAGTGCCGTGCCGTCACCGAGGGCGCGCCCCGCATCACCGACTACCTCGACGAGGCCTGTGCGGCACACCTGACGCGGGTGCGCGCGGGCCTCGACGAGCTCGCCATCTCGTACCGCCTCGAGCCCCGGCTCGTGCGCGGGCTCGACTATTACACGCGCACGACCTTCGAATTCTCGGCCGGTTCGCTCACCTCGGCCCAGAATGCCATCGGAGGGGGCGGGCGCTACGACGGGCTGGCCGAGGCCGTCGGGGGTCCTCCCACCCCGGGCATCGGCTTCGGCATCGGCATCGAGCGCCTCCTGCTGGCGTGCGACGCCGAGGGGGTGTTCCCGGTGGACCCCCCTCTCCCTGACGCCTTCGTGGTCGACGTGACGGGAGGGGCCGCGGCACGAGCCCTGTGCGGCGAGCTGCGCCGGGCGGGCCTGGGGGTGGTGCGCGCCTACGATGGGCGCTCACTCAAGGCCCAGCTCAAGCAGGCGGACCGCTCCGGAGCGCGCTACGCGCTCATCGTGGGCCCCGAGGAGCTGGCCGGCAACGTCGTGACGGCGAGGCCACTGCGGGCAGAGGGCCCGCAGGAAACCGTGCCACGTGCGTCGGTGCTCCAGTGGTTGGCGGCGCGCTCGTCGCTCACCGAGACAGAGCACCTGCAAGAGACAGAGCACCTGCAAGAGACAGAGCACCTGCAAGAGACAGAGCACCTGCAAGAGACAGAGCACCCGC
>JARLGQ010000346.1 GCA_031292675.1 Acidimicrobiales bacterium
CCGCGGCGCCGTCGCGCGCGCCGGCACCGGGTCGCGCCGCGCCGACGAGGCTTCTGGCGACGAGCAACGCGTCGTCCCACGACCGGCAGCTCTCCACCGGCGACCACCGCACTCGCTCCACGCCGCGCGGCGCCTCGACGGTGCCGCTCGGGTCGTACAGCAGGCACGGTCCGACCGTTCGACGCGCGTGCGCGGTGGCCTGCAGGACATCGGGCTTGGTGGACGTGGACACGACCGCGCCCGGCGCGCCGAGCACGGTGGGGACCACGATCGACGACGTCTTGCCCGAGCGCGGTGGTCCGAGCACGAGCACGGCCTGTTCGGTGCCCGCCCATGCCGGCCCGACCGATCCCGCACCCAGGTACACGCCTGCGCCGGCGGCACCGACGGCGGCACGGATCGTCGCCAGCCGGTTGTCGTGTCGTGCCTCTCTGCCACTGTGCGCGGCGCGACCGGGCGGCTCACGGCCCCGCTCGGGCGCCGACAGAGACGCTTCGCGTCGCGAAACGTTGGCATGCGGACGCGGGCTCACACCGTCTCCGGACGAAAGCTGGGCTCGCCGTGTCGGACCCGCAACGTGCCGGGGATTCCGAGCAGCGAATACGGATCGGTGCTGTCGAGCACCCCGCGGTCGGTTTCCACGTGCATCTTTCTCAGCCGCACGATCCGCCCGATGTGGGGGCCCAGCGTCACCGCCACCTCGATGCGGAGATCGCCGTCGTCATCGAACTCCGCGTCGACGACGATGACGTCGTAGGTGTCGTCAGGCAAGTACGGCATGGTGAAAAATCCTTTCAAATACAGCGGTTTCCGTCCATAGCAAGTTGCGCGCCCTCGCCGTCGGCGCCGGCGCGACGACGCAGTCGCGCTGTCGTTCGCGCCGCGCGACGGCGCGTGATCTCGCCGGGAACCTTGCTCGCGACCTCGCGTGCCTGCGCGCTCCGCGTGGCGCGCGATCACGCAAATGCTTGCTTTTGTCGCGAAAACCTTCTTTGATTGGTGAGATTGCATTTCCCGGAGGAGGTGCGGTGAACAAGTCGGGGCTGATCGACGCGGTCTGCAAGACGACGTCGTTGGCGAAGCGCGATGCCGAAGAAGCGGTAAACGCGCTCGTCCATGTGGTCTCGAAGGAGGTTCGGTCAGGTCGTCGTGTCGTGGTTGCGGGTTTCGGGAGCTTCAATCCCACGCACCGTGGTGCCCGCATGGGGCGCAATCCACGCACCGGAGCACCGGTGAGCGTCTCGGCGTCCCGCGGTGTGCGCTTCGCAGCGAGTGGGACGTTCAAGGACGTCCTGAACGGCAAGGCGTCACCTCCCGAGCTCAAGGCGCCTTCGCCGCCGGCGAAGAAAGCCACGAAGAAGACGGCGAAGAAAGCCACGAAGAAGACGGCGAAGAACGCCACGAAGAGAGTCGCCACCAAGGCCACGAAGAACTCGACCAAGAAGGCGGTCACCAGTACCGCCGGACGGGCAACGAAAAAGGTCGTCGGGCGCGCCCCGGTCAGAAAGACGACGCGCGCCCCGGCGAGAAAAGCAGCAAGGAAATCGGCCAGAAAGGCCGCCGGGCGAGCCCCGGCGAGGAAAGCAATAAAGCGATCGGCCAAGAAGGCCGTTAGGAGGGCGTAGAGCATGGCAGTCAAGCGGGCAAGAAAGACCGCAAAGCGGGCGCCGGCACGGAAGGCCGCCAAGCGCACCACGGCTCGGAAGGCCGTGAAGCGGGCTCCGGCACGGAAGGCCGTGAAGCGGACGACCAAGAAGCGGGCGACCGCCAAGCGCGCTCCGCCACGCAAAGTGGCGAAGCGGACCCGCAAGGTCGCCAAGAAGCGGGCTCCCGCCAAGAAGGCCACCAAGCGCGCTCCGGCACGCAAGGCAGCCAAGCGTCGGCCCGCCAAGAAGGCGGCGGCGTCTCCCAAGCGGACCGCCACCCGTCGGGTCACGCGTCGGGCCCCGGTTCGCCGGCGGACCAGCAGGTAGACGAACACCGTCCTGCCGGGTCTTCCCCGGCGGTCGGATCGGTCCCCCCGGGCACCGCCCGGCACAGGGACACGACACAGCACTACAGAGGAGGGGCCCTGCGGGGCCCCTCCTCTGCTATCCGGGCACGGGCGGCCCCATGCCGGCCGGGATGTCACCGGGCACGTCGACGTCCCAGGTGAGCTCGGGGTCCCTGACCACCCGGCAGGGGAGGCCGAGGCGCCGGGCCTCGGCCCGGTGGCGGGCGAAGGAGCCCGGGCCGTAGTGGAACCGGAACCCGGCACCGGCGGGCACGCAGGCGACGTTGGTGCCGTCGTCACGGCGATCGGGGACCAGGGTCACGCCTCCGAACCCGGCCAACTGGGCGACCTCGTGGGCGAAGGGCAGGTCCGCGTGCACCACCAGCACCTCGGCGGCCCCGGCGGCCCCGAGCCGTTCGACCCCGGCCTCGACGGCCCCGTTGAGGCCCCTCCCGGGTTCGGGGAGCACCAGCGCCCCGTGGCGCGCCGCCCACCGCGCCACCTCGTCGTCGTCGCACACCACCGCCACGGGCAGAGGGGCCGCGGCGGCGAGGACACGCGCCGCCATCTCACGGGCCAGGGCCTCGCGCCCGGCGGCGTCGAGGGTGGGGGCGAGGCGCGCCTTGGCGGCGCCGAAGGCCTTCACGGGGACGAGCACCACGCAGCCCTTCAGGGGGGGCAGGCGCACCGGCGCTGCGGTCACGCGGCCAGTGTACGGGCGCCGTCCCGTGGCAGCGCCGGGCCTAGGGTTTGCCCGATGTTCGACAAGGTCGCCGTCATCGGCGCGGGATCGTGGGGCACGACCGTCGCCGCCATCGCGGCGGGCTCGGCGCCGACCGTGCTGTGGGCGCGCCGGCACGCGCTCGCCCAGAGCCTCGAGTCCACCCACGAGAACCCCGACTACCTCCCCGGCGTCCCCCTGCCCCGGGCCCTGCGGGCCACCGCGTCGCTCGAGGAGGCCGTGACCGGCAGCGCCCTGGTGGTGATGGCCGTGCCCTCGCACGGGGTTTCGCGCCGTGCTCACCGGGCTGTCGGGCCACGTCGAGGCGGGCGCCGCCGTCCTGTCCCTGGCCAAAGGGCTCGAGCAGGGTTCGCGCCGGCGCATGACCGAAGTGATCGCCGAGGTGGTGCCGGGCCACTGCGCCGGCGTGCTCACGGGGCCGAACCTGGCACGCGAGATCGTGGCGGGACAGCCGGCCGCCACGGTGGTGGCCATGACCGACGAGTCGGTGGCGCGGTCGGTGCAGGAGCTCCTGGGCACCGCGACGTTTCGCGTGTACACCAATCCCGACGTCGTCGGGTGCGAGATGGCGGGCGCCACCAAGAACGTCCTCGCCATCGCGGCGGGCATCCTCCAGGGCCTCGGGCTGGGCGACTCCTCGCTCGCCGCCCTCGTCACCCGCGGCCTGGCCGAGCTGGGACGCCTCGGCGTCGCCATGGGGGGTGAGCGCATCACGATGGCGGGACTGGCGGGTGTGGGCGATCTCGTGGCGACGTGCACCAGCTCGCTGAGCCGGAACCGCATGGTGGGTGAGCAGCTGGGCCGGGGCCGGTCCCTCCACGACATCACCGCGGCCATGCGCATGGTGGCCGAAGGGGTCAAGACGGCTCGACCCCTGCTGGAGCTGGCCGCCGCCAACGGTGTGGAGATGCCCATCGGCGAGCAGGTGGCCGCCGTCCTCGACGGTGGCACCGCTCCCGCCGATGCCATCCTCGCCTTGATGTCGCGCTCGGCGAAGCCGGAGTTCGACGGGCTCGGCGCGTGACCACGACCCCGCCGACCACGCCTTCGTCCCACGCGCAGGCACTCGAGCGCGTGCGCGCCTTCCTGCGCGCCCATGGCACTTCCGAGGAGGAGATCGCCGAGGCCGAGGCCCGGGACGTGCTCGACCTGCTCGTCGCCGACCGGGCCCTCATCCCCGCCGAGCGCCGCTACACGCAGTCCGAGGTGTCGGAGATGACGGGGATGGACCCCGAGCTCACCCGCCGCTTCTGGCGGGCACTGGGCTTCCCCGACGCCCCGCCCGACGAGCGCATGTTCACCGAGCTCGACGTCGAGGCCCTCGTCACCCTGCGCTCGATGATCGACATCGGTGTCGCCGACGTGGACACCAGCCTGCAATTCGCCCGGGTGATCGGGTCCTCCATGGCCCGCATCGCCGAGGCCGAGGCGTCGCCGGCGGTGCGCGGCATGGCGGTGGGCCCGGGGCCCGGTGACACCGTGGAGGCGGCCGACCGGTTCGCGCAGCTCGCCGACCACACGCTTCCCGCCCTGGCACGGTTGCTCGAATTCGCGTGGCGACGCCACGTGCAGGCGGCCGTGCGCCGCTCCATGCTGCAGCGGAGCCGCGACCACAGCGCCACCCTCCCGGTCCTGGCCGTGGGCTTCGCCGACATGGTGGGCTTCACCACGCTCAGCCAGCAGCTCTCCGAGGAGGAGCTCGCCGCCGTGGTGTCCCGCTTCGAAGAGGTCGCCCACGAGACGGTCACCGCGGGCGGGGGCCGGGTCGTGAAGATGATCGGCGACGAGGCCATGTTCGTGTCGGAATCGGCCCTCGAGGCGGCGCGCATCGGGCTCGCCCTGGCCGAGGCCTAGGCCGAGGACGAGCTTCTCTCCGACGTGGGGGTGGCGCTGGCCAGCGGGCCCGTCCTGGTCCAGGACGGGGACTACTACGGACCGGTGGTCAACCTGGCCAGTCGTGTCGTGAACATGGCGGCGCCCGGAGCGGTGATCGTGACCGACGAATTCCATGCCGCCCTGGAGCCGGCCTTGTCGGGTGGCGCCCCCGGTGAGGAGCCCGATCGTGCGCCCGAGGAGCCGCCGGACGACACGGCCCCACGCGCGGAGTTCCAGTTCGGCATGTTGCGGCCGCGCCGCGTGAAGGACCTCGGTCGCATCCAGCTATGGGTCCTGCACCGCCCCGGCACCGAGCCCGTGGCGCTGGACCGCCGGCTCGGCGGGCGCTGGGAGCGGCTGGCCGAGGTGCTCCAGGACCTCGACGAGCTGCGCGAGAAAGGCGAGCGCCTGATAACCGGGGCGAGATCAGGTGGTGCAGCGCAAGGTGGCGATCCCGAAGGGACGGAGCTCGAATGAGCCGTCGACGTGCTCGACGGTGCGTCCCCTGAGGTCGACGAGCCACCCCGAGCGGGTCCCCACGCTCACCGTCGTCGGCCGGTCGGTCGGGTTGAACACGCGCACCTCGAGCATGCCGGCCTGGCGCTGCAGCGCAGACACCTCGGCCCCCTGGATCTCGAGCGTGCTCCCCGAGGCGGGGCGCCATCCGCCCCCTGCCGCGTAGACGACCTCGAGGGGCAAGAAGACGTCGTCCACCATGGCGTAGGGGTCGTCGCACCCGATGCACAGCGCATAGCGCGCCTCGATGGTGCGCCCCCTCAGCTGCAAGCCCTCGACGGGCGTGAGGGGCCCCGCCGGCAGGGGGCGGTAGGCCATGCCGAGGCGAGACAGCATCCCCGTCGAGCGCAGCAGCGTGAGTGCCATCGTCTTGGCCCGTCGGCCGGACTGCTCCCCCTCGATGTCCACCAGCTCGTACTCGAGGAGACCCTCGTGGGCGACGGTGAGGCCGCCGGCGGACACGAAGCGCCGGGACGGGAAGGTGGGGAGGCCGAATTCGTCGGGCCTGCCCTCGGTGTCGAGCCCCCGGTGCACGACGGCGAAGGCGCACTCGGCGTCCGATCCCCCGGCCGATTCGGGCAGAGGGAGATGCACCCGCAACCGGTGGTCGGAGGCCGGGTTGACGAAGCGGGTGGTCACCCTCACGACGCGCTCGTCGGCGCGCACGTCGATCTCGGTGGTCACGTCGACGGGCACCTCGCCGGTGCGGGCGCGTGAGAAGCCGTCGACGTGGTCGGGCCACGTGTAGCGCGACACCACCGTGGTCACGGCCCGCACCGGCCCGCGGTCGCCGACCGACACCGTGACGCTGTCGGGGGTGTCCACGATGCGGTCGTGGGCGGGCGGCGAGTAGTTGTAGGAGTCGCCGTGGTCGCCGCCGTCGACGAGGCGGCCGAACCCGGCCACCGCATCGACGGCGAAGGTCCCGTCGTGGCGGTCGACGGTCACGGTGAGCAGCCCGTTGGCCATGACCACGGGCCCCTCGCCTCCGTCCTCGACGGTGACGGGGTGTCTGAGCGCGGCGGGCTCGAGCGCCTTGTGGCCGAAACCCGGCACGTCGGTGACCCGGACCAGGACGCGGCGCACCGGCGGCTGGTCGATCCGGATGCGCACGGTTGCGTCGGGGCGGGCCCCCAGCCGTGTGTAGAGGTCCTGCTTGATCGACGCGATGGGGACGTCGAAGCGCTCCTCGTTCCCGAAGGCGATGGTGATGTCGATGGCGGAGTCGTCCTCCTCGACGCGCACGTCCTGGATCCAGGTGTGGGCGTCGACCTGGCTGCCGTTGGGCATCATGCCCAGGATGGTCCGCACCGTGGCGGCGTCGAGGGTCAGGGGGCCCAGACCCCGGGGGATCCCGAAGGCGCCGGGCTCCTCGGGCAACGCCTGGCCACCCTCGGGCATCTCTTCCCCGCTCACGACGAACTCCGCCAGCCCGCTGCGGGCCCGCGCCGAGGTGTTGACGACGGTGGGGCCCGCCTCGGCCAGTGACCGCGACAGCGCCTCGAGCGCCTGGTCGCCGAGCCCCTCGGCGATCCGGTACGCCTCGGCGTAGCGGACCAGCACGGCGTCGACGACCTCGTCGACCGAGCACGCGCACGAGGAGTCGTGGGCGGCGTTGCGCACCATCTCGCGCCACGCCAGTTCCAGCAGGCGCTGCGGCCACCGCTCCGCCGGCACGTACAGCGCGCTCAGAGGCTCGGCCCGCCGCTCGAGGGCCCGCTCGGCGCGCGCCGCGGCCTGCTTCACGTCGACCCGGTTCGACGCCACCCCCATGAGGATGTCGGCCCTCGCACCCGAGCGCAGCTCCCCCTTCCACGTGCGCAAGCCCTCGCTGGGGGCCCCGGCCAGGTAGTCCGCCAGGCCCGTCACCTCGAGCACGAAGTCGTCCTGGATGTCGTTGGCCTCGGCCACGACGCGCCCGAGCCACGGCTGGGGGCTCTGGTGGTCGGTGCCGTTCATGAACAGCATGCCGTCGACCAGGAAGTCGCCGATCTCGGTCTCGTGGTCGGCGATCCTGTGCACGAGGGCCTTGGCGTCATCGGGGATCGAGGCGCCGTTGCCGTACCCGGTGGGCAGGTACTCGGCGCGCACCGACGAGCCGTCGGGTGCCTCCCATACGAAGGCACTGCGGTCGACGACCTTGGGCACGCCTCTCCACACCACGGCGTGCTCGAACCCGGCCAGGCGCAGGATCTGGGGCATCTGCGCGATGTGGCCGAACATGTCGGGCAGGTAGCCGATCTCCATGGCTCCGCCGAAGGCCGCTCCCCGCAGCATGCCGGACTGCAGGTTCCGTACGATCGTCTCTCCCGAGACGAGGAACTCGTCCATGAGGATGTACCACGGCCCCATCGACAGCCGCCTCGCCGCCGCCAGGGCGCGGATGCGCTCCTCGTTCTCGGGGCGGACCTCGAGATAGTCGTCGACCACGGCCATCTGCCCGTCGAGGAGGAAGCGCGCGTACGACGGGTCGCTCTCGAGCAGGGGGATGAGCGTGTCGAGCATCCGCACCAGCCGCAAGCGGAAGCTCTGGAACGGTTCGTACCACTCGCGGTCCCAGTGGGTGTGGGGGACGATCGCAACGTGTCTCGGTCGGCGCGGGGTCACGAACCGAGATTAGCTACCGGGCGCAGCTTCGGGACGGCCCGCCCGGGGGCTACCGTGGGCCGCCGTGCACCCCCGTCCCTGGCGCGCGCACCTCCCGGCCGGGTCGGACCTGCAGGTCGAGGACCTGACCGCCCGTCACAGCCTGCCGTGGGCGTGGGCGCAGGCATGGGGACGGGACCCCGGCGCGCCGTTGCTGCTCGACGCCGCGGCCGCGTCGTCCCCGTGGTGCCGTGCCGGTGAGCTCGACGAGATGACGAGGACTGGCGCCGGGGAGCTGGCGCGCCTCGGGCTGAGGAAGGGCGACCGGTTGCTGTGGAGCACGGCGTCGTCGATCCCCGCCGTGGTCGTCAACATCGCCGCGCTGCGGGCGGGGCTCGTGGTCGTCCCGGTGAACCCGTCCTACACCGAACGGGAGCTGGCCCACGTCGTCGCCGACGTACGCCCCGCCGCCGCCGTCGTCGACGACCGCGACCGGGCCGCGGTCGTGGCACGGGCCGCGGGCGGTGACATCGTGGTGGCCACGCCCGACCTGCAGGTCGTCGGGGACGCACCACGGACAGGTGGCGGGGCGCGCACAGGTGGCGGGGCGCGCACAGGTGGCGGGGCGCGCTCAGGTGGCGAGGCCGGTGACGTGGTGCTCGACGCCGCCGAACCCCAGGACACGGCCCTCATCGCCTACACGTCGGGAACCACGGGCGCCCCCAAGGGAGCCGTCCTGACGCACGCCAACCTGCTCGCCAACAGCGAGTCGATCGCCGTGACGTGGCGGTGGCGCGCGGAGGACCGTCTCGTCCACGCCCTTCCCATCTTCCACGGTCACGGGCTGTGCGTGGCGCTGTACACGTCGCTGCTGACGGGCTCGTCGGTGGTGCTGCTGCCGCGTTTCGACGTCGACGCCGTGTTCGACGCCTGCGTCGCGCAGCGGGCGACGATGTTCTTCGGCGTCCCCACCATGTACCACCGCCTGGCGGGCTCGGGCCGCGTGCGGGAGCTGGCGCGGCTGCGTCTGGCGGTCTCGGGCTCGGCCGCCTTGAGCGCGGAGTTGCACCGTGGGATCGCCGCGACCACCGGCGTCGAGGTGCTGGAGCGCTACGGGATGACCGAGACGCTCATGACCCTCTCCAATCCCTACGACGGGGAGCGCCGTCCGGGGACGGTGGGCTTCCCCTTCCCGGGTGTCGAGGCCGAGGTGGGGGACGGAGGCGGCGAGGTGCTGGTGCGGGGCCCCGCCGTGTTCTCGGGGTACTGGGAACGCCCGAGGGCGACGTCGGAGAGCTTCGCCGGCGGGTGGTTCCACACCGGTGACCTCGGCGTCGTCGAGGACGGCTATGTCCGCCTTCTCGGCCGCTCCACCGAGGTCATCATCTCCGGGGGGTTCAACGTGTACCCGGCGGAGGTGGAGGACGTCCTCCTCGGCCACCCGTCGGTCATCGAGGTTGCCGTCACCGGGGTGCCCTCCGCCGAGTGGGGCGAGACCGTGTGCGCCTGGGTGGTCCCCGACGGCATCGCGCCTCTGGACGTCGACGACCTGCTCACCTACGCGGCGCAGCGCCTCGCCCCCTACAAGCGGCCGCGCCGCGTGC
>JARLGQ010000347.1 GCA_031292675.1 Acidimicrobiales bacterium
GACTGGGCCCGGCTGATCCGGGGGACGAGATCGAGGCTGAACGCGGTCGCCTTGCGAGCCACCAGCGCCCGTACCGTGTCGAGCTGGGAGGCGGGCTGGAAGAAGCTCACGACCGTGGTCCCCTCGGCCAGCTGCTCCACCTCCTGGGGAGTGGGCGCCTGGACCTTGGTCACGAGGGCGGCGCCCGACACGGTGCCGGGGGCGCCGGCGGCCACGGTGGCGCCCTTCTCGACGTAGACCGCATCGGGGAAGTGCGCCTCGACCCCGGCACCCTCCTGCACCACGACCTCGACGCCGGTGCCGGCCAGGCGCCCGGCCACGTCGGGAATGAGGGCGACCCGACGCTCGCCGGCACGCGTTTCGGTCGGGACGGCGAGTTTCACGGGGGGCTATCAGAGCACGCCAAGTGCCGAGGCTCCACTCTGAGCCTGCACCTGTGCCCGTCAGGCGCCGCTGATGGCGGCCAGGAAGGCGGGACTCTCGCCTCCGCCGTGCACCTCGAGCGCGCCGCCCGAGACGTAGGAGGCGAGCGGCGACGCCAGGAAGAGGCAGGCCCCGGCCACGTCCTCGGGTGTCCCCATCCGGCCCAGGGGCACCGTCGCCGCCACCGCGGCCAGACCGGCCGCCCCTCCGTAGTGGTCCTCCGCCGCCTCGGTGGCGATCATCCCCGCCACCACGCAGTTGACCCGGACCTTGGGCGCCCACTCCACGGCCAGCGTGCGGGTCAGGTTCACGAGCCCCGCCTTGGCGGCGCCGTAGGCGGCGGTGCCCGGAGACGGGCGCAGGCCCGAGACGCTTCCGATGTTGACGATCGAGCCACCCTCGGCGGTGGCCTGCATCAGGGCGTTGGCAGCCTGCGCGCAGTACATGGGGGCCAGGAGGTTGAGGGCCACCACCTGGGCCACGAAGCGCGGCGACGCGTCGGCCGCGGGCACGGCGGGGGAGCCCCCGGCGTTGTTGACGAGCACGTCGACGCGGCCGAAGCGCTGTGCGGTCGTCGTCAGCACCGAGGCGGCCTGCTCGGCGTCGCGCACGTCGGCGGGGAGGAACACGGCGCGTCGCCCGCCCGCGGCGGGCAGCTCGTCGCGTCCCGGTTCGTTGCGCCCGCAGATGGTCACCTCCGCCCCGGCGGCGAGGAAGGCCTCGGTGATGCCGCGACCCACACCCCGTGCCCCACCCGTGACGACGACCACCTTGCCCGTGAAGTCGATCACCCCGCCGGCGAAGTCGATCCCGCCGCCGGTCACGTCGGTGCCCCCTCGGTGAAGTCGGTGCCCTGGGTCACGCGTGTCTCCTCATCGGTCCGGAACGCCCGAAACTATCCAAACCCCCCGGCGACCGGGGTTTTCGTCCAGGATCGCCGCGGGGGGTGCCCTTGACGCTTCGAAGGACCAGGAACGAGACTCGCAGGAGGGGGGCGTCGGGGGGGCGTTCTCGGGGGATGCGCGGAGGTGCCATGAGAACGAGGACGCGCCCCGCGTCACCGGTCTCGTTGGAGTACCTGCCCGGGCTCGACGGCATCAGAGCCGTGGCGGTGGTGGCCGTCATCGCCACGCACACCGTCGCCGTCATCCCGGGCGGTTTCTTGAGCGTCGACGTCTTCTTCGCGTTGTCGGGCTATCTCATCACGTCCCTGTTGATCGCCGAATGGCGGCAGAGCGACACCATCGCCCTGGGAGGGTTCTGGACGCCCCGGGCCCGGCGCCTTCTCCCCGCCGTGTTCCTGATGCTCACCGCGGTGGGCGCCGGCGCGGCCCTGTGGCCCCAGATCTTCGGCAGCCCCTCTCTGCGCGGCGACACGCTGGCGACGGTGTTCTACGTCGCCAACTGGCACTTCATCGCCGACCACACCAACTACTTCCTTGCCACCGGCACGGCGTCCCCGTTGCTGCACACGTGGTCCCTGGCCATCGAGGAGCAGTTCTACCTGGTGTGGCCCATCGTGGTCCTGGCCGTGCTCAAGGTCCGTCGACCACGGGGACGCCGCATCGGCCACGACGGCGGGACCGGGGAGCAGCGCCGACTGCGCGTGCTCTTCGCCGTCGCCGCCACCGGCGCGCTGGCGTCGGCGTCGTGGATGGCCCTGCTGACCCACGCCGGGGGCGACACGACGCGCAGCTTCTACGCCAGCGACACGCGTGCCCAGGCCATCCTGGTCGGCGCCGCGCTCGCCGTCGGGAGCATCTTGTGGGGCCCGGCCCGCTCCCGCCGGGCGCGGTCGGCGGTACGGGGTTGGGGCGCCGCCGGAGTGATCGGCACCGCCTTGTTGTGGTTGCTCCTCCCCCAGAACTCCCTCTGGGTGTTCCGGGGCGGGTTCCTGGCCGCCGCCCTGTGCACGGCGGGTGTCATCGCCTGTGTCGCCAATCTGCCCGCCGGCCGCCTGGCGACCATGCTGTGTTGGCGACCGCTGCGATACGTGGGCCGCATCTCCTACGGCATGTACCTCTGGTACTGGCCTGCCGTGCTGGTGCTGTCGGGCCCCCGCACCCACCTCGGGGGGTACCCGCTCCTGGCGGTGCGCCTGGCCGCCATCATCTCGGTGGCCAGCGCCTCGGCCTCCCTGGTCGAGCTGCCCATCCGCAGGGGCCGTCTCCCGAGGTGGTGGACGCCTCTGGCCATGCCCGTCGCCGCCAGCCTGGCCGTGCTCACGACGTTCCTCGCCACCGTGGAGGTGAGCGATGTGGCTGCAGCGTCGGTGAGTGTCGGTCACGATGCGCTGGGAGCGGGGACGGCGGGGGTTTCGGGGACGGCGGGGGTTTCGGGGACGGCGGGGGTTTCGGGGACGGCGGGGACTGTCGGATCTTCGGGATCTTCAGGAGTGGCGGGAGGCGCGGCGGCGCTCCGGAGCACGAAGGCGTACCCCGACCCGGTCAGAGTGCTCATCGTCGGGGACTCGGTGGCGGGGACGCTCGGGGTCGGGTTCGGCCGGGTGATGGCGCAGTACGGCGTGGTGGCGGTGAACGAGGGAAGCCCGGGTTGCTCGGTGTCGATGGACCAGCTGGTGCAGGTGCTGTGGTTCACGGACCCGCCCGGGGCTCCGTGCGTGAACGGCGACCCCGGCGCCCTCTTCGCCCAGTGGCGCGCCTGGGTGGACCAGTTCAATCCCGACGTCGTCATCTACATGGCCCGGAGCGAGGTGCTCGACCAGGAGGTCAATTCCACCTGGACCCATATCGGCGATCCCGCCTTCGACTCGTACCTCGCCGACCGGTTCCACCAGGCCATCGACGTCCTCGGTGCGCGCGGCGCGCACGTGGTCCTGATGACCTCCCCGTTCTACGACACCGGCGTCGCGCCCAGCGGATCGCCGTGGCCCGAGGACGATCCCAGCCGCGTGACCACCGACAACCAGATCATCGAGTCGATGGTCGACGCCGGTGCGGGGAGCTCGGGGAGGCCGGGCGGGACGGGCGGGACGGGGGGTTCGCACGCCTCGGAGTCGCGCCTCGGCCAGAGCCTGTTCCCCGGCATCTCGGGGAACAGCAAGCTGACGGTTATCGACGCCGGTGCCTGGCTCTCTCCGGGAGGGCACTACTCGGCCACCGTCGACGGTGTGCAGGCCCGCTGCGGTGACGGCGTGCACCTCACCGTGGCCGGGGGTGAATTGCTGGCGAAGCGCATCCTGCCCTTCATCTCGTTGCTGGGCCGGGCCCACCAGGCGGCATCCCCGTCGGGCTCTTGGACGGGCAACCTCGCTCTCACGCCGCCGTCGTGGTACTCCGAGCTCCCGTGCGCAGCGTCGTGACCGCGGGTATGACCGCGGGTGTGGCCGCGGGTGTGGCCGCGGGTGTGGCCGCGGGTGTGGCCGCCCGGCGCCGACCCGGGGCCGCGGCCTGAAGCGCCCGTTCGCACCCGGCGCGGGTCACCGAATACCCTGCTCGGACCGGCGCGGCTGATCGCAGTCGGCCGGCTCGAGGGCCCTCAGGGGTCGTCGCCACCGATCTGGAGCCGTCCATGGGTATCGAGACACAGCAACGCTCGCCCGGCACCGCCGAGGTGGTCATCGACGTCCCGCCCGTGAACGCCCTGGACGTGGCGACCTGGTTCGCCTTCGCCGACGCCGTGCTGGCGGCGGGCTCGATCCCCTCGGTGCGGGTGGTCGTGGTGCGCGCCGAGGGACGGGGCTTCTGCGCCGGCGTGGACATCAAGGAGATCCAGTCCAAAGGGGACGAGGCGCTGGTGGGGGTCAACCGCGGCTGCGCGGCGGCGTTCGCGGCGGTCTACGACTGCGAGGTGCCGGTGGTCGCCGCCGTTCACGGCTTCTGCCTGGGGGGAGGCATCGGCATCGCCGGGAACGCCGACATCGTGGTGGCCTCCGACGACGCCACCTTCGGGCTCCCCGAGGTCGACCGGGGCGCACTCGGTGCCGCCACCCACCTGGCGCGGCTCGTGCCGCAGCACCGGATGCGGTCCATGGTGTACACCGCGCAGCCGGCGACGGCCGCCGAGCTGCACCATTACGGGTCGGTGCTCCGCGTCGTGCCCAGGGACGAACTGGTCGACGCGGCCTACGAGGTGGCGCAGTCCATCGCGTCGAAGAGCCCCACCATCATCCGCCGCGCCAAGGAGTCCCTCAACGGCATCGACCCGGTGGACGTGAAGCGCAGCTACCGCTTCGAGCAGGGGTTCACCTACGAACTTCACGTCTCGGGCGTCGCCGACGAGCAGCGCCAGGCCTTCGTGGACAAGCGCGAGGCGGACACCTCGACATGACCTGGCACATGACCCGGCACACGACCTGGGACAGCGCGTGAACTGTCACACGACCTGGGACAGCGCGTGAGCGACAAGCGCAGCACGGTCGACGAGATGGTCGGCGAGCTGCACGACGGCATGACCGTCGGCATCGGGGGATGGGGCTCGCGCCGCAAGCCGATGGCGGCGGTGCGGGCCATCTTGCGGGCCGGAACCCGTGACCTCACCGTGGTCTCCTACGGCGGGCCCGACGTCGGCGTGCTGTGCGCAGCCGGACGCGTCCGCAAGGTCGTCTACGCCTTCGTGACCCTGGACTCCATCGCCTTGGACCCCCATTTCCGCAAGGCCCGCCAAGCGGGGAGCATCGAGGCCATGGAGATCGACGAGGGGATGTTCTATCTCGGGCTGCTGGCCGCGTCGCAGCGGCTGCCCTTCCTGCCCACGCGAGCGGGACTGGGCTCCGACGTCCTGCGCGTGAACCCCGGGATCCGCACCGTCCGCTCGCCCTACGAGGACGGCGAGGAGCTGGTGGCCATGCCGGCGTTGCCGCTCGACGCCGCCTTCGTGCACCTGAACCGGGCCGACACGCACGGCAACGGGCAGGTGCTCGGCCCCGACCCGTTCTTCGACGAGCTCTTTCTCGGTGCTGCGGCCCGCCGCTTCGTGACCGCCGAGAAGGTGGTCGAGCCCGGCCGGCTCCTCGACGAGGGCCCGGTCCAGACCGTGACCGTGAACCGGTTGATGACCGACGCCGTGGCCGAGGTGCCCGGCGGCGCGCACTTCACGGCCTGTGTCCCGGACTACGAACGAGACGAGCCCTTCCAGAAGGCGTACGCGGCCGCAGCCGCCGACCCCGACGCCTGGTCGGCCTTCGAGGCGCGTTACCTGCAGGTCGACGAGGCCGGATATCGCGCCGCGGTGCAAGAGGGCTCGGCGGCGGCCCGGTGAGGTCCACGTGAGCGCCGGTCTCGAGGTCACCTGGGCCGAGGTGTGCGCGGTGGCCTGTGCGCAGGCGTGGCGCGGCGACGGCGAGGTGATGGCGAGCCCCTTCGGCACCGTGCCGCAGATCGGGGCCCGTCTGGCCCGCCTCACCTTCGCCCCCGACCTCGTGCTCACCGACGGAGAGGCCGCGCTCATGGCCAACACCCCGTCGGTCTCCTCGGCGCGCCACGAGCTCGTGCTCGAGGCGTGGATGCCGTACCGGCGGGTGTTCGACGTGGTGTGGTCGGGGAGACGCCACATCATGATGATGGCGTCGCAGGTCGACCGCTTCGGCAACCAGAACCTGAGTGCCATCGGGGACTGGGCCCGGCCCAAGGCGCAGCTCATCGGGGTGCGGGGCGCCCCGGGCAACAGCCTCAACCACCCCACGAGCTACTGGGTCCCCGCCCACACGCCGCGCAGCTTCGTCGAGCACGTCGACATGGTGTGCGGTGTCGGCTACGACCGGGCCGCCGCGGCGGGGCCTTCGGCCACCCGCTTTCACGACGTCCGCCTGGTGGTGTCGAACCTGGGCGTGTTCGACTTCGAGACCCCCGACCATGCCATGCGGATCCGGTCGGTGCACCCGGGCGTGGCCGTCGAGGACGTCGCCGCCGCCACCGGCTTCGATCTCGTCGTCCCCGACCCCCTTCCCCTCACGCCGTTGCCCACGGCCGAGGAGCTCGAGCTGATCCGCGAGGTTCTCGACCCCGACCGGCTGCGGGACAAGGAGGTCCCGTCCTGACGCCGGCACCGCAGGCCGATGTGTCCGAGCCGTCCGAGCTCCCTGAGCCTCACCCGACGCTGCGCACTCACCTGTGTGACCTGGTCGGGGTGCGCTACCCCATCGTGCAGACGGGGATGGGCTGGGTGGCGGGGCCCCGGCTCGTGGCCGCCACCGCCAACGCCGGGGCGCTCGGGATCCTGGCCTCGGCGACGATGACGGTCGAAGAGCTGCGCGGTGCGGTGGCCGACGTCAAGGCGCGCACCGACGCGCCGTTCGGGGTGAACCTGCGCACCGACGCCCCCGACTCCCCCGAGCGGATCGCACTGCTCGTGGCGGCGGGGGTGAAGGTGGCGAGCTTCGCGCAGGCGCCGCGCCCCGACATGGTGGCCACCCTGCGCGACGCGGGCGTGGTGGTGATCCCCACCGTCGGCGCCCGGCGCCACGCCGAGAAGGTGGTCGAATGGGGGGTCCACGGGGTCATCGCCCAGGGCGCGGAAGGCGGTGGCCATACCGGTCAGGTGCCGACGTCGCTGTTGCTGCCCCAGGTGTGTGACGCCGTCGGCGACAAGGTGGCGGTCATCGGTGCGGGTGGGTTCTCGACCGGCCGGGGTCTCGTGGCCGCCCTCGCCTACGGCGCAGCCGGCATCGCCATGGGGACGCGCTTCCTCCTCACCCGCGAGAGCACGGTGCCCGACGAGGTCAAGAAGATCTACCTGGGCACCAACGTCACGGGCACCGTCGTCACCACCCGCGTCGACGGCGCGCCCCAGCGGGTGATCCGCACCGACGTCGTGGACCATCTCGAGGGTGCGGGCCGGCTGGTCGCGTTGCCGCGTGCGCTTCGCAACGCTCTGGCGTTCCGGCGCCAGACGCGCACGTCGCTGCGGGCGCTGTTGTCCGAGGGGCGCGCCATGAAGGAGGGCAACGAGCTGTCGTGGGCCCAGGTGGTGATGGCCGCCAACGCGCCCATGATGACCAAGGCCGCCCTCGTCGAGGGACGCACCGACGTGGGCGTGCTCCCCACCGGGCAGGTCGTGGGTGTGATCGAGGAGCTCCCCACCGTCGCCGAGCTCATCGGCGCCATCATCACCGAGGCCAACGCCACGCTGCGACGCCTCGCCCCCTGAGTTAGGCGCCAGCCGTCCCACCCGCATTTCGGTGGCATGCGTTCGCTGAGGTGACCCTTCGTGATCGGCACTACGATTCCCGCTCTACCGTTGAACAGCATCTCACGGGTCCAGTCGGTCCAGTCGGTCCAGTCGGTCCGGTCGGTCCGGTCGGTCCGGTCGGTTCCGAGAGGAGCGAGCCATGAGCACGGAGCAAGTCGATGTCGTCGTCGTCGGGGCCGGCATCGCCGGTAGTGCTCTCGCCAGGACGCTGGCCCGTGCCGGCGTGTCGGTCCTGGCGCTGGAGCGGTCCAAGGAGTACGTGGACCACGTGCGCGGCGAGTACATGCACCCTTGGGGTGTCGCCGAAACGCAGCGCCTCGGCGTGCACGACGACCTGATCGCCGCCGGCGGTAGCGACATCGTGCGCTTCGTCGGCTATGACGAGGTCGTCGCGCCGGAGGAGGCGGACGCCACCGCCTTCCCTCTCGACACCCTCCTTCCCGGCGTCCCCGGCGGCATGTCGATCGGGCATCCGACCTCGTGCCGGACGCTCGAGGCGCTGGCGGTGGGTGCCGGCGCCGAGGTGGTCCACGGCGCCGAGGTGCTCGACATGACCTTCGGCGCAACACCGTCGGTGACCTACCAGGTGGACTCGACCGAGCGCCGCGTCGACTGCCGCGTCGTCGTCGGGGCCGACGGGCGGGAGTCCTCGGTACGCAAGCGGCTCGGGGTCGAACTGCACCGCAACGATCCGCGCATCTTCCTGGCGGGCATGCTGGTCGACGAGGTCCGCGACTGGCCCGACGGCCATTCGAGCATCGGCACCGACGGCGACTCGATGCTCTACGTCTTCCCTCAGCGCGAGGGAACGGCCCGCCTCTATCTCGGCTTCTCCATCGAGGACAAGACGCGCCTGGCCGGGCGGGACAAGGCCAGGACCTTCCTCGATTCCTTCCGCGTCGAGGCGATCCCCGACAACGCCAGGGTGGCCGACGCCGTTCCGGCCGGGCCGTGCGCGGCCTACCCCATGTTCGACTCGTGGACCGACAGTCCGGTCGCCGAGGGTGTCGTCCTGGTCGGCGACGCGGCGGGCTTCAGTGACCCCACCATCGGCGAAGGCCTTTCGGTGGCATTGCGCGACGCCCGCATGGTCGGCGACATCATGCTCGAGGACGACGACTGGGCGCCGGCGCGGTTCGATTCCTACTCCGAGGAACGCGCCGAGCGTATGCGCCGGCTCCGGTTCTGCAATCAGGTCTACACCGACGCCCACATCCCCCTCGGCCCGGACCGGGTGGCCGAACGGCGCCGGCGCCTGCAGCTGCTCAACGGCGGCGACCCTGACCTGTTCATGAGCATCGCCGCCATGGCGTGCGGGCCCGAGGTCGCACCCGAGACCTCATTCGACCCGTCGGTGCGCGATCGGCTGCTCGCCCCCGCGTAACCAGGGCCGGGTCAACGGTCGTCTGCCGACCGGCTCACCATGGCCCGGCTGATCTATTCGGCGATCACGTCGCTCGACGGCTACGTGGCCGACGCGCAGGGCGACTTCGACTGGGCTGCGCCCGACGAGGAGGTGCACGCGTGGGTCAACGACCTCGAGAGGCCGATCGGCACCTACCTGCTCGGGCGCCGCATGTACGAGGTCCTGGTCTACTGGGAGAGCCCGCCCGACCTCGGCGTGCAGTCGCCCGTGACGCGGGACTTCGCCGGGATCTGGCAGACGGCCGACAAGGTCGTGTACTCCAGGACGCTGCGGGACCCTTCCAGTGCCCGGACGCGGATCGAGCGCGACTTCGACCCCGAAGCGGTCCGGCGGATGAAGGCGTCAGCGGTACGCGACATCACCGTGGGCGGCGCGGAGCTCGCCGCCCAGGCCATCAGGGCCGGGCTGGTCGACGAGTACCAGCTGTTCCTCACCCC
>JARLGQ010000348.1 GCA_031292675.1 Acidimicrobiales bacterium
CCGCCCCTTGCGCCCCCTGCGCCACCGCCGGTTGCCCCCCTTTCGCCTCCGCCGCCCCCGCCCCCTCCGGGCTTCACGCCTGCGAGCGGTACCGGAGGTGGGTGGTCGACGACCGAATCCACGTCCCGCATTCCGCCCCTTGCGCCCCCTGCGCCACCGCCGGTTGCCCCCCTTTCGCCCCCGCCCCCTCCGGCCTTCTCACCTGCGAGTGCTACCGGAGATGGGTGGTCGACGACCGAATCCAAGTCCGGAATTTCGGCGCCCGGCCAGCTGGGGATCAAGGAACAAAGATCTTGGCGGACCTGGCAGCTCGTGGTCGCGGCGGCAGCGGCGACGGTCTTGGGCATGTTCATCGGAAGTGTCTTCACCGGTGGGGGGTCGGGGCCTTCGACCCAGGCCGGGGGTAAGACGAGCTCGACCTTGCCACTGGAGTCCTCTGCCGGCGGGGGAACCGCTACGACGCCGAGCACGTCTTCGCCGCCGTCTTCACCATCGACGCCGGCTCCGGCGACGGCGTCGGGCTCCGGCTCGTCCACGACCACAGCCGTTCAGCCAACGGGCGCACCGACCGTGCTCCTCGGGCCGAAACAGTCTCAGGGCAACTGGACGAGCACGCCGTTCACGATCGCCAGTGGCAAGTGGAACATCGGCTGGGCGTTTCGCTGTACCCCGCCTCCCACTGCCGGCGCTGTCTTCCAAGTGTTCGTGGTGCCTGCCGGCGGTGCCCCCGGCGCCACGCCAGCCGTCAGCGAAGCCGGCGACTCTGGCCAATCGGTAACTTCGCAGACGAGTGTCGGGAGCCAGGAGCTCATAGTCCAAGCCTCGAGTAGCTGCATCTGGGTAGTTAAGGTCACGGGCCTGGGATAAAGAGGCGAGTTACCCGATTGGAGCTTCGATCAGCCGCTGATTATGCAGTTCATTCCACGGCCTTCTCCTCGGCACCGCTGCACCCCTCGACTTGGTTCTCGGCCCACAGCCGGGTCAGCTTCTCGTCGAGCTCGGTGAAGTAGTCATAGTCGCGTCTTGTAGCGCGCACGGTAGCTTGCGTTGCGTTCGGGGAGCGGAGCGCGGCGGGAGAGTCCGCGGCGGCCGGTGAGTGCGTTTCGGCTTGAGTGGCCTTCGTGGCTGGAATGTGCACCGGGGCGGGCTTGCCGCTTGTGAGCAGTGAGCTCTGTCGGGCCATCGATCCGACGTGCAACGACGCCGTTCTCGACTCGGGGTGCCGGGTGGTCGGCGGTTCGACCGGCCGGTGAAGGGGTGGCGGGGGAGGCTCGAGAAATCGGGGCGGCGGTGGTTGGGTGGGGACCGGGGTCCACTCCGGCCCGACGAGATGGGCGCGAAATGTCCGCAGGCACGTCACGAGCTCTTGTTGGCGACGGGCGTACTCTTCCAGTACCTCGGTGAGGTCGAGAAGGACGGATTGTTCGAGAGCCTGGGACATGACGATCGACCACGATCGTAGCGATTGTTCAGGCCCTTGTGCCATGGAACGCGCTCCTAAAACCATGGAGCGTGTTGCTACAGTGTCTTCGTGCGCCGCGCCGTCATGCACGAGGCTGAAGCCGGTCTCCGCCTTGAGGCGAGCATCTCGGGCCTTGCCGACCGGGTGCCCGGGGTATCCGTACGACGACTCCTCACGTCGGGGCAACGGCGCCTTTTGATCGGGATCGCGGTCCTCATCGCCCTCGGCGCCATCGTGGACTTGGTCGACACGGTCATCGTCCTGTGTGGGATCGTCACGCTCGTCTACGTGGTCTGCATGTCCTACCGGGTATACCTGTTCCTCCGGTCGACCCGTGGCGATGTGTCGGAGGTGGTCACCGACGAGGAGGCTCGGGCGGTGCCTGACTCGGAGCTCCCCACATATACGGTGATGGTCCCGGCTTACCGCGAGCCCGAAGTCATCAACCGCCTCATGGCGAACATCGCCAGGCTCGAGTATCCGGCGAGTCGACTCGAGGTCCTCGTGCTAGTGGAGGCTGACGACGACGAGACGCTCGACGCTCTGGGGAGCGACGACCCTGGGGGACATTTCAGGCTCGTGCTCATCCCGCCGGCCGAGCCTCGAACAAAGCCCAAAGCACTTAACTACGGCCTCACGCTTGCCCGAGGAGAGTTGGTCACGATCTACGACGCCGAGGATGAGCCGGATCTCCTGCAGCTACGTCGTGCCGCTGTGGCACTTCGCCGTTTGGGGCCCCAGGTCGGATGTGTCCAGGCCAAGCTTTCGTACAACAACCCGGGGCAGAACCTGATCACAAAGTGGTTCACCCTCGAGTACGCCATGTGGTTCTCCTACTTCCTGCCTGGGCTGGCGTCGATGGGAGCGCCGATCCCGCTCGGCGGCACCTCAAACCACTTCCGCAGATTGGCCCTGCGTTCGCTGGGGGGATGGGACCCCTACAACGTGACTGAGGATGCCGATCTTGGGATCCGCATGTTCCGTGAGGGCTACACCGTCAAGGTCCTCGAATCGGTCACCCTCGAGGAAGCTAACAGCGACTTCGTGAACTGGGTGAAGCAGCGTTCACGCTGGTACAAGGGCTACCTGCAGACCTTTTTCGTCCATCTTCGCTCACCCGTGGAGCTGACCAAGGAGATGGGGTGGAAAGGAGTTGCCCATTTCTCAATCTTCGTGGGCGGTACTCCGATCCTGGCGATGCTGAACCCGATCTTCTGGCTGATGACGGGTCTATGGTTCGTCGGTCACGCGACGTTCATTCAGCGAATCTTCCCCGGGCCCATCTACTATCTCGGCCTGGCGTGCTGGGCGTTCGGCAACTTCCTCCTTGGCTACCTGACCCTGCTCACGTGCCGCGCCGCAGGTCGGCGCGAGTTCCTGTGGGCTGCCCTGGCGGTGCCCCTGTACTGGGTCATGATGTCCGTTGCCGCCGCCAAGGCTGTCTGGCAGCTAGTAGGGAGGCCGGCGTTTTGGGAGAAGACGGTCCACGGGCTTCACCGGGAACCAGAAGAAAGCGCCGCGGCCTGATCCACCCACTCACAAGGCTACCGCTGACCTGGGGATCGCCGTCCAGACCAACCCCCTGTCTTCGGTTCACGCTTGCTCAAGCAGTCGCCTGGGCATGTCGATGCCTCGTAGATGGGAGTTGGGCCCAGGCCGACCAAACTGGCGACTCTGACCTTGGTCATCCTCTCAGCTCTGCTTGCTGTCGTCCTGGTGGAAGATCCGCGTCTACCGGGCTTCGGGGCCTCGCGTGCGTCGATCCAATTGTCGGGAAGGAACGAGACAACGCCCACTGCCGGTGCGAGCCTAGCCAACGCGGTCCCGACAACCCCGACACCTTCTCCAACGACAAGCTCGACAACCACAACGACGAGCTCGACAACCACAACCACGCGTGGCAATACAGTTCCATCGGGCGTCGTCTCTCTGCCATCTCCGGAGGGAACCGTAAGCGTGACCGGTGGCCGGCTGATGTTCAACGGCCGACCATATCGGTTCGTTGGCTTCAACGGTTACGAGATAGCCACGGAGTGGGGGATAGATGCAGGTTGCGGGCCTGAGCTCAGCGACGATCAGCTCAACCAGTTGTTCGCCTCGCTCCCGCCCGACTCGATGGTGCGCTTCTGGGCCTTTCAGGGGACGATGGCGACCGATGTCACCACCAAGCAGATTGACTGGGCTCCACTCGACCGCGTGTTTGCCGCCGCGGCCGCGCACCACCAGCTGCTCATCCCAGTGCTTGCCGGGCAAAGCGGTAGTTGTGACAGTGGTCACTGGGCCGACCTGTCTTGGTACAACGGGGGCTTCATGGATGTCTTCAACGACAGCGGAATGACACCCTTATCATATTGGAACTACTTGCAAGCGATCGTCAACCGCTACAAGAACTCACTAGCACTCGGGATGTGGGAGCCGATCTCCGAAGCCGAAGCATCGACGTGTCCCACCCAATTCGAGCCGTCGAACTGCAACGGCAACCAAACTTGCCCGAACGAGCATGCAGCGGCTCTGGCCTTGCGCCACTTCTTCGACGTCGTCGGGGGGGAGTTGCACGCCCTTGACCCGAACCATCTTGTGGAGGAGGGGCTCCTCGGCAGCGGTCAGTGTGGGGCCGTGTGGACCGACTACACCTATGTGGGTGCCAGTCCGGGGATCGATGTGCTCTCCTATCACGACTACGGCGATCCTGCCACAGCCATCCCCGGCGACCAATGGAATGGGCTTGGAGCCCGCCTAAACCGGGCCGCCAGCCTGGGCAAGCCGCTCATCATCGGCGAGGAGGGGATCAACGCCGGCAGTAGTTGCCTCTCCAATTCCCAGCGGGCCTCGGATTTCGCTGCAAACATCCACGCCCAGATCTCGGCAGGAAGTAGCGGGGTTCTTCTCTGGGACTGGGTGCCATCCGTGGAGGCAACGTGCGTCTATGACATCGCGCCGGACGACCCCACGATCGGCGTGATCGCCAGCCTTGCGCTCGGCTAGAGGGATCTGGCGACCGCTACCCCAATTTCATCGATCCGGCGTGGACCTGGCTTTCGATGCGCACTCGAGATCATTTCGCTCCGTGATGACGGTTTTGCTGCCGCCTGCCTACAATCCCGCCAGTGATCCGATCGAATCTCGGGAAACTCACATGCGCTCGTGCGAGCAAGCCTATGGCCGTGGGACGAGGAATCGCTGCGCGTCCGGGTCGGCTACGCCTTCAGTCCGATGAGATAGCTCTATGACCGTAGTCACCCACGAAGCTCAAGCACGATCACGCACCGCCAGTGGCTCGCATCGGCCTCGAAATCGGCGTCACCGTCTTGCGGTGCGTCGCCGACTGTTCAGTGAGGGGGGCATCGTCTTCTCGCTATCGGCGAGTCTCTATCTCACCTGTGGAGCGATACTGGCCTTCCACTTTCACTCGTTCTTCGGGGATGCGGTATCCCGGATGGCAAACGGCTTCTACATCCTCTATTCGCGTGATCCTCACCTGGCCGCTGTCGGATTTGTGTGGAATCCCTTGCAATCAATGGCCGACGTGGTGCCATTGCTCCTCTACCATCTGTGGCCTCCGCTGGCCACGCGTGACATGGCTGGGACCATCGTATCGAGCCTGTGCATGGCGGGCGCCACATATCAAGTCCTCGCGACTTTTCGGGAGTGGGGAATTCCGCGCTTCCCCCGCCTAGTTCTTGCCGCTGTGTTCGCTGTCAACCCAATGGTGATCTACTACGGATCAAACGGCATGAGCGAGGCCCTCTACCTTTTCACGCTGGTTTCTGTGTGCCGGTACTTGGCTCGTTGGTTACGGGATGACGATCTGCGTTCGTTGACCTTTGCCGGGGTCGCCCTTGGGTTGTGCTACCTGGTACGAAACGAGGCAGTTGCTCCGGCGGTAACAGCAGGAGCACTCGTCTTTGCACTGAGCATGCATCGAGCTCAAGGGTTCGCGCGCGCTCGGATAATGAGCGGGCTAACGGATCTCACCGTCTTCTTGTTCCCGTTCGTCACGAGCTTCGTGGGATGGGCCGTTGTCAGTTACGTGATTACCGGGTCTCTGTTCAACCAATTCACGTCCGTATACGGCACCACCGCCCAGATCCGGGCCGGAGCCGGCGGAGGGGTTGTCCACCTGGGGCCGGCACTCCGCCTCGAGGTGGAAGCGCTTCTGTACCTGGCGCCTCTTCTGGTAGTCGTTGCGGCGTTGGCACTCATGACTGCAGTTCGGCGCCGTGATTCATTGATTCTGGTACCCCTCAGCGTGGTGGCGAGTGGCCTTGGCTTTGATCTCGTGGCGTATGTCAGCGGCGGCATCATCTGGTCGTACCGCTACCTCATCGCCGCCGTCCCAGTCGAAGTGCTGCTTGTCGGCGTTGTTCTTGCCACCGCCCGCACGCGGACGCTCAAGGGCACTATCCGGAGCAGCACGAGATTCGATCTTGGCAAACGTGCGGGACGCACTGGGACGCGATTCCGGCAGGGCCTGGGTACCGCGGCATTGGCTGGTGTGGCCCTTCTCCTGCTGGGTCCTTCGTTGCCGACGACTGCGGCCGGCATGTTCAATCCTCGCGTGGGATACGAGGAGACGCGTACTCTCGGTTATGTGCTACATAGCAAGTGGTCGAGCTTGGACCGGAGCTACTCGCAGAATTTTCAAAAATCGCAGGATATCGCCTCGTATATCGCCGGTCTCCGCTTGCCCGACGGGGACTTGGTGGTGGACAACTCCTCGCCTTGCATCCCGATGGCGATCGTCCTCTCGCCCAACCCCAAGGTCTTCGTCATCCCGAACGACCGTGACTTCCAAAAGATCCTGGCCGACCCCGTCACTTTCCATGCCCGCTACATCCTTGTCCCTCCGCCCAGTGGGCAAGGTTCCCTGATCGCCACAAACCATCAGTACCCTTCGCTCTATGACTCTGGTGACAACAACAGCGGGCAGCGATTCGCGACATTGACGCACAGTTTCACGGCGGGTGGCGGAGTCTGTCCGGCCTTCCGTCTCTACCACGTCACACAGGACTCCGGCGCTGCACCCGGATGAGTCCGGTCGAGGAGTCGGATCCTTGCTGGGAGCATGCCAGAGTCCATTCCGAGGATCCGAAGGTGCCACGGCCGAGTCAGGGCTCTGCCTCATTATGTCGAATGTGTCCAAAAGGGAAACTTGACGCAACGGAAGGTTGACAGCTAGGTGATTTCTTCGCGCCACATCGCTAAGTCTCTTGTGAAGCCGGTGCACGATTCGTCAGTGTGTCGTTGACCGATGCGGAAGCGGGATCAAGGAAGCGGGATCTAGGCAGTGACCATGACCGAGATCATGAGCTTGAAGATCAGAGCACCGGCCGCGGCTACCGTCGTTGACGTCGTGATCCCTGTCCACAATGAGGAGCGGGACCTCGAGTTCAGTGTCAGGAGGCTCAGAAAGTACCTCGACGAGCGGTTTCCGTTCGAGGCCGTCATAACGATCGTCGACAATGCCAGCAGCGATGATACATGGCGAATTGCCAGCGCTCTGGCGGAAGAGCTTCCCGGAGTGCGCGGTTTGTATCTGGACCGAGCGGGCAAGGGCCGGGCGATTCGAAAGGCCTGGTCCGAGAGCACGGCTCAGGTAGTTGCGTACATGGATGTCGACCTAGCCACCGACTTGGACGCGCTTCTTCCGCTCGTGGCCCCGCTCCTTTCGGGCCACAGTGATATCGCGATCGGGAGCCGACTGGCCCGAGGGGCTCGCGTGGTCCGCGGGCCGAAGCGAGAGCTCATCTCACGCACCTACAACGTACTGCTACGAACGGTACTGAGGAGCGCGGTGACCGATGTCACGTGCGGGTTCAAGGCGGTCAAGCGTGACACTGTGATGGCACTGTTGCCGTTGATCGACGACGACGGGTGGTTCTTCGATACGGAGTTGCTCCTGATTGCGCAGCGAAATCGGCTCAGGATCCACGAGGTACCGGTCGACTGGGTGGACGACGCTGATTCTCGGGTGGACATCACCCGTACCGCTATTGGGGACCTCCAGGGAGTGTGGCGCCTCATTCGAGTGTTGTCCGCCGGCCGGGGGCATGCACATCCGCTTCCGCCCGGTTCGACCGCCCCATCGGTGAGTTCATCCGAGTTGACCCGCTTCGCGGGAGTGGGCATGGTGAGCACCGTCACCTACCTGATCTTGTTCGCGTCCCTCCTCGCAGCACTCGGGCCATTTGTTGGCAACGTACTCGCCTTGGCGATCTCTGTCCTGAGCAATACCGTGGCACACGCGATATTCACGTTGCGTCCGGCCACAGGTGTCAGATGGCGGAATGCCGTCGTCGGAGGAGCGACGATCCTGGTCGTGAACGGCTTGCTCACGAGTGCGGTTCTTTGGGTCTCGCGTGCGGCTCAGGCGACGTCGGCGATCGACCTCGTGACGGCCGTCTTCCTTGGGAGCGTCGTGGCGGCGCTGGTCCGGTTCGTCCTGTTACACGCGTGGAGCTTTCGTCTCCACTTGAAGGCCTCCGCCACGTAGCTGATGGCCAACAGACGCCGATGGCTCCGAGGGTTCTGGCCGCGGAGGCGCCGGGGGGGTCGGACGGTCCTTGCGTTGACCTGAACGGAGAAGCTGACTGAGACGTCCCGCTGGAGACTCCACGTACTCCGCGCGTGCGATGTGCGACGCCCACCCAGGTCCCGGCCGCTGGCGCTTCAACTGCGTCTGGTAGTCGAAGGACTACCCAGAAGGAGGGATCTCTTGGCTACGCAACTCCTTGATGTGAACCTTCGGTGACCTCTCCGACAGCGCAACTCGAGGTGATCCGGATTCTGCCTGGGGAAGCCGCCGGACACTGGCTGGTCTAACCCTTGGTTCGCCCGTTCGGCACGATTCTGTTGCCCACGCCCTCAGGCGGTGCTCTGCGCGGACCCGACTTGGCCCGCCGCCGGGCGGTGCATGCCATTTTCGCTCTCCAGGTGTCGCTTTTGTCGGCGGGAACAGCACCTTGCCTTTGTGACAGGAGGGTGACGCCAAGGTAATCGAGTCGCGAACTCCGAGTGAACTTTTCCAAAAGCCTTGTTTCGGGGCTCGGATGCTTGTTGTGATGTCTACATGTCGAAACGGGATGCAGCGCGAGTTGCACGTCGAAAGGCACCTTCGACCGCGGTGCGACCTCCTACGACCGCGTGACGTCTGTGTTCAGCAGGTCCGGAACTCGCCCCGGAGTGACCGAGCGACAGTTGCGCAACCACAGCGTGACAACGATGCAAACGCGAAATGAACTGTTCGCGTCAACCGGAAATGCCTCTTGTACTGGGGTGCTGGCTCTGTTCATATGTCGATGGACGTCAAGGACCAAGGCCATACTCCGGTCCTGACCACTCCGGCTCGACGAGAAGAACCAAGCCCCCGACCAAAGGATGAATGCCAGATGCCCAAGTCGATGAGACGTTTTCTGACGTACGGAGCGACGGTGGTTGCCATTGCTCTCCCGATGACATTCGCCTTGGCAGGGCCGGCCAGTGCGGCGTCGCTGACAAGCAGCGACGGCACGGTCACACTGAACACCACCGGAACGGTTACGGCCGGGCCGTATTCCAGTGGGCAGACGATCAACATCTCCGTGATTGCCAACACCACTATGAACAACGCCAGCCTGGCGGCCGCGGGGTTCCCGAGCGGCGCCGTCGCCATCAAGGCTCTCGAGTGCGCCGACCCGAACGGTGACCTCGGTGATCTGCCCACCAAGCCCACCGAGTGCCAGCCTGACACGATCCTGTCGATTTCCGGAGCGGCTGCAGACGGCAGCATGAACTTCACCGGTTACACCGTTTATGCGCTGCCCGACACCGTTACCTTCGGCGAGCCGTCGAACGGTACCCCCGTGTGTGGGGCGGCACCCAACTACTGCGTCATCGGGCTCTTCTCCAACCAGAGCGATTTCTCGAAGCCCCACATCTTCTCCGCGCCGTTCCAGGTCACAGCCAATGCCGACGACGGCGGCGAGAACCCCGGTGACGGCACGCCCGAGGTCCCGTACGCCATCGGTCTGCCGCTGGCGGCTGTGGCCATCGGTGGGGGCACGCTCTTTCTTCGCCGTCGCAAGCAGCGAGCGGCGTGACACCCCGACCTCCATCGCGATCAGAGCGACTCCGTGACGAACCATTCCAAGACACAAAAAGGAGCAACCATCTCATGAGGAATCGCAACCTGCGGACCCGATTCGTCGGGGCGGCATCGGTCTGTGTGGCACTACTGGCCACGACACTCGTGCTCGCCGGTCCGGCTTCGGCCCTCACCGTCCCGCCCTACCCGACCATCGGCGCCTACCCGAGGTGGTTCACGGCGAACGACTCGGTGTCGAACATCGACCGGGCGGCCGGGTCGGACACGACCTTCTACATGATGCAGCAGCTGTCGGACGAGTACAACCAAGCGGGTCTCTACGGCTGCACCCTCGTGGGGTCGGGAACCGGTCAGAACGCCTTCTGTGACCACACCACCGGTGGGGCGCCGAACTTCAGCAACACCACCACCACCGACACGACGGACAACTTCGACAGCTCTGAGGAGTTGATGGGGGAGAACGACATCGGGTCGGGGAACGGCCAGCAGCAGCTGTGCGGCATCCTCCCGTCACCGCAGGCGGTCGACTTCTCTCGCTCATCGAAGCCGATTGCATCCAACGCCGGGTGCTCCACGCTTGCAGAGTCCGGCTATGCGAAGGACAGCGTCCCGGTGACCGACGTCCAGGGCATCGACCCGGCAGCCGTTGGTGCCGCGACCGGGTACGAGGGCAAGACCTTCACCGCCCTGAACCAGACGTTCACCCCCCCGGCGTTCCCGTCGAACGGCCTCATCGGGGCGGTGGCGGCGGGCTGGATTCCCGGTGACCCCACCAATTGCGTGGCCCAGGGCAGCGGGGGCAGCGGCCCGTTCTGCTCGGGTACGCCCTTCAACGACGTGGACGGGGGGACCGGGTCGGGGGCATCGAGCGTGGCCTACCGCCTGTGGTGCGCCACCGACTCCACCCGGATCACGGACTGGGGCCAGCTCACCAACCTGAGCGCCGCCAACAATGGTGGTACCGCGCAGACCGTGGGTAACGGCAAGCCCATCGGAGTCCCGATCCGCATCATCGGCGTGAACAAGGGCTCGGGCACGGTAGCGACCTTCAACTCCTTCGCCAACTCCGGTGTCACCGGCGGTGGATGTTCCGCTTCGCCGTTCAACGCGAACGCGGCCTCGGGCCAGAACCCCTTGTCCAACGACGGGTACACCGGGAATCTGGAGATCGCCCTGGAGAACAACGCATCTCAGATCGGTGACTTCGCTGGGGCCAACTGGCCTAACGACCCGGCCGACCAGGCCGTGGACATCGCCACCTCGTTGTACTTCGAGGGCTACGGCTACTACAACACCATCCCCAACGCCGGCACAGTCCAGATCGAGCCCGGGACCGGCACAATCCCCGCCGGCGTGCCCGGCGCCTACGTGGTGTCGCTCACCAACGAGAACGGGATCGTCCCGAGCATCGCCAACGAGCGTTCCAACAACTACCCGACGGCCCGCACGCTGTTCAACATCTGGAACACCACTAAGATCCGGGCGTCCGCGGCCGGGTTCCTCAACTGGATATGCGACACCAACCCGGTCGGCAGCGGCGGTGGGTCTGTGACCAAGGGGAAGGACCAGCTCTATGGCGGGAACTTCGACCAAGACATCACGAACACGATC
>JARLGQ010000349.1 GCA_031292675.1 Acidimicrobiales bacterium
GAGAGACGCAGCCGCGCGTAGAGACTCGTCACCAGCGAGAAGAGCGCCGGCACGGGCACCTCGAACCACTCCATGAGTGCCTCGGAACCCACTGCCGCCTGCAGCAGCTTGGCCTCGGATGCCGCGTGGTGGATGGCGACCAAGCGATCAGCGGGGTTCTCCAGGTCGGTCGCCAGGCTGGTGAGCATCACGCTGACCATGTTGGCTTGCTCCACGCCGTGATCACCGCGCACCGACACCGGGACCGCCGCCACGAGCGGTTTGTGTGGCAGCCTCCCCGAGGAAACGAGGAAGCGCTGCATGGCGCCCGCCACCACGGCGAGGACCACGTCGTTGATTGTGACCTCGAAGGCGTGGGCGACGCCCTTGATCTTGTCCAGTGGAAGAGAGGTAAAGGCGATCTCGCGTCGCGGCGTGATCGGTGCGTCGAACGGGAGGCGAGGGGCACTGAATGGGAGAGTAAGTGAGGAACCACCTCGGCGACGATGGTCGACCAGCTGGCGAGAAACACGTATGCCAGCCCCCAACGTTCGCTCCAGCGCTCGAGCGCCGAACAGTGGGCGCCGGATCATGGACGCCAGAGCACCGCCGAGTCGGGCCACGTCCCCGGGTCGTCTCTCTGGGACCTGTGGCTCAGGCTCCGGTGGTGCGGGAGTATCGGGTTCCAGCGCGAAGAGCGACGCCATGAACTGCATACCGGCACCGCCGTCCATCAGGGAGTGGTGCAGCTTCGCCACGACGCACAGATGGTCGCCTTCGAACCCTTCGATCACGTACATCTCCCACAGGGGGTAGCGCCGATCCAGCTTGCGTCCGGTGAGATCGGAGACGAAGGAGGCCAACTTCACTGCGGTGACCGGTGTCGGCAGCCTCACTGCTTGGATGTGACGGTCGAGGTCGACTCGGGGATCGTCCATCCACTTGGGCACGTCGAGGCCCAGTGGCACCGGGACCAGGCGCCGCTGCAGTGGCGGCACCAGGTGGATGCGTGCTCGGACGTAGTCCCTTACCGCGCCGACGCGATCACCGGCGGGCATGGTCGAGGGATCGAGCACCATCACCGCCATGCCGTGGGTGACGTAGTTGGCCGGCCCCTCGGCCGCCAGGAACACTGCGTCCAACCCGCTCAACCTCTGCATGTCGGTCTCACCCACGTCGCCCGTTGCGCGGAGCGCCATACGCCGAGAGCCATGTGCGGGTTTGTTCGGTGCGGGCATTTTCGCCATATCGAGACATGGGGTGGCTAGCCCGGGATTCCTGATGCCGGCGGGAACGAGTTCGTCACCGCGTCGTCAACGAATTGGCGGACAACACCCGAAAAGAGGAACCCGACGTGGCCGCCGCGATACGCGGCAAGGGGAGGCTGACCCCAGTGCAGCCAGAGCTTTCGAGCCTGGCCGAACGTCGACATCCGATCGGCCAGACCGGAGAAGACGTAGCGATGCTCGAAAGGCACTTTGCAGTCCATCGCCAAAGGCGAGACGACGCGGTGGGCGTCGTCGGCCGCTCGCCCCAGGACGCCGTGGGCGTCAGCCAACCGCGCGATGTCGGGTGGGCTGTGGCGCCGGTAGAGGTCCGGCAGGTCGACCACGGGAACCCCGGCGATGACACAGGCCAGGTCATCCTCGGTGGCGGCAACGAGCGCCCCGAGCGAGTACCCGATCAGCCCGACGGTCTCCGCGCCCTGGCTCTGTCGCACCCAGCGAATGATCCGCCGGAGGTCCCAGGTGGCCTGGGCCATGCCGTGCATGGAGTCGACCAGGTCAATGGTCATCAGGTCCTCGCCACGAATCCGGCCAGAGGCCCGCGGTCCGTGGAGCGGAAGCACCGGTACAACGACGTTGATTCCCCGGCGGTGCAGCTGCCCGGTTCGAAATGCCCGTAAGTCCATCGACGCGCTCGTGCCCATGCCAAAGCCATGGGCGCAGATGAGCCAGGACGGGTGCTCACGACCCGGGGTCCGAGACACCAGCGCGTGGACGGTGCGGTTGGCTTCGTGGCTCAACCACCTGCTTCGCCCCGGCTCCTCGGGATCAGGCTCCCACCCGCTGGTGAAAGTGACGTGCTCGTAGCCAAGCCCGGCGGCACGCCCATGCCAGGCGCGGATGTCATCGGGCATCGGCGGCTTCCGGTGGTACTGCCCCGGGTGCTCGAGCCACCCACGCGTCGAGAAGAGATCTCGGATTTCCGCCACATCGGCCGCTGCCGGGGCATAGTCGGCCAGTCGCGGCAAGAGGTCTGGGTGCCGGAACAGGGCGATCAGGACCTCGTCCAAGTACGCCTGGAGTGCCAACGACGGAGTCGGTCGGACGGGCACGATCCTGTCGTCCTGGCCGGCGGTTGCCGTCCGGCGATTTCCCCGGGCGAGGAACAACGCCACCCGGGGCCCCGCCCGCAACACGCCCATGACTCGCGGATCACGGCCCAGGTTCCGAGCCATGGCGAAGATGCGGGTGGCGAGACCCCACGAGGAAGACCAGGAGCCTGGAGCCGGCTGGAGTTCGCCGGTCTGCCCCGCCGGGCTTAGTCGACGCGAGGCCGCCTCGGGCTCGGCATCCGCATGGCGTGCACGTGGCAGGTCGGGCTCGATCGGGACTCCGTCGACCCCAGGGACCGCTGATAAACCTGACACTGATGTCAGCTTATGTGCCCGTGGGCCCTTTTACGACGGCCTGCCTCCTCCGCCGACTTCGGTGACTCGGCTCGTTTCGCCACTGCCGAGGTCGGCCACGGTCACTGAGACCCTGATCGTTCCTGCAGCAGAACGCTGCCTGACCCCGCAGTGGCACCATCTGAGCGCGGTTGCTCATGGATGCCTCAGGACCGCACTGACCTGGTTGGCCGCTCACAACCCGCTCAGGGATGCGGCCTCGACGGTGTCGGCGACCGGTCGGGACACCGTGGCGGATCCAGCCCCCACGAGGGCGCCCGTGTCCGGCGCAGCGGGGTCGTCCCCAATGGTGCACGGTCTGTGTCGTCCTTCGCCTGAGGTTCGGCTGCTCAGCGGTGTGGCACCAACGACTTGAGGACGAAGACCCCGACTTGCGTGTAGTGGGAGGTGCCGAAAGGCGTCGGGCTTGTGACCTTGATGTCCTGTTGCACTCGCAAGGGCAAGCCTGTGCTCGTGCTGAACCACACCTCGGAGCGCTCGGTGCCTCGCTGGGCACCCGAGTCTGTCCGCAGCCGCAGGAAGTGCGCGGCTTGGACTGGGGTACCGCCGATCGACATCGTGGTGAGACCCTCGAACCGGTAGGGGCCGGTGCTCACGGTCTGGCCTTTGACCGAAGTGTTGGTCCCGGTACAGCTCGACACCCACGACACATGAAGAGGGGCGTGGGCCGGGAGGGCCATGCTGCGTGGTGCGCAGGTGAATGAGCTCAGGTTGGTGACGTTGAGCGGTCCGATGGACCACAGCTGCCATGACCGGCCACCGGCCTCCCACAGGTCGCCGCTGTGGAGGCAGTACTCCCACGTCTGCCAGTGATGGGTGCTGTAGTCGATCCGGAACACGAAGCAGTTCGATCCCCGCAGCACGACCGTCCCGGGCATGGAGGGCCCCTCGGACTGAGACAGGGGTGGCAACGACAGCTTCTCGGTGCCCGAGCCCGTGTACTGGTAGACGCCCGGGGCGGGGCGGGTTGCGCCGGGCGCGGCGGGGGGGCCGGGGGGGGCGCCCCCGCCCAGCGGGGGGGGGGGTGGGCGGGGGTCCGGGGGTGCCGCGCGCGCGTGCGCCC